>NZ_CAMUMS010000002.1:0-186134 GCF_947090115.1 Veillonella montpellierensis
CACAAGGTTCACTATGGATTTTTTATGTGTTCAATTTCATTTTATAATTAAGCAATTATAAAAATTATTCATGCACTTTAATAAAACAGATAGTGTCATCTATTTAATAAAAAACTATAATGCCTATGTATCTATTATACGAAATATGCGTAGCTCCATCATCATTTATCTTGAACAAGTAAACTAGTTCCTGTCATATCAGAAGGTTGTTGAATCCCTGCTAATTCAAGAATTGTGGGAGCAATATCGCATAATGCACCTCTATGTAATGTACAAGATGCATGTTTATCACTTACTAATATAAATGGAACTAAGTTAGTAGTGTGTGCTGTATTAGGGCCACCCGTATTGTGATCAACCATAACTTCAGCATTACCGTGGTCAGCAGTAATTAATAAATCACCATCTATAGTTTGAATCGCCTTAGCAATTCGTCCTAAACAAGTATCGACTGCCGTAATTGCTTGTTTAGCGGCTTCAAAAACACCTGTATGTCCAACCATGTC
This sequence comes from Veillonella montpellierensis, assembly GCF_947090115.1. NCBI lineage: Bacteria > Bacillati > Bacillota > Negativicutes > Veillonellales > Veillonellaceae > Veillonella > Veillonella montpellierensis. The sequence goes on from NZ_CAMUMS010000002.1 coordinate 507, forward strand.
TGGATTAGCAAAATTCAGGATAATTACATCATACAAATTTTTATTAATAGCCTCTATAACTCTATCGCAAACCTCATAGACACTCATTTCTGGTTTCATATCGTAGGTAGCGACTTTTGGTGAATTAACCAATATTCTATCTTCTAATTCCCAAGGTTCTTCTTTACCTCCATTAAAGAAATACGTTACATGTGCATATTTTTCTGTTTCTGCAATGCGTAATTGATGACATCCATGATGACTTAACACTTCACCTAATGTATTTTTTAACAAGCCCTTTGTATACACAATTTCTACAGGCAACGAATCTTCATATTTTGTCATGGTAGCCATGAAAATATGCTTTTGTCCACCTATTCTAGAAAAATCATCAAATGTATCTACTGTTAACGCCTTAGTAAGTTGTCTAGCACGATCAGGTCTAAAATTACAAAATAAAACGCTATCTCCATCGTTTATGGTGCCAGCATTATCAATAACAGTAGGAATTATAAATTCATCAGTAATGTTATTGTCATAAGAAGATTCTATAGCGTGTATAGCTGAAGTATCAAAATCTCCAATGCCATTCACCATGGCCTTATATACCTTTTCGATGCGTTCCCAACGATTATCACGGTCCATCCCATAATAACGCCCCCCAATGGTAGCAATCGATCCTAGACCTATAACACTCATAAAAGATTCTAAATCTTTTATATACGTACTAGCACTTTTAGGTGCCACATCACGCCCATCTAGCAACGCATGCACATATAGCTGTGTAACGCCTGCCTGCTTAGCCCCTTTAATAACAGCTTTCACATGCTCCAATGAACAATGTACATTACCATTAGAAATCAATCCAATAATATGTAATCTCCCCGTTTTTGCCTGTGCATATAATTTTTTGATAACTGGTTTATCATAAAACTCACCAGTTTCTGCATCGTTAGTAATACGAGTTAAATCTTGATATACAACACGCCCTGAACCAATATTTAAATGGCCTACTTCAGAATTTCCCATTTGTCCTTGTGGTAATCCAACGGCTAAGCCAGAAGCATCTAACATAGTATGAGGATAGGCATTCCAAAATGATGTGAAGTATTTTGGTTTTGCTTGTACAACAGCATTTGTTAAATCATTAGCATCACCAATCCCAAATCCATCCAAAATCGCTAGCATTACAGTCCGTTTTTCTTTTCTCATTTGATAGCCTCATTATTATATTGATAAAATAATATTCATAAATTCATCTGCATCTAATGACGCGCCACCAACGAGTGCTCCATCAATATTAGGCTTATGTAATAATGCCTTAGCATTATCACCTTTCACGCTACCACCATATTGAATACGCACAGAAGAAGCGACTTCATCATTAAACATAGTTTTTATCATATTTCTAATAGAGGAACATACCTCTTCTGCCTGTTCTGCTGTTGCAGTCATACCTGTACCAATAGCCCAAATCGGTTCATAGGCAATGATCATTTTAGATACTTCTTCACTTGATAACTCTTTTAATGCTGAAGTTAATTGATTCTTAATCCATGACAACGTTACATTCTTTTCTCGTTGCTCTAAACTCTCTCCTACACACAAAATAGGTGTCATTCCATAATGAAAAGCCGCCTTAATTTTTGCGTGAATATCGCTGTCACTTTCTTGAGCATATTCCCGTCTTTCAGAATGACCAATAATAACATAAGTACATCCTAATTCTGTCAACATAGGGGGAGAGATTTCACCAGTAAACGCTCCTTTATCGATAGCATGCATATTTTGAGCACCTAGTTGTATAGATGATCCATCTAGTAAATCAGTGACTGTACTCATAGCCGTAAAAGGAGGACATACCACAATATCACAACTTAGCTTATCTTTTTGTGAAGATATAGCTTTTTTAATAGCCTCAACTAATATAGTACTTTCTGTCACGGTACCATTCATTTTCCAATTACCAGCAATAATTTTTTTTCGCATCTTATACCTCTGCTAATGCGGCGATACCAGGAAGTTCTAATCCTTCTAAAAATTCCAAAGAAGCACCACCACCGGTAGAAATATGAGAAATTTTATCGGCCAACCCAGATTTCTTTATAGCCGATACAGAATCTCCTCCGCCAACAATTGTTGTACCGCTGGTTTCTGCTACCGCTTTTGCTATTTCATTAGTACCAGTAGCAAAGTTATCCATTTCGAAAACGCCCATTGGCCCATTCCATACAATTGTTTTCATCTGTTGGATAACCTCCGCATACATCTTACATGTCTTAGGACCTATATCAAGAATCATCCAACCATCTTCCACATCTTCTACAGATACTATTTTACGATTAGCATCATTAGAAAACGCATCCGCCACTACCACATCTACAGGTAATAACAACTTAGCGCAGTTATTATGTGCCTCCATACATAAATCACGTGCCACCTCATATTTATCAGTTTCAACTAATGAATTTCCTACAGGATTGCCACAGGCCCCAAGAAAAGTATTAGCCATACCGCCACCTATAATCATATAGTCAACTTTAGGTAATAAATTAGAGATAACAGAAATTTTATCACTCACTTTAGCTCCACCAATAATCGCAGCAAATGGTTTTTCTGGTCGCATTGTAGCTTTGCTTAAAAACATAATTTCTTTTTTTAATAATAACCCTGCTACCACAGGAATATACTTTGCGATACCGGCTACAGATGCATGTGCCCGATGGGATACACCAAAAGCATCATTAACTGCAAGATCCGCAAGACTTGCTAGTTCTTTTGCAAATGTTGGATCATTTTTTTCTTCCCCTACATGGTATCGTAAATTTTCTAATAAAACGATATCACCTTCATGCATAGCAGAAACAGTATCTTGCACCTTTTTACCAATACATTCATTAATAAATAGTACTGGTTTATTAAGTAATTCACCCAATCGTTTGGCACAAGGTGCTAATGTAAATTCTGGCTTACGTTCTCCTTTTGGACGGCCCAAATGAGACGCTAATACAATTTTACATCCTTTATCAATTAAAAATTGTATAGTTGGTATTGTAGCAGTGATACGTGTATCATCTGAAATACACCCATCTTGCAAAGGTACATTGAAATCAACTCGAACTAATACAGTTTTATGCCGTAAATCAATGTCTTCTATCGTTTGTTTCATATATATATCACCTTTATTATCATATACCTAAAAATAGTAGTTACTCATCCATCATATTTCTCGATAAATATAGCCGTTATTTATTCTAAACCAACACGTGCTATATAAGCAGCTAAATCTACTAAACGCAATGAATAGCCCCATTCATTATCATACCAAGCCACTACTTTAACTAAGTTATCTCCAATCACCATTGTTAAATCAGTATCAACGATAGAGCTTCTAGGATCACCATTAAAATCAGTGGATACCAATGGAATGTCAGATACACCTAAAATTCCCTTTAATTCGCCTTCTGCTGCTTTACGGAACGCATCATTAATTTCTTCTTTCGTAACATTTCTATTTAGTTCTACCGTTAAATCTGTAGCAGATACATTAGGTGTTGGTACACGTAGTGCAAATCCATCAAATTTACCTTTTAGTTCAGGCAAAACAAGCGCAACTGCTTTAGCCGCACCGGTAGTAGTAGGAATAATTGACAAGGCAGCAGCTCTAGCACGTCGTAAATCTTTATGACGTCCATCTAAAATACGTTGGTCATTTGTATAAGAATGTACAGTGGTCATCATACCACGTTTAATGCCAAAAGTATCACTCAAAACTTTTGCAAATGGTGCTAGGCAATTCGTAGTGCAGCTCGCATTGGAAATAACATGATGTTTCGATGGAATATAGTTTTTCTCATTCACACCCATAACAATGGTAATATCTTCATTTTTAGCTGGTGCAGAAATCAAAACTTTTTTAACAGTTCCACCAATATGAGCTTTAGCCTCTTCTGCTTTTCTAAACTTACCAGTACATTCAAGAACAATCTCTACACCATATTTAGACCAATCTAGTTCATCAATATTTCTTGTATGAAACACATGAATTTGTTTGCCATCCACAAACAATTCATCGCCTTTAGCATAAATTTCATTAGGAAGATTGCCATGTACAGAATCATATTTTAATTGAATCGCCGTACTTTCTGTAACACCAGTATCATTAATAGCAACTACTTCTACATCTGGATTTGTCATTGCTGCACGCATAGCACATTTACCAATACGACCAAAACCGTTAATACCAATTTTTACTGCCATTTTTATATCCTCCTAAATAATAACTATATAAAATACATATTATAAAATATGCTTATAGTAATCAATTCTATAAAATAGAAAGCAATTTAGCAATTTCTTCTGCTGCACTTTCATCAATAATAAGTGTTCCCCTCTTGCAGGCCCTCATAACGCCAATAATAGCGCGAGCTTTATGTTTTCCGCCTGCTACAGCAACTACATGATCAATAGTTTCTATATGCGATAAAGAGATTCCCACATTATTTGTGGCATATACAATTCTCCCATCGATAGCACAATATTGACCTAATGACTCACCAACAGCATGTTCTTCTTTCAATTTTTGTCGTTGTTCTAAAGAAATATGTCGTTGTTCTGCCATATGCATTGCTTCACCAATACCAAACATCATAATATTAGTTTGTTTCGATAACATAAGAATTTCTTTAATTTGTGGTTCCATTTCTGTCAATATCCGCAAGGACGCTGCTGAAAGTCCATCTGGCAAATGAAGCATTTTATAGGTACCATGAAATTTTTCTGCAATGACAGAAGAAATAACATTGGCCTGATATTCTACTCGCTCACCAATCCCACCTCTTGCAGGAATAATCGTAATAGGTAAATTCTTAGTAGGCAATGCTTCTGCTACCGCTGCCATAGTACTTCCGCCACTGACGGCCATTATTTGTCCCGGTTTAATAATTTCTTGTAAAACTTTAGAGGCACGATAGCCTAAATCTTTTAATATAGTTTCTCGCTCTTGTCCACTACTAGAAATGATAACACGGTCCAACTGTAATGCGTTACATATATTCTGCTCCAATTCACTGATTTTATTCAGTTCATGTAATGATGCAGATAATATTGGCAACAACTCCTCTCCTTCTTTAGAAAGTATCATCCCTTGTTGCGTAAATTCAATCAGTCCATTATCCTTCATAATTTCTACATGTGAACGTACTACACGTTCCGATAATTTACTCAACATAGCTAACATTCGTCTTCCAACAGGATGAGCGTACGAGATATGTGTCAGTAATAAATATCGTTCTTCAACGATTTTCATTAATTCTGGAGCTATTCGTTGATATATTTCTGATAAATCATTCACACTAAACCTCTATTCATACTTTAATTTCTTAAATGGACGTTTCACGTCCCGCAAAAAATAAAAAAAATAGAATATATCTCTAACCATATTGTACATGGTAGAGATATATTCTTCAAGTATATTTTACTATTATAGGTTAATGAGAAAAATATTCCTGTGCCTTTATGATTTCTGACCGTAATTTTTCTTCGTCAATGGTTAATAAACTTCTATCTTTCATAAGAATTTTTCCAGCTACAATAACAGTATTCGCATCTGATGAATTAGCCGCATATACTAATGAAGCCACATCGTTATAGCGAGGTAACCAATGTGCACCAGATACATCATACAAGACTATATCAGCTCTAAAACCTTCTTGTAATATGCCTAAGTCAGAATAATCAAGCGCCTTAGCACCATCAATGGTACCCATGTTCCATGCAACAGAGGCAGGAATCGCTTTTGGATTATATAAGCGAGCTTTATGAAGAGTAGCCGCTAATCTAACTTCTTCTAACATGTCTGCATTATTATTACTTGCTGATCCATCAGTGCCTAAACCTACTATGATTCCTTTGTCTTGCATTTCTGGTACAGGTGCAATGCCGCTTGCTAATTTTAAATTAGACTGAGGATTATGAGCCACACGTACACCTTTAGCGGCCATAATATCCATATCTTCTTCTGTTATATGTACACAGTGAGCTGCCAAGCAACCCATATCAAACAAACCTAACTCGTTCATATGGGCAATCGGTGTTTTACCTGTTTGTGAAATAACATTCTCTACTTCACCCTTAGTTTCACTCAAATGCATATGAATTTGTGCGCCAATTTCATGGCTAAGAGCAATTACTTTTTTCAAGTATTCATCTGGACAGGTATATGGTGCATGGGGCCCCAACATTACTTTTATACGATCATGATCATATCCATGCCAATCCATGAATAGTTGTTTATTCTCAACTAAAGCCGTTTCTGCTGTGGGAGCAACGCCCGCAAGTCCTCTTGACAGCACCGCTCTAATCCCCGTTTTAGCAACTTCTTGTGCCGTAGTATCCATGAAAAAATACATGTCGCTAAAACAAGTTGTTCCGCTACGCAACATTTCTGCTATGCCTAATTGCGTACCCCATTTTACATAATGATCTGTTAATTTAGCTTCCGTTGGCCAAATTGCATTTTCTAACCAATCCATAAGCTCCAAATCATCAGCATAATTACGAAATAATCCCATCGCAATATGTGTATGTGTGTTGATTAGGCCTGGTGTTGCTAATTGTCCATGTCCATCTAACACATCATTAGCAATAGTGCGTTCCTTTTCTTTTTCTTGTATATCATCTGCTGTTAACAGGCGACTGATATACCCATTATCGATGACTAAGGCACCATCTTTAATAATTGTATGACCACTCAAAATATTAATATTATGAATATATAATTGTCCCATTTAATTCACCCAATGCTTTACTGATAATTTTTATTACTATATCCCATAGAACTAGCAATACCTCTGGTATAGATAATCACTGACGTTAACATCTATAAAAGATCAATCACAATTGATTATTAATTTACTTTTGTCAAATAATCAATTTGTTCCTGTGTCAATGTATCGATAGCATATCCTAATGCAGCTAATTTTATACTAGCAATACGAATATCTAATTCATGTGGTAATACATATACTTTATTTTCCAATGTAGTGCTATGATTCATAATGTATTCTGCTGCTAATGCTTGCATAGCAAATGATAAGTCCATCACTTCCGCTGCATGTCCATCACCGGCTGCCAAATTAACCAAACGACCTTCAGCTAATAAATATAATCGAACACCATTTTTCATAGTATAGCATTCAATATTTTTTCTCACATTATGATGTTCCACCGCTAGTTCTTTTAACTCAACACCATTTACTTCGCAATCAAAGTGTCCTGCATTACACATAATGGCTCCATCTTTCATAGTTTCAAAATGATGCTTGCGAATGACATCTTTACATCCTGTGACAGTAATGAAAATATCACCAATTTTAGCCGCTTCATCCATTGGCAAAACTTTAAATCCATCAAAAATAGCTTCGATAGCTTTAATAGGATCTACTTCTGTAACATATACATGTGCACCAAGACCTTTAGCACGCATAGCCACACCTTTACCGCACCAACCATAACCGGCGACAACTACATTTTTCCCCGCTACAATTAAGTTAGTGGTTCTCATTATGCCATCCCACACAGATTGACCTGTACCATATCGATTATCAAATAAATATTTACAATACGAATCATTAACAGCAATCATGGGGAATGTCAATTGATTAGCATGTTCTAACGCATATAAACGATGAACGCCAGTCGTTGTTTCTTCTGCACCACCAATTAATCGTTCCTTTGCATCTTGTCGTGTAGTATGCAATAAGTTTACTAAATCGCCCCCATCATCAATGATAATATGTGGTTTATGATCTAACGCTTTATTGAGGAACATAAAGTATTCTTCTTCTGTGCAATCATGCCATGCATAAACAGTTAAGCCCATATCTACTAAACCTGCAGCTACATCATCTTGTGTAGATAACGGATTAGAACCAGTAACTATAACTTCAGCACCCGCTTTAGCAAACACAGTAGCTAAATACGCAGTCTTAGCTTCCAAATGAACGCTAACTACAACGGTTTTCCCCTTAAATGTTTGATTCTTAGTAAATTCTTCTGCTAATTCATTTAAGGCAGGCATAAAATTAGCAACCCAATCAATTTTCTTTCTACCTTCAACAGCCAAGTTAATATCTTTAATTAGAGATTTCATAGTTACATTGCATAATACGGAAGAAAATATTGTATTATGCACTCCTTTCTTTTATAAATTACTATACTATCTATTACTGAATGGTACAAATAAATTTAATTAATAGTGTCTATCTAGTTAATTAATAATTATATTAATTACATACACCCTTTTTGTAATGCACTAATGGACTCTCTATAATCAGGCTGCAATACGCCTTGTTCTGTAATAATAGCAGTTACTAATTCATGTGGTGTTACATCAAAGGCAGGGTTGAGTACATCAACACCTAGGGGAGCTACATTTTTTCCATATAAAGATGTCACTTCTTCATCAGATCTCATTTCAATAGGAATTTGTGTACCATCTTGTAATGTAAAGTCAAATGTACTATACGGAGCGGCTACATAAAATGGGATATCATGCGCTTTTGCCAATACGGCTACACCATAAGTGCCAATTTTATTAGCCACATCTCCATTGGTAGTAATGCGATCTGCTCCTACAATAACGGCATCAATGAATCCTTGTTGCATAGCATAGGCCGCCATACTATCTGTTTGCAAGGTAATCGGAATGCCTTCTTCATATAATTCAAAACTAGTCAGTCGTGCTCCTTGTAAGAGAGGGCGAGTTTCATCAGCATATACGCGTTCTAATTGTCCATTCTTATGAAGTTTTCGAATAACTCCTAGTGCTGTACCTATACCGGCTGTCGCTAAGGCACCTGCATTACAATGCGTTAAAATTCTCACACCTCTCTTTCCTTCAAATAGAGTAAGCCCATTTTCTCCAATCGCTTCATTTAACGCTTTATCTTCCTCTTCAATAACGATTGCTTCTTGCTCGATACTATTAATCACATCAGAAAATATTCCTACATGATTTTCAACTTTTTGTAATATACGTTCTATTGCCCATGCTAAATTAATAGCCGTAGGTCTAGACTCTTTCAGTATACATGCATTATGAATAAATGCTTCTAATTTATCTTTATAGGAACCGTCTTTAGTGTCTACTTCTCGCGCTACTAATACTAATGCATATGCAGCTGCCACTCCAATAGCTGGTGCGCCTCTAACACGCAACATTTTAATAGCTTCTACCACAGACCTCCAATCAGTACAATGAATATATTCAACTGTACTAGGAAGCTTTGATTGATCAAGTAAAACAAGCTCCTTGCCATTCCACGTAATAGGTTTCATGCTACAAATCCTCTTATAATTTAAAGCCACCATATTCACTCATGCGATGATGGCAATCATATACCACATTAGGATCTAATTGATCAATCACCTGCATAATCAGTTTTTTCAAATTCTCTGCTGATGCATCCATCATTTCTAACACTTCATGATGTGTTAAAACTGTTTTAGAAATACCTGCTGCATAATTAGTAATCATTGAAATTGTAGCATATGCAATTTCCGCTTCATTAGCTAAATTTACTTCCGGTACATTTGTCATTCCCACTGTATCGCCACCTAATAAAGCAAACATCTTAATTTCTGCAGGTGTTTCAAAGCGTGGTCCTTCTGTGCACACGTAGGTACCACCATTATGCATTTGAAGTCCTAAAGCAAGCCCTTCTTTCATAATAATTTCTCTAAGTTCTGGACAATACGGATTCGTCACGTCCAAATGAGCTACACCACGTTCATTTCCATCATAAAATGTAGTGATACGAGATTTTGTAAAATCTAAAAATTGATCCGTTAACACAAAATCTCCTGGTTTAAATTCTTCAGTAAGTGAACCGACTGCCGTAGTAGATATGATAAAAGTAACTCCTAGTTTTTTCAATCCCCAAATATTAGCTCTATAATTGATTAAATGGGGCGGAATGGAATGTCCTTTTCCATGTCTAGCTAAAAAGATAATTGTTTTATCTTTATAAGTACCTTCTGTATAGTGAATATCACCATAAGGTGTTTTCAACGACTTATCCTGAACACTAGTAAATATGGATGGGTCATACACACCTGTACCACCAATAATTGCAATCATACTCATATTATCACCTCAAACTAAATTAAATAAGTAATATCATCAAATATATACTATTATACCGCGTTATCAACAATTACAATACAAGCTATGCACTAAAGTAGCTATATTATATTATTGCTATCTACATCTATATATTACTACATAAAGTATTTCAAAACTGATTCACTGCATATTCTTTCACAAATTCTTATGTCAAACACCAATATAATACTGCATAGCTTTACCAATTAATGACATCTATATCTATTCCATGTCTCTATAACAACATACTATCTTCCTGATAAAGTTATACAGATTTTATAAATTCCTGTATCAACAAGCTTAGAATATGAATAGATATGTCTTCTATTCATTAAGCTTGAAAAGTTCTTTCAATTCATTCTGTGAAAAATGATATGTTTCATTGCAATAATGGCAAACTAATTCAGTAGTTGCATCCTCTAATAATGCCATTTTATCTGCTTTCGATAATGAAAGAAGGGCTTTTTCAAATCGTTCCTTATTACACGTGCATTGAAAGGATACATCATGATGATAGACTTCGTGAAAATCCATAGGAGCTAAAATTTTTTCTACTAATCCCTCTCCATCTGGATATTCTTTTAAAAACGCAGAGATAGATCCAATTTGATTAATATGCTCTTCAATCACTGCTAACACTTCATCGTTAGCATCTGGTAACGCTTGCACTAAAAATCCGCCTGCAGCTATAGTATGTCCATCAGCATCAAGTAAGACCCCCAAATTGATAGTTGAAGGTATTTGTTCAGACACATATAAGTAATACGCCAAATCATCTGCTATCTCACCAGAGTGCAAAGGACTGCTAGAGGAATAATTTTGTTTTAATTTAGTAAATCGTGTTACTTTTACCTCGCCATCAGTACCAACCACATGTCCTACATCTAATTTTCCTTTTCCTTGTAATGGCACTTCAATATGTGGATGATCCACGTAACCACGTACAGTATTGTCTGCGAAGGCATCCACATGAACAACACCTAACGGTCCCTTTCCATCTAATCGAATGCTTATGTTCTCTTTATTTTTAAAGTCACTCGCCATTAATAAGGCTCCGGTCATAGTGCGACCTAATGCAGCTGTCGCCACTGGCCACAAATCATGTCTTTTTCTTGCCTCATCTACGGTATTGGTTGTCACTGCAACAGACAATCTCACGCCATCTGTCGTAGTATATCGTTTAATATAATCCATAGTATATCCTACTCCTATACTAATACGGTGTTTCACTAAATCCATTAACATAAAAGGTATTATATAATAAGACACCTTATAATTGACAATCAGCACTAGCCTTTATCACATTATAAGGTGTTATATATTAATTACCCAATTGTATCTAATAGATTTACCATTTCAATAGCCCCCATAGCACAATCGAACCCTTTATTTCCCGCTTTAGTACCAGCTCTTTCAATTGCTTGTTCAATATTTTCTGTTGTTAAGATGCCGAACATAACAGGTACTCCAGTATCTAAACTAATATGTGCGATTCCTTTTGATACTTCCGCACAAACATAATCATAATGAGTAGTAGCACCGCGAATAACAGCACCTACACAAATAACTGCATCATACTTGCCACTTTCTGCTACTTTTTTAGCAATTAAAGGAATTTCAAATGCACCTGGTACCCAAATAGTTGTAATATCCTCTTCCGACACATCATGTCGTATTAAAGCATCCATAGCACCTGCAATTAATTTTGTAGTAATAAACTCATTAAACCGAGAGCCAATAATAGCAAATTTTTTATTTGTTCCTACTAAATTACCTGTTTGTAACATATATCCTCCTATATTTCCAGCAAATACAATTATAGTCCATACCTATTAATTTATATCTCTAATTGATGTCCCATTTTTTCTGTTTTTGTTTTTAAATATCCTGCATTAATATTATTAGCTTTAATAATCAATGGAATACGTTTAGATATCTTAATTCCCCAATGCTCAATTCCTTGGCGCTTAGTTGGATTATTTGTTAATAATTGAATGCTTTTGATACCAAAATAGCGAATAATTTGGGCTGCAATTGAATATTCACGCATATCTGCAGGAAACCCCAATTTTTCATTAGCTTCTACCGTATCATAACCTTGCTCTTGTAATGCATAGGCTTTAATTTTATTGGTCAACCCAATGCCTCTGCCCTCTTGTCTCATATACACTACAACACCTTGTCCGGCTTCATCAATTTTTCGTAACGCCCGTTCTAATTGCTCTCCACAATCACAACGTTTAGATCCAAAAACATCACCTGTTAAGCATTCAGAATGTACTCGTAATAATACATTTTCTTGACTAGTAACATCCCCTTTAACAATCGCCAAATGTTCTTTATTATCTAAGGCATTTTTAAATACATAAATATCAAAATCCCCAAACTTAGTAGGCAATTTGGACTTTGCTCCCAATGAAATAATAGATTCATGCTGTTTTCTATATTCAATTAAGTCTGCCACACTGCATATTTTCAAATTATGTTTCTTTGCAAACTGTAATAAATCATCAAGTCGTGCCATATGCCCGTCATCATTAGTAATTTCACAAATCGTCGTTGCTTCTTGTAACCCTGCTAATCGGCAAAGATCAACCGATGCTTCCGTATGACCTTGGCGAACTAACACACCACCCTCTTTATACTGTAAGGGAAATACATGGCCTGGCCGTCTAAAATCAGCAGGTTTCGCCTTTGGATTTAATAATTCACGAATTGTATGCGCTCGTTCTGCTGGAGATACACCTGTTGTTGTGTCCACATGATCTACCGTTACAGTAAATGCTGTTTCATGATTATCCGTATTTTTTTCCACCATTGCACCAATACCAAGTGCTTCAAGTCTCTCTGCTCGCATTGGTGTACATACAATACCACGAGCTTCTTTAACCATAAAATTGATACTTTCTGTAGTAGCAAATTCAGCGGCAATAACGAGATCGCCTTCATTCTCTCTATTTTCATCATCTACTACAATAATTAAATGCCCTTGTCGTAATTCCTCTAATACTTCTGGAATTGTATTAAATACTTCTTTACCCATAGGTTTTCTCCTCATATATTTATATAAATCCATTTTCACACAATAGCGCTTTAGTAACAGTCGTCTTCGATGTATCTTTTTGAGTATCACTTCTTAGAAAATGTTTAATGTAACGCCCTACTATATCTGTTTCTAAATTAACAAATGTCCCCTTATGCATATTTGATAAAATAGTTTCTGAAATAGTATGAGGAATAATCGATACTTGAAAGAACGTATTTTCTTTCTTTGATACTGTTAAACTAACCCCATCAATAGTAATTGACCCTTTATAAATAATATACTCCAAAATAGTTGGACTTGTTTTAATCGTAAAAATAAATGATTGATCTATTTGTTGAATGTCAACAATTTGTCCAGTCCCATCTATATGTCCAGCTACCATATGGCCCCCAAATCGGCCTGTAGCAGCCATAGCCCTTTCTAAGTTTACATTCATACCAGCTTTACATGTTGCCAGCGTAGTCATCTTAACAGATTCTGGCATCACATCCGCTACAAAATGCTTATTTTGAAAGCTTGTAACTGTTAAGCAAACACCATTAACAGCAATGGAGTCACCTACATACATATCCTCAAAAATACGGTTTCCAGAAATAGTAATTTGCAAAGACTTCGCACGTTTATATACTGATTCGATCTTACCTACTTCTTCAATGATTCCTGTAAACATAATCGTCCTCGTCTTTCCTTCTCATAAGCAATAATTTTTATATTATTTCCTAATAACATTACTTTCTCATATGCTAATGAAAGGGAATCTGACAAATGTACTAGATGACTACCACTAAATGCATTCAAGGCAAATTCATCTCCCATAATTTTATCACCTATATAAATAACAAATTTATTTATATACTGTTCTTGCATATAAGAACTAATGATTCTCGACCCTCCTTCAATTAATACAGACACATATTGACGCTTTCCCAATTCCTCTAGTATCTCTGCCCAGCATAGTCCGTGAGTATCCTCTTGGACCATAACCACATCAACTCCTATATCAATAAGTCGCTGTCTATCTGATAACTTAGAGTTTGGCCCAACAAAAATCAATATATTTCTAGATGTTTCTGTAAATATATTGGCATTACTCGGTGTTCGTCCACGACTATCAAGAATAATAACATCCGGCTGATGCGGTGTTTTTATCGTCTTAGAACGACAAGTTAACTGTGGGTTATCTGCCAAAATAGTCCCAATGCCGACTAGAATAGCGTCATGGTTAGCACGAAGTTCATGTGAATCTATACGTGCTTCATCATTAGTGATCCATTTAGATTCTCCATATCTCGTAGCAATTTTGCCATCTAATGTCATAGCTGATTTAACAGTAATAAATGGCTTCCCTTTTTGTATATAATAAAAAAATGCTTCATTTAAATCAGCACATGCCTTAGCCATAACTCCCACATGTACTTCTATGCCAGCTTGTTCTAACAATGCCACCCCCTTACCGGATACCAACGGATTAGGATCAAGTGTACCAATGACGACTCGTCGTATACCCGATTCAATAACTCGTTTAGCACACGGAGGTGTTCTTCCATAATGCGAACAAGGTTCTAAGGTTACATATAATGTGGCATCTTTACTCTCTTTCCCTGCCTCATTAAGAGCATGAATTTCCGCATGAGGCGTACCAGCTTTATGATGATATCCTCGGCCTATAATTTGACCACCTTTTACAATAACCGCTCCCACTAAGGGATTAGGAGATGTATATCCTGTTGCTTTTTTTGCCAAATCAATAGCTATCTTCATATATTCTGTATCTATCATGACACATCATCTCCTATAAAAAAAAGAGGCTACTATATAATAGCCTCTTTAAAATTACACACTAATACATGCAATTGTGTCTTTTCTCATCCAGACTTTACTGTCGGTTACGGAATTGCACCGTATCGTGCCATCACAGGCTTGCGGACTATCACCGCCGGTTAGGAATTGATATAACTATCTCACCTGACCTCAAAGACTATATATAACTATGACCCTATAATATCACTATCTCACAAAGAATGCAATGTATACTTAGAACAAACTCATCTGTTCATCGTCTGGTAATTCACCCGTACAGCCCATAGAAATCATAGTATCAAGAATTGTCTGTGACACCTTGCATCGACGTTGTATATCTTTAATGGATGTAAAAAATTTCTTTTCTCGTTCTTCTACAATAATATCTGCTACTTTTTCACCTAAACTATCAATAGCTAAAAATGGTGGTAATAGTTTCCCATCTTTAATGGAAAAACGTCGAGCTTGAGAATATCGTAAATCTACGTTAATAAATTCATATCCTCTCTGTCGCATTTCCATAGATACTTCTAAGGCACTCATCATATCTTTATCTTTTTGTGTAGCTTTATAATCCAGTGCTTTTAATCGCTTAAATTCAGCTAATTGAGCATCTACATCTTGTGTCATAATACGTAAATCAAATGCCTTAGCGCGAATAGAAAAATAGGCTGCATAAAACGCTAAGGGATAATTAATTTTAAACCATGCAATTCTAAATGCCATCATAACATAAGCTACTGCATGGGCACGTGGGAATAGATAGGAGATTTTTTTACAAGAATCAATAAACCATTCGGGTATGCCTCCATCGCGCATTTCTTTTTCATATGCCGATTCTGGATTACCCAACTTATCTTTTTTATCAATACCTTTCCCTTTACGAACATTTTCCATAACTTTAAAACCGGTTAAGTCGGCAATTCCATGATTACGTAAATAGTTCATTACATCATCACGAGTAGAAATGGCTTCATTTAATTTACATGTGCCATTTTTAATTAAAGTTTGTGCATTATCTAACCACACATTGGTGCCATGAGAAAATCCAGAAATACGAACTAAGTCAGAAAAATGTTGTGGTTTAGAGTCTTCTAACATCTGACGCACAAAACTAGTTCCACATTCAGGCACCGCCAAGGAAGCGACCTTATCACCTTGCAATTGTTCTGGTGTCAAGCCTATTGCTTTTGTTGACGAAAACAAACTCAATGTTTCTGGATCATCAAAAGGAATTGTTTGTACATCTATACCGGTCATATCTTCTAGCATACGAATAATAGTAGGGTCATCATGACCCAGTATATCTAATTTCGTCATACGTCCTTCTATCGAGTGATAATCAAAATGTGTAGTAATAACACCACTCTCTTTTTTATTTGCTGGATATTGAACTGGTGTAAAATGATGTACATCCATATCTCGCGGACAAACCATAATACCACCAGGATGTTGTCCCGTTGTATTTTTTACCCCGGTAAATCCTTTTGCTAAATTTTCAAAATATCCATTGCGTGCTTGTATACCTCGAATTTCTGCATATTTTTTTACATAGCCAAATGCTGTTTTAGAGGCAATCGTACCAATTGTACCTGCTTTAAATACATTATCACGGCCGAATAATTCCTCTGTATACTTATGCGCTTTAGCTTGGTAATCACCAGAAAAATTTAAATCAATATCAGGTACTTTATCGCCATTAAATCCCATAAAAATAGCAAATGGAATATCGTGACCATTTGTATGTAAAGGTGTGCCGCATTTAGGACATTTTTTTCTTGGTAAGTCAAATCCCCCTGGATATTCGCCTTTCGTATAAAACTCACTCCATTTACAATGAGGACACACATAGTGTGGCGGTAATGGGTTAACCTCTGTAATATCTGCCATAGTTGCAACAAAAGAAGAACCTACAGAACCTCGTGAACCCACTAAATATCCATCATCTAATGATTTTTTTACCAATTTATGCGCAATATAATATAATACGGCATACCCATGACCTACAATACGTTCCAGTTCATAATCTAAGCGTTCTTGTACAACTTTTGGTAGTGGATCACCGTAAATAGATTTCGCTTTTTTATAACACATATCTGTTAATGCTTTTTCAGAGCCTTCAATTTTAGGCGAATACGTACCATCTGGCACAGGTGTAAGTTCATCAATCATTTCATTAATGGCTCTAGAATTAGTAACTACTACTTCGTATGCTTTATCTGTCCCTAAGTACTCAAATTCAGCTAACATTTCATCCGTCGTACGCAAGTGCAAATCTGGTTGATGGGCCGCGTCCATAAATCCACTGGCCGTCAACATAATTTCACGATAAATCTTATCTTCTGGATGTAAATAATGTACATCACAAGTTGCTACCACTCGTTTACCTAAAGCATCTCCTAATTCAACAATCGTTTTATTCATGTCAATCAAGGTTTCTCTATCAGGTACAATGCCTTGGCGTACCAAAAATTCATTATTACAAATTGGTTGAATTTCTAAATAATCATAGAAGCTGGCGATGTCTAATAAACGCTCTTTAGACTCCCCCTTAACAATGGCTTGCATCAATTCTCCCGCTTCACACGCAGAACCAATAATAATGCCTTCTCTATGTTCTTCTATAACCGCACGTGGCAATCTAGGTCGCCGTTTATAATAATCCAAATGAGATATACTAATCATTTTATATAAATTCCGTAATCCCACTTGGTTCTTCGCTAATAAGATAATATGATAACGTTTATCCGAATCAGGATTTTCAATTAAATAACCCTCTACGCCATATATAACCTTAACGCCTAAGCCCTTAGCAATTTGTTGTGCCTCTGGAAAAGCTTGTACCACACCATGATCAGTAATAGCTACCGCAGGATGCCCCCATTCTTTAATCGTTTGTAGTAATTCTTTTACCGATACAAGTGCATCTTTATCACTCATTTTAGTATGAAGATGCAGCTCAACACGAGAATCTTCGCGATGTTCTTTTCGTTTCACGGTGGTAGATATTTCTTCTATACTCTTTACCTGCAATATAAAATCACGTTCGAACTTATCATCAAAATCAACATCTCCTTGTACTCGTACAGAAGATACTTTTTTTAATTTTTTTACAACATCTTCCCCTTCCTCAACAGAATTAAAGAATTTTTTAAAGCGAATACTATTAGTCATATCAGCAATCGTGCCAATGACAATCGACTTATCTGTTTTAGTAACTCGTAACTCGCATTCCCCTACAATAACGCCTTCAAATACTAAATTGCGACCACCATCATTAATATCCATAATATGTACCGCATCACCTTGAATATGAGGTCCCAATAACATACCTTCTGCGGTTTCTTCATTTTTACGTCTACGGGATTTTCCAGAATAACTACTCCGCACTGTAGCCTCTTTCTTATGAGATACACTATCTGGTTTAGTAGTTACATAATCACACGCAACAGGTGCAGTATCAAAAAAATCAAGGCTTTCATCATCCTCAATAAATGGAGCAAAATCAATAGGTATCGGTCCGTCTTCAGAACAACTATATACTTCCCTATAGTCAGAACTTACTTCACAGTCTTTTTGTTCACTGCGAATTGCTTCAATCTCTTCAATCAATTCACCAACGCCACAGCCTCCAGCGTAGTAATACGTATCCATTCCATCGCCTGTAGTAGTATTAATATTCCAAGAAAAGCAACATGTGGTATCACTATTCGATGGTATGGCTGAAAAACTAATTCCCTTTTCTTCATACCAAGCAACTAATTTATTTCGCAAATTATCTAACGTAGTGAATGATGGTTCTCTTGTCTCTACCGTTACTTCTTGTTTTTCTAAATCCACATAATAATCTGTATGCTGTTTTTGTTTTGATACTATATGATACCGTACTTTCATATTCTATTCCACACAATCAATACCTAGACTAATTTGATTCTTTACAATAAGCTATACATAAATCTCTAAATTGCCACATATCACTTTTACCTTGACGACTATCAGTCATAATCGTATATAAACCTACTAATAGTTTCTCTAGGGCAGATATAGAAATCTCATGGGCTGCATTATAGGCCAACTTAATGGGATAGCTTTTTATAGAAGAGTTTTTCTCTTTACATAAATTTTCTATGCTTTGTCGAGACATTCCTAGTGAACGGCATTCACTCACCATTAATTGCAGCCGTAATTGACCTTCTATATAAGACATGGCTCGATCAATTTCTTTATAACCTAACATAAACGGAAATAATTCTAATAATGTAGATACATTTTTTTGTAATAAAGCTTCTTTAAAAGCAAAAATATTTTTAGCACCATAATCACTACTATTTGTTTCCAAAAACTGTTGGTCAATTATCTTATGATTACCTAATTGCAAAAAATATCGATCCAATTCTGTTCTCATAAATGAAACAGATACATCTTGCCATAGTTCCATTAAATGACGGATATATTCTATACCATCTGGTGTGATTTTAAAACCATGATGTGTGCAGTAATTACGTATCCATGCTAATAATTCACCGCCTTCTAGGCGTTTGCATTCTATTGACTCAACTTTATTCAATAGCGCCATATTTGTTTTAATCCGTTTATCAATTGTATCATGATATATAATAACAACTGGATTTTTCCCTTTATACTGTAGGATACTGTTATATAAATTATTCCATGCTGGATCTTCTCGTTTACCACTCTTTTTAAAAACAGGTGGATCAATTAAAAGAAATAATCGTTCATCATCAAATAAAGAGTCTTCACATAAAAACTCGCTAATACGAACGGGATCTATGGCATCACGCACTGTAGTAATCGGAATAGTTTTATAACGCTGTAAAATTTCTTGTTTTTTCTCTTCTATCAATTGTGGTTCATTGCCATAAATAATTGATACTTGAGCCATAACTAATCTCCTTACATACAATTAAAGTGTTACATCTGGAATATATCGATACTTAGCAGTATAAATATAGTCATTATCTATATCAACATCTACCTTTTTATAACCTGTAGCGTAATAAATAACAGTAGAATTATTTACAATTTCACTGTCGATAATTTTAGGCGTATCTGTGATAAATACATTCACTTTATTGTTTAATTCTAGTGCTTTTTTATCTATTTGTCCATGAGTAAAATAATAATTACCATGTGAATTACTTACATGAATTGCTAATAATTTATCATTACTTTTCTCTATTTCTAGCTCTCCTCCACTATATGGTTTCCAATCGCCTACTATATATAATTGATTCTGATTTGAACTATGTGGCACTTTATTATTGCTACTACTAGAAATTCTATATTCATCTTGTCTATAAAAAGATCTACTACTATCCATATTAATTGACCTATTGCATAACATTGTTAATTGCTCTCTATCACACTTTTCCACATGTTCTCCAATAATCATTGTGTACGATGAAAATCCTTGGCCTTGAATCGCTTTACGTAACATTCGTATATCCGCTATATCTATAGGATTATTTTTCATATCGATATACAACATGCGATTATTATATCCTTGTACAATAGTATATGCTATTCCTCGTTTTATCGGGATATAATGAAATCTAAGATGACTACTATAATAATTCATACCCAGTGCGAATATAAACGTGATACCAATAATACTAATCACATAAATCACATAGTGATATATAACGACTGAAATCTCGGCTACATAGTAATACAAGCATCTAATTCCCATATAATATATCACACTATATAGCAATGGTAACATGCCGACCCAAATTACAGAAAATTGCCACTGTACTAACGAATAATTAAAAAATAACGCTAACTGTAATATCCATTTAATTACATACCATAGTATAGGTACAGATATAACGATTGATAGTACTAAGACTAACAATAATAAAATAATTACTACATCTAATAAAGGTGTTACAATAACAGCCGTCACCACTGAAATAGGACTAAAAAAATGAAAATAATATAATTGTAGCGGCAAAATTATACTTTGAGCTGTTAAAGAAAGAATAATTGGACCTTTTAGGTAACTTGGTATACGTGGCAGTAATATATACATTGGTCTAAAAAATAAAATAATTCCTAACGTGGAAAGAAAAGAAAATTGAAAACTTATATCGAGTGCTAATAATGGATTATATATTAATAAAACAATAGCTGTATTCAATAAAGCCTGTCGTGCGTTATATCTTCGGCCCATAATAACGCTCATACCAATGATGACGCCCATGATAGAGGCTCTTACCGCTGGGGCATTAAATCCAAGCAGTATGCAATAACCGATAACAACTAATAAGGCGACATATACCGATTTTCGTTTAGGTACGCGAAACAGAGCTAAGCTCCCATACACAAAAGAAAATAGCAAGGCTATATGTGAACCTGACACAGATAAAATGTGAATGAGTCCAGAGTAAGAGAATGTATCTATAATCAATGGTGATAAATCATGATAATTAGCACCTAATATAAGGGACTTACAAATAGTTCCTTCTTCTTCTGGCAGATAAGTATGTATATAGTCACTAATTCTATAACGGAAGTGACTTGTTACACTATAGATATTTCGTACCATCCTATCTATAAATGATTCATGAAAGCCATAGGAT
Organism: Veillonella montpellierensis; assembly: GCF_947090115.1. Lineage (NCBI taxonomy): Bacteria > Bacillati > Bacillota > Negativicutes > Veillonellales > Veillonellaceae > Veillonella > Veillonella montpellierensis. The sequence continues at coordinate 22,099 of NZ_CAMUMS010000002.1, forward strand.
GACAACATTTCCTCGGATATATATTGATAATCACCATTATAAATAGTAGCTACCGTTCCAGAAGAAATCGCTCTAGCCGTCAAATCAATTGACCCTACTTCTTTGATAGGTCGATATATAGTAGGAGTCCCTTTTACCATTATCAAACTGCCTGCTTGCAGCAAGTTAGGATGTGTCTCATTTTTTACCATATCTTTTTTTTGTGTATTAGTCTCTATTTTACTATACGTATTAATTAGACCTTTTCCTACTATATGCCATTCTTTATGATTTTTCTCTGCTATTACTCCATATAATCTTCCTGTAATTTTTTGATAAGCACCCTCTGAAAAAGAAACTAGCTCACTATCCTTAGTCGTAGCTATAATATACTGTCCTTCTTGTTTAGCATAAAATGGTTGTAATTCATAGTAATTCATCACGCTACGTTCTGTAAGTATATAACCTAAACAACTACTACCCAAAATCAATATAGTGATGATTACTATTCGTTGCCATAAAAACTCTCTAGTTCGTAAAAAAATAATAATTTTGCTAACTACATATAACATAGAAAGTATAACAAGTAATTCTAATGGATAGGTACTATCAACTATTCGCATATATGCTATCCCTATACCAGTAAGCATAGCCGCCAATATAATAGCACTAACATCTGTATATAAAATATATAGTCTACGCATAATACTACCTATACAGTTACTTTATCTTGAATTTTGCGCAACAAAGCTTTTCCAATCCCCTTGACTTTTGTCATATCATTAACACTAGCAAAACTACCATGTTCCTTCCGATACTCATCAATTCGTTTTGCCATAGTTTCACCAATACCTGGCAAGCTTTTTAATTCTTCAATCGTTGCTGTATTAATATTTATCTTCTGCTTCCGTAATAATGCTTCTGGATTCCCATTAAAATTAAATGGAATATGAATATGTGTTCCCGGTTCAACTTTTTCTGCTAGATTAATAGAATCTGTTCCCGCATAAGGTAATAAGCCCCCAGCTAATGTAATTGCCTCATGTATAGTATATGATTTTTCTAAATTGTATAATCCTGGATTTTCTATAGCCCCTGTAATATAAATATGATACTCTCCATCACTCGAACTATTAGCATTCATAGATGTTGAATAAGAATCTTGATTTTCTCCATTATTTATTTGTACTTCATTCTCTGTTATAATAGGCACTAGAAAGTAAATTATACATATAATGATTATGATGCCTATAGTGCCATATATTATTTTCTTATCGTATTGTTTCATTTACATCACCTCTACTATAGAATTCTAAGTCATTAACTAAATTCCTAGTAAATCTACTAGCAGTGATATAAGGAGCTATTATGTTACATCAAAAATTAAGAGAATATGCTAAACTATTATTGACTTCTGGAGTCAATTTACAAAAAAATCAGACTCTATTTATTTCTGTGGATGTGGAAAATAAAGAGTTTGCATATATTGTCACTGAAGAAGCTTATAAAATGGGTTGCTTTGAGGTAGTCGTAAATTGGCGGTCTATTCCTGTAGCTAAGCAACGACTATTATACGCACGCGAAAATGCATTAATACGTCAACCTAATTGGCTATCAGCCTACTATAAAACCTATGTTGATCGTAAATCAGCCTTTCTATCATTGATCAGTGCCAATCCTAAAGCCTTTTCTGAAGTTCCCCCTAAACGACTAGCTATGCAAGGAAAAAGCTTAAATGACGCGTTATCATTTTATCATCAAGCCATTATGGGTTCTCAATTAACTTGGTGTGTTGCCTCAGTAGCTACGCTAGAATGGGCAGAAACACTGAACTATACAGGAACTAATAATGAAAAAATATACGCCTTATGGATGGATATTTTACGTTTGTGTCGACTAGTTGATGTGCCAGAAGACGAATACATTACATCGCATTTAACTAACCTAAAAAAACGAACTGAAACATTAAATGCATTAAACTTAGAAGCCTTACATTATACATGTTCTAACGGCACTAATTTAACAGTTCACCTACCAGAAGGACATATTTGGCAAGGTGGTACAGAATTAGCGAATAATAAGATAGAATTTAATGCCAATATTCCTACAGAAGAAGTATATACAGCACCACAATTCAACGGTGTTAACGGTATAGTGTATGCTACAAAACCGTTAATCTATCAAGGAAATATGATTAAAAATTTTTATTTTAAAATTGAACGTGGAGATATCATTGAAATTCATGCTGAAAAAGGTCAAGAAATTCTTGAAGAACTTATCTCTACAGATTTTGGTTCCCACTTCTTAGGTGAAGTAGCACTTGTTGATCACTATAGTCCTATTAGTCAATCAAACAAGATTTTCTACGAAACTTTATACGATGAAAATGCTTCCTGTCATCTAGCCATTGGTGCTGCCTATCCTACCTGCATTGCTAATAACGAAGGTAAAAGTGCAGAGCAATTACGAGATCGAGGGATAAATTATTCTATGGTGCATGTTGATTTTATGATTGGCCACGAAGATATGAATATTGTAGGGATAAAAAAAGATAAAACTACGGTTCCCATTATGGAACATGGAAGATTATTAGTATAGAAATTATTCTACTAAATTTATCTTTCTTATTTGCCTAATATGATTAAATACTTCTAGGCGATATAAAAAATAATTTTCAACAATACATCTTTCCTCTAGCACATAAGTAGCTACTCTCAAGATAGACTCAATGTTCTTAAACTATAATTATAAGGCCGCTAATCAAAGTAATATATCTTTGATTAGCGGCCTATTTATTACTATACTCTTATAAATGAGTATAATTAATATATTTTTTTATGTCTTATATCGCTGTAGTCATAAAATGACTACTATTTCTATTTTTTATCATGCCGAACTACCTATAGATGAATAGTTAAGACTCTACTTGTTGGTTCATATTGAATTAACTCAACACCTGCTGTTTGTAACATACGCTTTGATGCCATAACTTCTGGTGTATTTGCATACTTATCTTCCCAATAAATAACTGACTTTATACCACTTTGAATAATCGCTTTAGCACATTCATTGCAAGGAAATAAAGTAACATAAATTTTACTATTTTCTAATGAACCACCTCTATAATTCAAAATAGCATTTAATTCACTATGCACTGCATAAAAATATTTATTATCATTATGTGTATCTCTGCTCCAACTAAAATCATCATCATGACAATGCAATGGCAGACCATTATAACCAATAGATAAAATTTTATTGTCATCACTAACAATGCAGGCACCTACTTGTGTATTAGGATCCTTTGACCGCTGTGCAGCTAATTTAGCCACTCCCATAAAATATTCGTCCCAACTTATATAATCATTGCGCTTACACATACTATATCCTCGTCTCTAATAAATTATTATATATATATATTTAATATTTTACCGTAAAACTCGATTTTTTTAAAATATAATAAAACTAAGTAAAATAACATAATAGCCAAAAATGCAATATATAAAATTTGTCTACTAACTATCAATAAAATATAGTTAGTTTTTGCCGTTTTTTTGCCGTCAAAAGAAAAGGACTATCATATGCGATAGTCCTTTTTGGAATCATTATTTTTCTAATTTCCCATATAATCGTTCCATGCCTTGTCGTGTTACAAGCCACATTTTACCCGACTTTCTACATTCTACATCTATTTCTAATCGTGGTCCTCTTCCTTGCACGCCTGTACATAACTGTTTGATAGATATAGGACTTTTCCCCCACAACTCTGCCGCCTCGCCAGTTGTCATTACATCTTCTAATTTCATAATACTCCTAATGCAATTAATAAATTATATACTGATAATATAAAAGCAATAACACTAATTATTAAAGTTAATCTTGAAATCATATACTCACCATTGATATAATAGTTAGGAAGACGGGACTCTTTCGACTCCCTGTGGTTATCGTTTTAACAATTCTATTATCGCGATTACGAGTTGGATAAATACAGTTGTTATCGGTAGCCACTTTTTTACTTTCTTCCTTAACTACATTTATATCATAACCTTTATCGATTATATTGTCAAGTATTTTATTAATATTATTGCCAAAAAAATAAAGCCTATCAATCTAGATATATTCTAAGTTGATAGGCTCTTCTTAAGAGTTATAGGACTTTATAGCCACGCAAGACTGTATGACATCAAACAAAAATAAGGGTTTACAGAATTATCTGTAAACCCTTATTTAATTAGCTTGTGCTGATTGATAGTATATACTCTACTATCCCAACTACAGTCAATACATACTGACTATCAGCTAATCTATAGGGACACTATAAGGGCATATATATTTCATATACGATTTCGTAAAAGTCGCAATGTCTAGTAAATAAATCGCTGTGTATTTATGTGTATAAAATACTACTAGTACACACACCACGACTAACCTTGCTAAATACTTTCATGCTCACTACTAATACATACCAAGGTATGGAATATAAATTTATTACATATCACTGATTTTCATATATTGTGCTACTTATTTGCAATTCATTTTCATTGACTATGATGCGATTGCCATTACCAAAATCGATAAACTGCATTATACATCTGTATGCTAAAAGTTCAATATAAAATAAGCTCTGTTAAACCAATTGTTATGTAAATAGTATAAACTCAACACTTAACAAAATAATTCATTCATTTTATTTACAAGTCCACTGCATATGCATGATACAAATGTTGTATAACAATATCACAGAAGAGAATTTTGTTATATATTATAATTATACGTTTACTAATCACTAAATGTATTATTGTATCTATTCACATACCTATTCATAGATACAATCAAATACATCTATGATTATTCTTCTAAGGACGTATTTTTCTTTTCTACGCCTAATAATATTACAACAATTGCTATAATGACAAAAACAGTTGCAAACATAAAGAATATGCTGTCTACAGATATTTTATATGACAATAATGTGCCTACTAATAATGGTGCGATAATACCACCAATTCTACCTATACCTGCAGCCCAACCTGAACCAAGCCCTCTAATACGAGTGGGATATAATTCTGGTGTGTATGTATATAGTACACCCCAAGCTCCTAGATTAAAGAATGACATCAAAGCACCCCACATAAGCAAAATCATTTCTGTTTCTGCATGGCCAAAAAAATAACTAGCGATGCCACTACCTAGTAAAAAAATTGCTAATGTATATCGTCTACCGAGCCAATCTACTAGCATGGCCGCACAATAATATCCTGGCAATTGCGCCAATGTCATTAGCAAAATGTATTCAAAAGTTTTTACCACTGTAAATCCTTGCTGATATACTAGTGTAGGTAGCCACAAGAATATGCCATAATAACTAAAAATAATTCCAAACCATAAAAGCCATAACATAATAGTACGAACTCGATAGTCTCTATTTAATAAGTCTTTTACATTCAAATGAGTCACTAACGAATTAGTATACACCCGACTATCATCATGAGTAACACTTCCCAAAGATTGCTTAGTCGCTGATTCTAAGTATTGAACAACCTTATTAGCTTCTAAAAGTTGTCCTGTTTTAAGTAAATATCTAAGCGATTCTGGTATATGTCTTCTAATAATACCTGTATACAAAGCTGGTATAGCCCCTACCAACAAACCAAAACGCCACCCATATATAGGTATGATCGCATACGCCACTAATGCGGCAGCTAGCCAACCAACAGCCCAAAAACTTTCTAGAGCTACCATAAAACGTCCTCGATATGCTTGTGGCGAATATTCTGTAAGTAATGTAGCTGCAACAGGTAATTCTGCGCCCAATCCTAATCCTACTAACAATCTAAAAAACAATAATAATTCATAATTAGGCGCTATGGCAGATAAAGCTGTAGCTACACCATATACAATCATTGACCATGTAAAGATTTTAGTTCTACCATAATGATCAGCTAAGGTTCCTCCCAAAATAGCACCAATCGCCATTCCAAATAGGCCAATACTGCCTAAGAGTCCTATTGCACTACTAGATATGTGCCATTCTTTTACAAGCATAGGGATGATAAAAGAAATAATCCCTGTATCCATGGCATCAAACGCCCAACCAATACCTGCCAATACTAATAGTCGATAATGAAATCTGCAAATTTTCATCGAGTTTAACGTATCTAATATCATTCTTCCTATCTCTCCTCGTATGTATACTAAAAGCTATACACATAACCACATGTATAGTTTTTAGTATACATACGAGTGCTAAAAAAAGTCAATACGTACATAAGAAAAGCACCGATATATAATAAAATTATATATCAGTGCTTTAATGTTATAAAAAATCTATAATTACCAATACTGCTATATGTTATGATAAGAGCTATGATTATACATAATGTAAAGAAGCCATCACTAGATTATATTTAATGATAAATGATGCCCAGCTCTTCTAACTTTTTTATAATCATTTCCATAGTTTCTATACTATCCGCCTCAATCGTATGCATATGGATACCTGCACTTAAAGAAGATAATAGTCCACTATAGGATTCTTTTTGCTTGATTAAGTAATTTTCTACATCTTGTAACGATCGTAAATACAAAGAAACTCGTATAGAGCCATATACATCATGTTCAATTGTTACATCATGTACGATCCCACCTAATTTAACAATAGTAGATAGCTCTAAGGAAACTTCACTAGCATCGTGCTTACATACAATTTCCCGTTTTACCATCGATTTAACATTTTGCAATAATTGATAGCCTCTAGCAGTAGACACGATAGGATATCTCTGACTACGCAATGCCGCCATATCACCTACTATAATCTGACGTGTTACGTTAAACTGTTCAGCTAATATGGTTCCTGAAATAGGTTGTTCGGTAGATTCTAATATCTGTAACAATTGTGTGCGTCGAATTTCTTTTTTCCCCATATTTCTTATCCTATCGTAATAAAAGCTATATAATTCTACTACTTGCCCTAATTAATTATTTTACAACAATATTAACTATTTTGGCTGGGATAACAATACATTTAACTACTGTTTTACCCTCTGTAAATTCTTTAACACGAGAAGATGCGAATGCTAACGCTTCTAATTCTTCTTTATTAGCATTCACAGGAACTGTCAATTTATCTCGAACTTTACCATTTACTTGAATAGCAATTTCTACTTCGTCAACAACCAATGCATTATCTTCATACATAGGCCATTCTGCTTCATGAATACTACCGTCAAACCCTGCACTATGCCAAAGTTCTTCTGTAATATGAGGCGTAAATGGAGCTAATAATAGGAGTAAGTTTTTTACAAGTTCATTAGCTAATCCGCCATTCATATTTTTCACTGTATCTTTATATTGATACATAGCATTCACTAATTCCATAATAGTACTAATCGCCGTATTAAAGTTAAATCTACCATCTAAATCTTCAGTGACTTTTTTTATAGTTCTATGTAATTCACGACGCAATGCCACTTCTTCTTTTGTCAAATCACCATCATTACCTTGTTGTGCAATTTGGTAGTATGTATCAACTATGCGCCATACGCGACCTAAGAAACGATAAGAACCTTCTACGCCCTTATCACTCCAATCAAGATCACGATCAACTGGTGCGGCAAACAAAATAAATAAACGAGCTGTATCTGCCCCATATGTATTAATTATTTCTTCCGGCGATACGACATTTCCCTTTGACTTAGACATTTTACTGCCTTCTTTAAGAACCATCCCCTGTGTTAAAAGTCCTTTAAAAGGCTCATTAGCTTCAATAAGTCCTAAGTCATGCAAAACTTTTACAAAGAATCGAGAATATAATAAATGCAAAATAGCATGCTCAATGCCACCAATATATTGGTCCACATTCATCCAATAATCAGCAATTTTTTTATTAAACGCTTCTTTATCATTACGTGCATCAGTATACCGTAAAAAATACCATGATGAGTCAATAAATGTATCCATTGTATCTAATTCGCGACGAGCAGGACCACCGCATTTAGGACACGTACAATGTGAAAAATGCTCTGATGTGGCTAATGGAGATGTAGTTCCTGCCCCAAATTTTACATCTTCTGGTAATAATACTGGTAATTCTTCTTCCGGTACAAGTTGTTCTCCACAGTGTTCACAATACACAACTGGAATCGGTACGCCCCAATAGCGTTGACGAGAAATTAACCAATCTCGTAATCTAAAATTAACTTTTCCTTCACCTATATGCATTTCTTCAAGACGATTGGTAATCGCCTTTCTTGCTTCTTCAGATGTTAAGCCATTAAATTCGCCAGAGTTAACGAGAATTCCATCTTCATGATTAACTGCTGTCATTTTATTAGGATCTGTTTCTACTGTTCCTTCTTGATTTTGAATCACTACTTGAATCGGTAAATTATATTTTTTAGCAAATATAAAGTCCCGTTCATCATGTGCAGGAGATCCCATAACTGCACCTGTACCATAATCAACAAGCACATAATTAGCAATCCAAATAGGAATATCTTGTCCAGTGAAAGGATGCTTTGCATAAGCCCCTGTAAACATTCCCTCTTTTTCTACATCTGTAGACGTACGATCAATATCACTCATATTGCGCATGCGTTCAATAAAAGCTTTTAATTCACTTTCATTTGAACGATTAGCAATTAACTCTTCCACATACGGATGTTCTGGTGCTAACACAATATAACTTACACCATAAATAGTATCCACACGCGTTGTATACACAGATACTTGTTTATTAATTTCTGGAATAGAAAATTGAAATTCTGTGCCTTCACTACGACCAATCCAATTTTTCTGCATAGCTTTAACTCGTGATGGCCAACTATCAAGTGTATCTAAGTCCTGTAATAATCGATCTGCATAATCAGTGATTTTCAAAAACCATTGACTTAAATCTTTCTTATGCACTGGGTTATCACAACGCCAGCATAGACCATCAATAACTTGTTCATTAGCTAATACAGTATGACAATCATCGCACCAATTAACTTTAGCTTCCTTTTTATAAGCCAATCCTTTTTTATAAAATTGTTGGAATAGCCACTGCGTCCATTTATAATAATCTTCTTTACATGTAGCAACTTCGCGATCCCAATCATAAGATAAGCCTAATGCTTTTTGTTGCTTTTTCATGTTTTCAATATTATCCAACGTCCATGTTTTAGGAGCGATACCATGTTTAATAGCTGCATTTTCCGCAGGCATGCCAAATGAATCCCACCCCATTGGATGTAATACATTAAAGCCTTTCATTTTCTTAAATCGTGCTACCACATCTCCAATTGAGTAATTTCGTACATGCCCCATATGTAAATTCCCTGATGGATAGGGGAACATTTCTAGTACATAATATTTTTCTTTACTTTCATCATATTCTGTTTTGCAAGTTTTATGCTCAGACCAATAATCTTGCCATTTTTTTTCAATATCTTGGGCTACATATTTTTCGTTCATGCCCTCTCCTCCTCCACAATACAGCATAACACATGTCATTATTGTATATATTGGTGTATTATATATCCTAATCTCTCTACGTAACCATGATTATATAATGACATATAGGACCTAACACATATAGATATAATAAATAACTATACATACTAATATAAATTAACACTTTCAGTCTATTATAGTACTAATCAACAAATATCGTCAATTCTAGAACCTCTAATAATGATAGATAAAATCTAAGATATCTTCCGTTTCAAAATCTTTTCGCCACGCTGCAAAGCCAGCTAATGATAAATTCTTAATTAACTCTAATTTATACTGTAAAGAGTCTATATCTTCAAACCATATTGATTCTACTATCTTACTTCTCTTTTTTACTGTTTCCCTTTGTAGTGAGTTAACATGCTTTTCATTACCACTCATCGTCTTACCATCATAGATTTCTAACCGATGTGTCTTGAGTATATCATCCCACCAAATAGAATCTTTATACTTAGATAGGTAATCCATACTATCCTTAATGGTTAACGTCCTACCTTTTGTAATATTGTTAGTAGTAGTCCATATACGTGTGTAAAAAGGAATACCCAATACCAATTTATTAGGTGGTACTTCCTGCAATATATCTGTTACATTTCGTTTAACCCATGGATAGCTTGCTACGGGTCCTGGTTTAGGACTAGAAGCCCACGTTTCATCATAGGCCATTAGCACTACATAATCTACATTCTTAGCCAATTGATACCTATCATATACTAATGACCAATTAGGACTATCCGAATATCCTGTTACATCAATAGAGGTGTATAAATTATACTTATGTAACTCTTCATTTAAATATGCCACAAAATCTACAAGCTGTTCTTTATCCTTAAGATAAATATTTTCAAAATCAAAATTATAGCCACTAAATCCATAGATTAGCGCATACTGTATTAATTGTTGTGCATAAATTTTCCATGCTCTCGGTGAATGTAAAATAGTATGTGTTATATCTGGATCAAATTGATTCGTAATTAGTGGCCAAACTTGATACTTTTGTACTCCATAACTCATAACGTAATCAATATTCATGCCTTTATTAGGTATAATACCATCTACTCCTAATTCAAACCAACTTGGAGAAATAACAGACTGTTGATTTGCGGTCAAGCTTTTCTTATATGGTTTACTTGGATATGGATCAAAGGCCCATGATATTGGTGTGTGCAACATGTTTTTTTCACGAAGTTTCCAGCTCTGATAAGATGGTTTAATATAAATACCATTTTTTCCTTCTTCTACGATAACACCTAAAGTACCATTACCAATGGTACCATTAATATACTTTATATTATCAATAGTAATTAACGGCACTTCGATTTTTGTTCTAGTCCTATCTTGTGAAAATCTAACATATGTATCTTGTAAATCTAATCTAGGCACTAACATCATTATTTTATCAGTTGCACTCTCTATAGCATGCACTTTCTCCAATGTAGTAGTTTGTAAGTACACATCTAAAGGAATTAATACTTGAGAATTACGAATGAGTCCCTGCCCAAGCTTTTTATATGCTTTATTAGTCAGTTGCAATAAACTTGTGGTGACATAAATTGGTTTGCTATCATCATGAGAATCACATACTACAGATGAATTGATTTTCTTCATCTTCGTGCTATCTTCTGTAGTAGATTCATTCAATTTATCTATATTTTTAACTAACAGAGCCTCCTTATCCATCATACTATTTTTATACGGTCTAGTACTATCTATATGGATCGTCATTTTATCAGTCTGTTGTCTACTTTTTTTATAATACTCCATCTTATCTCTAGCAAGTGATTTTCTAGGCATTATAGTAATGTGCTCATATAAAGCTTCTTTCTTACTCCCCTTAATGCGTCGCTTTTCCATTCCAGACGGGGTATAAGACTCTTCCTTGGTGATTAACTTTCCATAATCACTAGTAAAAGTATTAGCTACTTTCCCCTCATTCATACGTTGAAAATTCACTGATGTATGAGAATAATTTTCTATATCATTAATTATTGGCTCATCATTTGCTAAACAATTAACTGTAACTACAGTTAAAATAAAAGTGGCAGTAATTATTTTTTTTATCATCCATATCACCTTATAACATATACTACAATAATGCAGTTACAATATTATAGATAAGAACATAATCTATATATTTATTTATTATATCACATACAGTTAATTGCCCTAAATACTATCAAATATCGTTACACACATATACTAGTATAGTATTATCCCATATTACTATCACTCTATGATAAAATTACTATACCTTTTCTATAAAATTGGTATATACTACTTCATAGATTCAATTAACATAAGAGAAAGGACTGATTGTTTTGCATCAATACTTATTTTTTATAGGAAATTTTCCTATACGCGCCTATGGCACATTATTAGCTATAGCCATTATTTCTGGTGCCTGTGTTGCCTATTATTTAACCAAAAAAGATGGCCGAGGTTGGCATGTACATATCGTCGACTTTTCTATCTATGTAGGCATAGCAGGTCTTATTGGAGCACGATTATGGGATGTGCTATTCTTTGATTGGGCCTATTATCATAATCATTTATTAGAGATTCCTTTTGTTTGGCAAGGCGGTATGGCTATTCAGGGTGGTGTTGTATTAGGCACATTAGTAGGTATCTGGTATACAAAAAAGCACCATATTGACACATGGGCGTTTGCGGACTTGTTTGCACCAGCACTTATCTTAGCTCAATCAATTGGCCGAATGGCTAACTTGATGAATGGAGATGCTTTTGGAACGCCAACAGGAAGCAACTTTGGTATTTTATATCCAGAAACCACATTAGCCTATCATACGTATGGCAATCAACCATTATGGCCTGCTGAAGTCTGGGAAGGACAAATTGATATTCTAATATTTGTAATTTTATTACTATTTAGTTCTTTTACTCATAAAAAAGGGCAAGTATTTTGCTTATATGCATTTCTATATTCATTAGCTCGTTTCTGTTTAGAATTTCTCCGTGGTGATTATGCACAACCTGCTTTTTTAACATTTACATCAGCACAAACAACAAGTCTGATTGTCATATTACTCAGTATAATTGTATTTACTTATTTACAAGTCGCAGGGACCAACCACAAAAATTTAACTACTATAGAAAACAAGAACTCCTATCCAACTAAAAAAAGAAAAAAATAAAAGCTCTGAGCTATATAGTAATCATCCGTATAGAAACATTAGCAACTACTAATACTTGTGTCACTTTAATTCTAAAATAATGCATATTGAATACTAAGATAACCCCTAAAATCATAAATATTTTAGGGGTTATTTCATATTAGTAATCGTTTTTTATGTGTAAAACTTCTTGTTATAAATTATTTATAGAAGTATATCAAAATCTTCTACTGTTTTAGGATATGTCTCTGTATCTAACAATACACCATGTTTCAATAAAATATTTCGCATTGATAACAATGTAGGTGTCTTTAAATTAGCTTTTACTAAGATATCCTCTTGTTGAAATACATCTTCTGGTATTCCATCAGCAATAACCTGTCCATTAGAAAACACTATAATGCGGTTGGCCCAACGATATGCAAAATCTAAATCATGTGTTGAAATCAACAAAGTTTTACCCTCATTCGATAACTTATGAAGAACTGTTTCTAACGCACATACATTAACTGGATCTAATGCTGTTGTTGGTTCATCAAAAACAATGACCTCTGAGTGCATAGCAATAATATCTGCAATAGTCACACGTTTTTTCTCGCCACCAGATAAATAATGAGGTGCTCGTTCTTTAAAATCTGCTATATTCATATATGATAAAGCTTCTAGCACACGATTTTTGACTTCCGCTTTAGGTAATCCTAAATTCATAGGGCCAAAGCTAACTTCTCCCATAACTGTAGTGGCAATAATTTGATTATCCGCATCTTGAAAGACGATACCTATACCTCGACGAAGTTCCATCAAATCTTCTTTTGATTGTTCCATCTTACGTCCATGAAAATAAATTTCGCCACTATCAGGTGTTAATACGCCATTAAGATTTAAAAAGAAAGTGGATTTACCAGCTCCATTTGTACCTATAACAGCGATTTTTTCACCTTTCATAATATCAAGGGAAACACCTTTTAAAATTTCTTGCCCCATGCCATAGGAGTATCGCAAATCTTTTACACTAATAATAGGATGACTCATATCTTATACCCTTCCCAACACGTCTTCTATTTTGTCATGATCCATATACCTAGAATTATTATCATGCTAACCAGTACCGTTACACTTTGTATAACTGTTATATCTTTTTCAGTTTCTAAAAATACTAAATTACCATCATAACAACGTGCTTCCATTGCATCATAGTATCTATCTCCTTTTTTCATAGATACGATGAACAAATTGCTGGCAATACAGCCAAATGTTTTTAGTGAAGTACGGTAATTAACAAATCCTAATCTTGATTCTGCTGACTCATGCATATGCAGAAAGGTTTCTATCATAACAAATACAAATCGATATACCATATTCATCAATTCAATCACTAATGTTGGAACATATAATTTACGAAGGATTGAAAATATTTCATTCGATGGGGTTGATAATGACAACATAAACATGGCACTCATACTACCAAATGCTTTTCCCCACAAATGTAACACCGTATTCAAACTTTCATGACTAGCAAATATATACCCAAGTGGTGTCCACATACCAAATAATCCTCGTTCTACAGAATCTATGTTAAATGCAATAACAAGACTTCCAACGATCAAAAAGGTAATAGGAACGGATAAAATAATCAAATATTCACGAAAATTCATCTTACCAATCACTACAGTAATAAACATACTAATAAGTATGATACTCATAGATACATATAGATTATCCAATACAATGCAAGAACAAATCATACATGTAGCTAATAGTAACTTTAATCCTGGATTCCAACAATTAATATTCGAATGATATGCATACATGTCTATAGAAAAAGCATGTTTTTTATGTTTATATTTCTTGTTATGACTCATATTCTATAAATGCTCCCTATTGATTAGATAAAAGACTATGCATTCCATAAATAATTACTCTATCATGCGTTTATTTTACTTGATTCCATTTTTTACGTTCTACTAAGCGGCCCATTAAGAAAGCAAATACGCCAACACCGATACCTGTTTGTACACAGAACAATAAACTTTCTACTTCTCCTGGTAGTTCACCACCAATTAAAGTTTCAGCTACAGGTTCAAACCAAGGTTCATATTCTGTACCAGTAATTTCTGCTACTGCATTACTTGCAGCGTCATCAGAACCACTAAATTCAGCATCTTTAATAAATAACAACGGAGCAATTGCTAAAAAGATAATTAATACAATAAGACTGATAACAGTTTTCTTATTCCCGTTCATTATTTTCCCTCCTTATTAATAAAACCAATAGCTTCTAATTCTGGTTTAGCATATGTTTCAATACCAATTACAATAATAACGGTAATTAAACCTTCAATAATAGCCAATGGCACTTGCGTAACAGCAAATATAGTTAGGAATTTTTCAAAAGATGCCATCAATCCGCCAACTTCTGATGGATAAGCAAGAGCTAATTGGAAGCTAGTAACACAGTAAGTAATTAAATCGCCTAATGAAGCAGCTAAAAATACAGATACTAAACGACCTAAGCCAAGTTTGCTAGCAATTTTATAAATCGCATAGGAAATAAATGGGCCTGCAATTGCCATAGAGAAAGTATTAGCACCCAATGATGTTAATCCACCATGAGCTAATAAGATTGCTTGGAATAATAAAACAATAATACCTAAGATACTCATTGCTACTGGTCCAAATAAAATAGCACCTAATCCTGTACCAGTCATATGTGAGCAACTACCTGTAACAGATGGAATTTTCAAAGATGAAATAACGAATACAAATGCGCCTGCCATTGCTAACAATGTAATCGCACGACGATTATGTTGTAATGTTTTTCTAATTGAAAGATACCCAGCAATTAAAAATGGGATACAAATGGCTCCCCAAGCTATACAATATTGTGGTGGCAAGTAGCCTTCCATGATATGCATAGCATTAGCAGATGGAATAATGCCAAACAAGGCAATAACTGTGGCAACAGTTTTCATTACCATCAATGAATTAATACGAAATTTCTTTACATTTTTTTCTTGCATATATTCATAACCTCCTACCAAAGCCATATATCTTCATTCGATATATAACTTTTCTTAATAACAAAATGCATTATTTAAATACTGTAAAAGTCTTTACATTGATAATCTTTTCCCTAATTATTTACCATCAAAAACAGAAAAATACCAGATTGAATTTTCATTAATGATAATCAACTAAATCAAGAATACGCTTGTAAAAAGACTACACAGGGTAATATACATTCTAATTGAGAATAAATAAAATAAATATTTTTCATTCAAATATAACCATAAGTTATATGTTGATAAATATAAATTTCTAAGTTATTATTTTTTTATGAGTGCCAAAATAAATATAATTAATATATTATCAAAATATATTGTATTATATATTCATATATTCATAATAAAAAGCTCCTTCATAGGCTTATTGTAAAACTACAAAAAGCATATAAAAGAGCTTTCTATATAAATAAAACTGATAAATATAATTATAAAATTATATGGTGGTAAATAAATATGTATAGTGCAGCATATAAATTCATGTATATCATTATTTTTTATCCTATATATGCTTCATCATACTGAATCTATTAGAAATAATCGAGTCATATACTTGCACTATATTCTTTCTATCTATCATTTATACTAAATCGACCTGATAATCAATATATTCTATGTACACACAATACAATCCCTATAAAATATAATTAGATATATCTATATCTTCAACAATACCACTTAGCCGATCTTCAACCATTTCTTTGGTAATAGTAATTTCGATTGGTTCAGAAGGTGGTGCATTAAACGAAATATCTTGCAATAGTTTTTCTAAAATAGTATGTAATCGTCTGGCACCAATATCTTCTGTTTCATTGTTAACACGATAAGCAAGCTCTGCCACTTTATCAATAGCCTCTTCCGTGAAATGAATTGTTACATTATCTGCCTGTAATAATAAATAATATTGTTTAATGAGTGCCTGTTGTGGGGTCGTTAAAATAGATTTAAAATCTTCTTGTGTTAAACTATTTAATTCCACTCTAATAGGAAACCGTCCTTGTAATTCAGGAATCAAGTCAGACGGCTTTGACACATGAAAGGCGCCTGCTGCAATAAATAAAATATGTTCTGTCTTGATTGGTCCATACTTTGTAGTAACGGTAGCCCCTTCTACAATAGGTAAAATATCACGTTGTACTCCATCACGAGATACTTCTGGCGTACTTTGATGACTATGGCTAGCTATCTTATCAAATTCATCAATAAATATAATACCATCTTGTTCTGCTGCCTCAATAGCATGTTCTATGATAGTATCCATATCTAATAATTTTTGTGCTTCTTCTTCACAAAAAATAGTTCTTGCTTTAGCAACTGTAGTATGTCTTTTCTTCTTTCGCATAGGAATAATAGAATTAATCATATCTTGCACATTATTACTAATTTCCTCTACATTGCTACCTGCTAGAATACCTGTAAATGATTTTGGTGATTCTTCTACATCAATCTCTATATCACGATCATCCAACAAACCATTGACTAATTCATCATATAATTTATCTTTGTCTAACTCTTGTATCTCAGGTGTACGACTAGTCTTTTCTGAATCTGCTAGTTCTTCCTTAGATTCTACCGAGACACTACTGGTTGTTTTTCTTGTATTATTAGGTTCATTAACTAGATGTGGATATAAAATAGCAAACAATCGTCGATTAGCTAATTCTTCTGCTTTATGTTTTTGTTCCTCAAGCATTTTGGCTTTTATCATGCGAACAGAATTTTCTACTAAATCACGAACCATTTGATCTACATCGCGACCAACATAGCCAACTTCTGTAAATTTAGTTGCTTCTACTTTAACAAAAGGAGCTTTTATTAATTTTGCCAAACGACGAGCAATTTCTGTCTTTCCCACGCCTGTAGAGCCAATTAATAAAATATTTTTAGGTACATATTCATCCCGTACATCATCTGGTAGTTGTTTCGCTCTCCATCGATTACGTAATGCGATAGCAACCATCTTTTTTGCTTCCCCTTGTCCTACAATATATTTATCTAATTCCTCTACAATTTGTCGAGGCGTATATTGACTCATATCCATGTTATACCTCACATCAATTTTAACTCTATATGTAAACGTAACACCCTAATTATTATTTTTTAATCAATCTGCTTACCTAAACACATCTAACTAAGGTGTGTATATTAATAATCACCCATAAACCTGTCTACGAAAATATTCTATTATGATTTCTCAATATTCAAATCTATATCTAGTATCACAATTCTTCGACAATAATATTATGATTTGTAAACACACAAATATCAGCGGCGATATGTAATGATTTTTCTGCAATCTCTTTGGCCGTTAATTGTGTATTTAATTGTAATGCCCTAGCTGCAGCTAATGCATAATTTCCACCTGAGCCAATTGCACAGATTCCATCATCTGGCTCAATAACTTCACCATTACCTGATACAAGTAATATATTCGTTCCATCTGTCACTAACAGTAATGCTTCTAAATTCCTTAGTATTTTATCACTACGCCATTCCTTTGCTAATTCTACTGCACTTCGTATTAAATTCCCATTATATTGATTTAATTTATGTTCAAATTTATCAAATAAAGTAAATGCATCTGCTACAGATCCTGCAAAGCCAGCAATAATTTTGCCATTATATAAGCGTCGTACTTTTTGTGCTGTATTTTTCATCACTACAGATTGTCCTAATGTTACTTGTCCATCTCCAGCAATAGCTGTTGCCCCATTTCGCTGCACAGCACATATAGTTGTCGCGTGAAATTCAGGTATCATAGTTTTTCCCTTTCTTTCAAAATGTTTAAATCATCCAATGCTCGTTGTGCAATTTTAGGATTTTTTTCTCGTTTTTTTATCCGTTCTGGCCAAGGGTCAATAATGCCAAAATTAACATTCATAGGTTGGAAATTGCTTCCTTCATAGGCACTAATATAATTAGCAAGTGCACCACAAGCAGTAGTACGTGGGAATCGTATAAAGTCTTTTTTTTCTACATATCGACTTACCTGCAAGCCCACCATTAAGCCAGATGCTGTCGACTCAACATATCCTTCTACACCTGTCATTTGCCCAGCAAAAAATAATCGTTTATCTTTTTGTAACTGAAATGCATGATTTAATAGTTCTGGTGAATTAATATATGTATTTCTATGCATAACTCCATATCTAATAAACTCAGCATTCTCCAAGCCAGGAATCATAGAAAAGACTCGTTTTTGTTCGCCCCATTTCAAATGTGTTTGAAAGCCTACTAGATTATATAATGTACCTGCTCTATCTTCTTTTCTCAACTGAACCACAGCATATGATTCACGATTAGTTCGTTTATCAACTAACCCCACTGGCTTTAATGGTCCATATCGTAATGTATCGCATCCACGAGATGCCATAATTTCTACAGGCATACATCCTTCGAAATAAATTTCTTTTTCAAACTCTTTCGGTCTGACTACCTCTGCACTTAATAAAGCTTGTAAAAATTCTTTGTACTGTCCTTCATCCATAGGACAATTTAAATAATCTGCTTCTCCTTTGTCATAGCGAGAAGCAGAAAAAACTTTTTCATAATCCAAAGACTCTGCAGATACAATAGGTGCCGCTGCATCATAAAAATAAAAATCTTTATGTCCTGTTAAATTTCTAATTTCTTCACCTAGTGGTTGTGCCGTCAATGGTCCTGTTGCAATAATTACAATACCATCCTTAGGAATAGTTGTTACTTCCTCACGAACAACAGTAATCAACGGATGATTAGAAACTTTCTCAGTTACCATCTGGCTAAATAAATGACGATCCACTGCTAAAGCACCGCCAGCTGGTACTGATGTAGCATCGGCACATTCCATAATAATCGAATGTAACTGTCTCATTTCTTCTTTTAATAATCCTACAGCATTTTCAATATTTCCAGCACGTAAAGAGTTACTACATACTAACTCAGCAAATTGATCTGTATGATGTGCTGGGGATTGTTGTACTGGTCGCATTTCATATAAACGAACGGCTATGCCTTGTTGTGCTAATTGCCAGGCTGCTTCAGATCCAGCTAATCCAGCGCCAATAACAGTTACACTATCTGTATTCACGACTCTATCTATCTCCTTTTATTCATTCTTTAGTCTTCTAGCAACTTACTATAGTATGACACTCTATTAATATCATTTCTTATCATCCGTTGCCCGTGTATCATCTTTCTTCTTTTTTCTAGCTCGCTTTGGTGGTTGTGTTGGACATTCTGGGTTAGAACAGAATTTCTTAACCGTACCATTTTTATATTCTTTTTCTGTCATAATACTACCACAGGTTTCGCAAAATTCATTAATTGGTTTATTCCAAGTCATAAAATCACAGGTTGGATATGTATCACAACCATAAAAAACCCGCCCTCGTTTAGACTTTCGTTCTACAATCATACCCTTTTTACATTTAGGACACTCTATACCTGTGCTAATAGTAATAGGCTTTGTATTAGTACATTCTGGAAAATTTGAACATGCCAAGAATCGACCAAATCGTCCGAATTTATACACCATCGGTTTTCCGCAAAGCTCACAAACTTCTCCACTTTCTTCAGTAGAAATTTTAACTTTCTCCACATTATTAGCAATCGATAATTCCTGTAAAAAAACAGAATAAACTCTATCTAATACATCACGATAGGTATCTTGACCACTAGCAATTTTATCAAGGTCATCTTCTAAATGTGCAGTAAAATCAGTGTTGATAATAGCACTAAAATGAGCCACTAAGAAGTCCACCACTATAAAGCCTAGTTCAGTAGGAATAAATTGTTTATCTTGCTTTTCTACATAATTTCTTCCAAGAATTGTATCAATAATAGGTGCATATGTACTTGGCCGACCAATTCCTTTTTCTTCTAACGTTTTTATTAAACTAGCTTCCGAATAACGTGCTGGTGGTTGTGTAAAATGCTGATTAGGTAGTACAGAGGAATTCGTAACGACAGTGTCTTTTTGCAATAATGGTACTTGTTTATTTCCACCATCACGTTTCTTGCTATCATCATATACTTCACTAAACCCTTTAAAGATAACCTTACTTCCCGATGCTTTAAGTGTATACTCACCACATTCTAATTGTATAGATAAGGATTCCGTTTGTTGTTGGCTCATCTGACTTGCCATAAAACGATTCCAAATTAATGTATACAACTTAAGTTCATCACGATTTAAAAATGGCCTTACAACTTCTGGTGTTAATTCTAGTGTCGTCGGTCTGATTGCTTCATGAGCATCTTGCGCATTTTCTTTTGATCCATACACATTAGGCTTAGAAGGATAATACGCATTACCATATGTCTTAATGATATATTCCTTAGCAGCTTCTTGCATATCTTTAGAGATACGAGTGGAATCAGTACGCATATAAGTAATTAATCCCACATGTCCATATCCACCTATCTCTAACCCTTCATACAAATGTTGTGCTATCATCATAGTTCGTTTAGCCCCAAATCCTAATTTACGAACTCCATCTTGTTGCAAAGTAGATGTAGTAAATGGTGGTTGCGCTTTTTGTAGTCGCTTTCTTTTTACGACAGATGAAACAGTAGCAGATTGATGCTCTATATGAGATTTAATTAGCAACGCCATCGATTCATTTACAATTTTCGCTTTTTCTCCACGAATATGTGATAACTCTGCCGTAAATTCTTCACCATCTGAAGTGCTATAGTTAGCTTCAATTGACCAATATTCTTCAGGAACAAAGGCTTGAATTTCTCGTTCTCTTTCACATATTAAACGAACTGCCACCGATTGAACACGACCAGCACTAAGTCCTTTACATATTTTTTTCCATAATAATGGACTTAATTTATAGCCTACCAATCGATCAAGAATACGGCGTGCTTGTTGAGCGTCTACCATATTCATATCAATAGTTCTTGGATGTGCAATCGCTTTATCTACTGCACTTTTTGTAATTTCATTAAATGTGATACGACAAGTAGATGTATCATCTAAGTTTAAAATATATGCCAAATGCCATGAAATTGCTTCTCCCTCACGATCAGGGTCAGTGGCTAATAAAATGGCACGGCTTTCATCGGCACATGCTTGTAACTCTTTAATCAACTTTTTTCTAGTGACTAAGTTAGTATAGTTAGGAACAAAGCCATCTTCAATGTTAATACCTAAATTACTTTTAGGTAAATCGCGCAAATGCCCCATACTAGCTTTTACTATATAATCAGATCCTAAAAATTTTTCAATTGTTTTTGATTTAGCTGGCGATTCCACTATCACCAATATTTTCCCATCTTTTTTAAACTCTCTAGGTTTATGTAACTCTGCTACCATTCCAATCGGCTTAATAATCGATTTATCTTGAATGGATCCTCTAATGATTGAAGATTTACGAGAAACTTTATTCTTACTCTCCTTATCTTTCTGGTCAATTATTTCTTTTTCTACATGATTTGACGATAATACTTCGCCAATAACAATGGAACGCTTAATGGACAACTACACCACTCCCAAGTACACTGATTATATATCCTCGTGTATCAACTTTTTCTATATAATGTTTCATTTCTAACGTTAACAATATAGATTGAACTACAGACAATGCTAACTCTGTTTTTATGACAATATCATCGATATGCATCGGTATATCAGTTTGTAAAGTTGCTAAAACTTTACGCTCTTCCATAGTAAAGCTTACCATACTCGACTTATTATCGCCACTAGATTTTGATGGCAATTTTGATATATCCCATTGATACTC
Organism: Veillonella montpellierensis; assembly: GCF_947090115.1. NCBI lineage: Bacteria > Bacillati > Bacillota > Negativicutes > Veillonellales > Veillonellaceae > Veillonella > Veillonella montpellierensis. The sequence continues at coordinate 44,497 of NZ_CAMUMS010000002.1, forward strand.
TTCTAAAATATCCATTGGATCTGTTAATACAGAGGCTCCTTGGCGCAATAACCAATGATTCCCCTCTGCATAATGATCCAATACATTACCGGGAATAGCAAATACATCTCTTCCATCATTAATAGCCATATCTGCTGTAATCAAAGACCCACTGCTTGCCTTAGCTTCTACCACTACTACGGCTCTTGCTAAGCCACTAATAATACGATTTCTTGATGGAAAGTTCTTTCCATGTGGTGGCACGTGAGGTGGAAATTCAGAAACCAATAGGCCTCCATTTTCTATAATTTTATCAAATAAATATTTATTTTCTGGTGGATACACTTGATCTAATCCACAACCCATAACTGCTATGGTTGCTCCTTTTCCATACAAAGCACCTTCATGACAAAATGAATCAATCCCTCTAGCACCACCACTCACAATAATAACACCATTTTCTGCCAACTTTTTAGCAAAATGATGTGCCACATTGCGACCGTAAATACTACATTCTCTAGCGCCTACCATAGCAATCGATTTTTCTAGCATAGTCAGCAATTGAGCATTCCCCTTTAAAAACAATACTGCTGGAGGATTATAAATATTACTCAAACAGGTAGGAAAAATAGCTTCTTGATATGTTACAAATTCAATACCATGCTGTTGTAAAGAAACCAATAATTCATCAATATGCGAGTCAACAACATATCCTTTAATAGCCGATTTTTGCTTTTGACTAATCCCCTGTAACGAATCTATATTTTCATTCACTTGCAATGCTTGCCATGCCACATTAGCATTACCATAGGTATTGATAATTTCACGAATTGTTGTACCACCCACACCTGGTATCGACTGAAAACCTGCAATACATTCTCTCTCAGTATATGTTTTTTCTTCATAATTGTCTCTATATGTTACCATTATTGTATTCCCTCCCATGAACTTCTATATGTAATAGATTCTGCAATGTGTTCCACATCAATTACATCAGAATCAGATAAATCAGCAATTGTTTGTGCTACTTTAATAATCTTATCGTATGCTCTAGCGCTAATATGATAGGTTCTAAAATATTCCTCTAATATCGTTTGTGCTTCCTTTGATAGAGAGCAAAAATACTCTATATCTCTATGCGTCATATGTGAATTAAACTGATACGATGTAGTTAAAAACCGTTCATATTGCCGATTCCTAGCCAACTGTACTCTGTTTACTATATCCTGTGACGATTCACTATTTTCTTTCGTAGAAAGTAAATCTTCATACTTAGGCCTCTGTACATCCATAGAAATATCAATACGATCTAATAAGGGACCTGATAATTTATTCCGATATCGCTTTATATCATTTCTTTTACATATACATGGATGCTCATGATCTCCATAAAATCCACATGGACATGGATTCATTGATATAATTAATAAAAAATCTGCTGGATATTCATAACATATACCTGCCCTAGAGACTTGAATAACTCGAGTTTCTATGGGTTGTCGTAATACCTCTAATATTTCACGTTTAAATTCAGCAGCTTCATCTAGAAATAAAATACCTTTATGTGCTAATGTAATTTCTCCAGGTTTCGGAGGTATACCTCCTCCCGCCATGCCTTTTAATGTAACTGTATGATGCGGCTTTCTAAAAGGTCGATGTAATTGTAAGTTTCCACTCGGCAATAACCCTGCAATACTATAAATTTTACTAACTTCTAATACTTCTTCTTTTGTCATTCTTGGAAGAATTGTCATGAGCCTTTCAGCTAACATTGTTTTACCAGAACCAGGTGGACCTATCATCATGCTGTTATGAAACCCTGCAGCAGCAATCTCTAATCCTCGTTTAGCCAAAAACTGTCCCCGCACATCAGAAAAATCACAGTCCATATCTTTCATCTGTAACGTATCCATAGCACTATCTATTTCTGTAATGAATCTAGGCGCCACGTCTTGTTGTTTTTCGATAATAGACATAATCTCTTTGAGTGTGCCTGCGCCCACCGCACAATTCCCACCTATATAACTCGCTTCTTTTGCGTTATCAACACTCGTATATACAGTCTGTATCGTATCAGATAAAACACCAAGTGTCATGGCTAATACGCCTGTCACAGGTCTAATATCGCCCTCTAAGGATAATTCACCAATAAACACAGTACTACTACAAAATTTTTCTTTCTCTTTTTTTGGTAATTTCAACTGTCCTGTTGCCACAATAATTCCGATAGCAATTGCTAAATCTAAAGCTGCCCCATCTTTACGCAAATCAGCTGGCGCCAAATTGACAATAATGCGACGCATCGGAAATTCATAGCCAGTATTTTTTAACGCTGCACGCACACGTTCACGTGCCTCTTTTACCGATGCGGCAGGTAAACCTACTATTTCAAATGTAGGCATTCCTTGCGCTATATCAATTTCTACCGTAATTAATTGCCCCTCTATACCTTGTATAGAAGCGCCATATACTTTTGCATACATAACATCTCTCCTTACTTTCTGTCTCAAAAACACATTTCATAATGCTCTATATCATAAGAATCATCATCGTGCACCATAATAGCTATGACATCAAATCGTATATTCCTATCGTATAATCCCTCTTGCTCTATATAATGGAATGCTGTTTTTTTTATATGTTGCCGTTTTTTCCAATTGACCGCCTCAATCGGTATACCATATCGTATAGACGTTCTAGTTTTCACCTCTACAAACACAATCATCTCATCGATCATTGCAATAATATCAATTTCCCCAAAAGGACACGTATAATTTGTTAAGAGAATGTGATATCCTTTCTTTATTAAATATGAAACTGCTTTTTCTTCACCATGTCGCCCTAACCACCGTTTGTTAAATAACTTAGAATCCATACATACCTCGCCATTTATCTTTCATTCCTAGTATCACTATCTAGTATTATCATGATAGCTATATATTTATCATACAAACTATAAAACCTACACGTAAAGAAAGGCAGTCACACCAGTAGTGTGACTGCCTCATCAATTTTATATAAATTCTTCTAGTAAAAGAGATATGTAATTTTCTATTTCGCAAATCCTGTAAGTGTTTTAATCGGTTCAAAACTACGCCTGTGAATCGGAGTAACACCTTGATTTTCTAATGCTTCTCGATGTAATTCTGTATAGTACCCCTTATGAATAGAAAAACCATACCCAGGATACTCTACTTCTAATGACTTCATATATCGATCACGCGTCACTTTAGCAATAATAGACGCAGCTGCAATCGTAGCACTCTTGCTATCCCCTTTAATAATAGATTCTACAGGTATCGTTAAATTAGGTAATTTCATCGCATCAACGAGTACTGCCTCAGGTGCTACTGATAAAGTACTAACAGCTTCATACATAGCCTTTCTTGTAGCTTCATAAATATTAAGAGAATCAATGATTTCTGGGCCATACGAAACACAAGAAATAGCTATTGCTTTTTCCTGTATCTCTTCATATAAAGCTTCTCGTTTCTGTTCAGACAATTTTTTAGAATCATTTAAACCAAGTATACATATATGAGGTGGCAATATGACAGCTGCCACCGTTACTGGTCCAGCAATAGGCCCTCTTCCTACCTCGTCAACTCCAGCTACATGGTACATACCTTGGTTATAAAACACTTCTTCAAATGCATACATGCCATCGATTCTTTGCCGTTCTTTTACTAATTTTTTCTGTTTATTAATATATGACTGTGCTAATTGTCTAACAGAACTTCTCCTATCTTCCTGTGCCCATAATAGATAGTCTAGTGCTACTTCATCAACTAACAATTCTTTAATTGATGATACTGTTAACTTTTCAAATTCAGTCTTCAACATAATACCGTTCCTCATCGACACGATCTAACGTCATAACACCTAATTTCCCACTACGATAATCTGTCAAAATAATACGACGAGCTTTATCAATATCTACTATACCGCCACTGACTAAGCACCCACGACGTCGTCCAATATGTTCAATAATAGAAGGTGCATCTATCAATTGTTCTTCTTTTAGTTTATATCGCTCTATCAAACTCTGTGGATGTATGGTGAGTATCGTCTCTATTAATTGCTGTATGACGGACTCTAAATCGTACACATCATCAGAAATCGATCCAGTCATCGCAAGCCTAGCTGCAGCCCGCTGATCCTCTAATTTAGGCCACAAAACCCCTGGCGTATCTAAGAGCTCCAAGTTTTTCCCAATTTTCACCCATTGCTGACCTCTTGTATGGCCTGGTTTATTAGCAGTTCTCGTTGCTCCAGAACCAGCTAATTGATTGATCAACGTAGATTTTCCTACATTTGGTATACCTAGAATAATGGTTCGTACCGATCTCGGACGAATCCCTTTTTGTATCCATCGATTCATAATTGGTTGGCTCAATGTTTCTACCAACTTAATTAATTGCTTTTTCCCATTGCCCACTTTAGAATCCATCGCCAACACAGATAGCTGCTTAGATTTGAAAAATTCAATCCATTGCTTGGTTATCATCGGATCCGCCAAGTCAGCTTTATTTAAAATAATTATATGTGGTTTATTACCAATGGTATCAATCATAACAGGATTAGCACTACTTCGTGGTATACGAGCATCCAATAATTCAATGACCACATCAACCTTTTTTATATGCTCTTGAATCATACGAGTCGCTTTCGCCATATGACCTGGAAACCAATGCACTACAGGAAATAATTCTTTATTTTGATTCGCCATATATCCTCCCACTATCATATATGCTAGATTGCCATCAGGACATGAAATTTTTCTCTCTAGTATATAAAACGCCAATGTATATACATAACTATATGTTCTAGTTCTATGATGCAATGCAATAGAATTCTATCCATCGTATCGCTTTATTGTATTAATACTGTCATATATAGGTAATTCTATAAAAATAAAGGGCTGCCTTTGGCAACCCTTTATTAAATAATTAGCGTTTTTCACGAATACGTGCAGCTTTACCGGTAAGATTACGTAAGTAGTACAATTTAGCACGACGAACGATACCATGACGAAGAACTTCGATTTTAGCAAGACGTGGGCTGTGTAAAGGGAATGTTCTTTCTACACCAACGCCAGATGCAATACGACGAACTGTAAAAGTTTCACGAATGCCGCCGTTTTGGCGTTTAATAACAAGGCCTTCAAACATCTGAATACGTTCGCGGCTGCCTTCGACTACCTTTACATGAACACGTACTGTATCTCCAGCACGGAACGCAGGAATGTCTGCACGAAGTTGTTCTTGTTCAAGCACATTAATAATATTCATTTTATTTCCTCCTATTGTAGACATTCTTACTCACACCTCATGAGCAGCGGACTATCTCAAATTAACACTACAATTTTATCACAACTGATAGAAAAATAGCAAGTTTTTTTACATCATTCACTATACATTGTGAAGTGCACTACTCTAATATATACCTTTCATAGGTTTTAATAAGGATTCTATCTCCTCACCGATATATACCAAAAATGTATTGCCATTCCCCTAAGGCGATAAAACTATATTATTTCAATGCACTAATATCACCGATAATTGCCATAGATTCATAGGCTAATCGAAGCAATTGTAATCGATTATTCTTAATAGCTTCATCTTTATCCATAACCATAACTGCTTCAAAAAACTCATTAATCGAATCGATTAATGTAGCTGGCACGGCCACCACTTTCGCATATGCTTCCTGTTCCCATGCGCTTTGACTTAGGTTATAGGCTTCTAATGCCTTTTTAAATAAAGTAATTTCAGCCTGCTCTTGTAAGGCACTTTCATCAACACCGCTATAAGAAATATCTTTCACCAAGTTATACATACGTGTGAAAGCTTGTACTAGTTCTTCCTGTTCATCAATGCGATTATTCATAATAGCTTGAGCTAATCCCTCTGCATCAGCTACAGTAGTACTATCATTAGAAAGTATTAATTCTATCACTGTATGAGGTAATTGGCGATCCAAGAAAATATGTTTCAACCGCAATGTAAAGAACGTTGTTACCTGTTTCATTAATTCACGCTGTTCTTCTTCAGGTACTTGTAATAATTCCATAGCCTTCGTGAAAATTGGAACTAAGCTTACATTCCATTCAGAGTCCATCAATATATTTAGTATACCAATTGTTTGCCGACGTAATGCATAAGGGTCTTGTGAGCCAGTTGGAATTAACCCACGGCTAAAAGTAGCTACAATATTATCGATTTTATCGATAATAGATAATACTTTACCAGCGCTTGTTGTTGGCAGTACATCACCTGCGAAACGTGGTAAATACTGTTCATAAATAGCTTCTGCCACTTCAGGTGATTCTCCATCTAGCAAGGCATATTCTTTCCCCATGACACCTTGTAACTCAGTAAATTCTGTAACCATACCTGTCGTTAAATCAGTCTTTGCTAATTGTATAGCCCGTTCTAAAATAACTAATTCCGATTCTTCTAAATTAACTGCTTCCCCTAATACTGCACCTAATTCTAATAAGCGCTTTGTTTTATCACTTAAATTTCCTAGACCCTCTTGGAATACAATCCGAGTCAATCCTTCACTACGATCCGCCAATGCTGTTTTTCTATCTTCCTTAAAGAAAAATTTTGCATCATCTAAGCGAGCTCGTAACACACGTTCATTGCCATGCTGTACTGTTTCTAAGGAATGGTCAGATCCATTACGAACCGTCAAAAACATAGGTAATAGCTTTCCCTCTTTTGTCATCAATGGAAAATAGCGTTGATGATCTTTCATAGGTGTAACAATAGCAGCATCTGGCAATTCTAAATAGGATTCATCAAATTCCCCACATAGAGCCGTAGGCCATTCTACTAAATAGTTAATTTCTTCTAGTAATTCATCATCCCAAACAATATGAGCATTCTTTTCATCCGCTAAGTCAAATAATTGTTTCTTAATCAACGAACGACGTTTATCTTGGTCGACCATGACAAAATTTTCTTCACAAGCCTTTTCATAACTTTCTGCATCCGGAATGGTAAAGTCCCCATTACTTAAAAAGCGATGTCCTCGCGATACATTACCTGATTGTATCGTAGCAAATTCTACAGGAATCACTGTATCATCAAGTAATGCCACTAACCAACGAACAGGTCGAACAAACTTGTCATCTAAATTGCCCCAATGCATGGATTTAGGGAAACTCAAGCCATGAATCAATTCTGGTAGTATATCTTTTAAAATGGTTTCTGCTTTCACGCCCTGTGTCATAGTAACCGCATAGATATATCCATCTTTTTCTACTAACTTAGATACATCAATACCTTTTCCTCGTGCAAAGCCCATTGCCGCTTTTGTAGGTTGATGATCTTTATCATAAGCGATTGCCACAGAAGGCCCCTTATGTTCCTCATGCATATCGGCAGACTTTTCATCGAGTCCAAAAATTTGTAATGCGAGTCTTCGTGGTGTACCTTTTGTAGCAATACTTTCAAAAGAGAGATGATGGTCTCTTAATTGTTGTACAGCTAATTCTTTTAGCTGAGCAAGAACTTGATTCATAAAGCCCGCTGGAATTTCTTCACAGCCAATTTCAAATAAAAAATCCTTTGCCATCTTATTTATCTCCTTTCAAAAGTGGGAATCCTAATTCTTCTCGTTTTTTTAATTGTGCTTTTGCACATATACGGGCTAATGCACGTACACGACCAATAAATGCCGTTCTTTCACTAATACTGATAGCCCCGCGAGAATCAAGCAAATTAAATGTATGCGAACATTTTAATACATAATCATAGGCTGGTAGCACATAGCCTAATTCACAAATGCGTTTTGCTTCTGATTCATACATGTCGAATAAGGTAAATAACATATCTGTATTGGCTAATTCAAAATTATAGGTAGATTGTTCCACTTCGTTAGCATGCCACACGTCTCCATAGGTAACGGTATCATTCCATTTCAAGTCGTACACATTTTCTACCCCTTGAATGTACATGGCCAATCGTTCTAATCCATAGGTAATCTCTACAGAAACTGGCTTTACGTCTATGCTGCCAACTTGTTGAAAGTAGGTAAATTGTGTTACTTCCATCCCATCAAGCCAGACTTCCCAACCGAGGCCCCATGCTCCCAATGTAGGAGATTCCCAGTTGTCTTCTACGAATCGAATATCATGTTCTTCCGCATGAATTCCTAAGACCGCCAAACTCTCTAAATATAATTCTTGTATCGTATCTGGCGATGGTTTAATAATCACTTGAAACTGATGATGTTGATATAAACGATTTGGATTATCTCCGTAGCGACCGTCTGCCGGACGACGTGATGGTTCTACATAACAAACAGACCAAGGCTCTGGTCCTATGGCACGAAGAAATGTTGCTGGGTTCATGGTGCCCGCACCTTTTTCTACGTCATAAGGATTTTGCAATACACAGCCATGTTCGCCCCAGAATTTTTGCAAATTTAGTATGATCTCTTGAAATGTCATAATCAATCCTCCACATACTCATAATCGATGGTAATTGAACAAAATAAAACGTCCCTGCAACGAAATTCGCTACAGGGACGAGAATAACCCGCGGTTCCACCCTACTTGGCAATATGCCCTCTTTTTTAATCGACCTTTACTAACCAATTGGCGTTCCTGTCAAAGCTCCACAGCGCCTTCGACTCAATTGTGAGCTTACACTATCCTCACTCGCTGATACGAGACTACTACTCTGTTTCTTAGCTATTATCATAATTGTACAAGTTAGATGTTACGGTGTCAATATAAATATGTGTTTATATTGAGAAATATGGTAAATGTATTTTACTCTATATAAAATTTACTAGTATAACTAATACTATATCATACCAATACAAATAACTGGATACCATTACTTCTACTTTAGAATCTATAAGTAGCTTGTACTCTTGCATAATCACCTAATGAGAAATTTTCAGGACCAAATAATGTATCTCGTTTATTAGTGCCTTTTGCATCAAAAGTATAGAACATTTCCCAAAGAACATTCTTCGTTGGCACATATCCAGTACCTATAGTAAAGCTACGTATACCATCTAAATAGCGATCTGGTAAGGATTCAGTCCCGTTGCCACCAAAGAATGAACCGTGTTGGAAATATTTATAATCTACAAACATATTCCAGCTACGAGGGACATTGATATCTGCTTTACCAATATCTAATCGTGCAGTCCAAAAATAAGGAGTGCCACCATCAACATGTCCTTTAGCTTGATAATCCCCAGAGTCAGCCTCTTGATACCCTACGGAATGACCATTCATATATCGTCCAAAATTAGTTTGATTACGTCCATAGTCAAAGGATAGAATAGCACTTCTACCAAATTGCCATTTAGCCCCTATGCCCCACACATTAGCTAAGTGATTAAATTTTGACATATCATTGTTCTTGCCATTAGCTGCACCAATAGTATATGTGTCATCATTAATGGATTGCAAATACCAAGCATTGAAACCTAAATTATGATTCAACCTGTGCTTAACTTGTGAAAATACAGTTTGATGAATGGAAGGTATCACATCTTGCTCCATAACAGATCCTTCAGTTTTAACAATTAAACCGATTGCATCCCCTAATCCGGCTCGTGGTTGTTTACTTCCATCTTCAGCAGAATATAATACTTTAGTTAAATTATAAAGATATGATAAAAATACTTGTGGGAGACGTCCTTCAGATCCATAAATAGTTAAACCTTGCGGTGAACCTTCACCTGTAAAGCTAGATTCATAGATAGATTCAATTAATCTGTCACTATTGATAGGTTTATATGGACCTGCGGCCCAATCATCTGGTGGTATGATTGACTCTTCTAAATCAGCAATTGTCACAGTTTTAGGCAACTCATAATCTCCCCATGTTTCATTGACCGTAATAGGCTTCCATGTTCCATCAGCAGTTTTTTCAACAGCTCGCGTAATCATTTCATTACGATATTCATCAGTATCATAGATTTTCCATAATTTACGGATCTCATGTTTTGCAAGTTCATTATATGCAGAAATAATAGAAGCCTTTTTATTTGCTGATTGTAGATAATTCCATCCCACTTTACCATCTTTATTCGTTTCTAATGCACTAATTTCCGAACCTTTAATACTTAATGCATCACCATATTTTTCAATAAATTTCAAGTCTTCATCTGTTGTATTACTTGTAATCTGTGTTGAAAAATTAAGGTCTAGCCCTCTTACCATGAGTTCTTTTTTTGTTTTTTTATTAATTATTTTATATACAGGTTCAATTTTATTATCTCCATAAAGAGCTAATGGAATACGAATCTTATTCATTTCCTTTCCATAAGCTTTATTTACTATTGTTACTAATCTGCGTAATATGTCAGCTCGTTTTTCTAATGGTTCATTAGCATCAACAGAATCTCTCAATTGTTTATAAAAATTAATATTTTTATCTGCTCCTTTTATGACATCTGATGGTTCTAATGGTTTATATGAAGAATCATAATTAGTACCAGTAGCATCAGGCTTAATTCCAAGTAGTTCATTCACAGTAACTGGTCGTTTGAACTTTTCATACAAAATATGAGTATATGGAGAATCAATAATACCAGTACTACCTTTTAAAGACCCATAGCCTATACGAATTTGGGAATTCTGGCCCGTCCAAATAGCACGAACTCCATCAAATTCTTTACCAAACCAGTAGCCAGTTACGCCCATAGATTCTGTTAATCGGCCAATTGAAAAGTCCCAATGATTTACATGTTTTGTAACATCTAGTTTATCAATTCTCTGTTTGTTAAGTGATTTATTCTTATCTAAATCAAGCTTCGTATCTATATTAGATGTACTAGATGCACTGCCTACTACTTTTACATGCAATGTATCATTCATTCTAGCATCAATTCCTAATCGAAGACGTTGTCCAAATGAGTGACCATCTGCATCATACATATTTTTGCTTCCTGTCGCCACACTCGTATCTGTACGGAATATAACACCTGCACGATTAGATCCACCATGTGCATTCCACCTTGCACGATAGTCACCAATTAAAGTAACTCCACGTTGTTTATTGCTATCAAACGATGATGCTACAAAATCATCCAATGATAACTTAGATAAGATAAAAGGACTTTCAAAATTGCCATCACTAGTTATATCACCACTGCCAAATTTCATGTTAATACCAAAACGATATACTCGTGACTGTATAGCTCGATCATCATCATGGTGATTGAATATATTATTAACTCCTATATATGCCAATGAATCTTTACCGATTTGTTTTTGCAATATAAAATTCCAAATACCAAATGTTTTCTTTTTATAATCTGAACGATGTGCATAAATTTGACTAGCTTGTTTGTCTAATCCCTCCATACTCCAATAATTGGATGAATTTGCCAAAGAATTAGAGTCTAACATATTAATATAATAATTACTCCATAAAGAACCATTCCAACCAGATTTTTTATTCGTATAGTTAATATTAATATCAAATTTATGTACTGGTTTGTCTAATAATTGATGTGGCATAGTAGGGTCTGATTTATTAATCGCATGAAGCCAAGTATAACCTAATTTAGTAGACCAGTAATGACCAAGCTTTTGTGTAACTTCAAACTCAAGTCCTGTAATATCAGCCTTCCCTATATTTTTAAAACTATAAATAAGATCAGGTGCCACTTTCCATTTTTCAGTAAAACTCAAATAAGGTGCAAAATCCTTAACTTTACCTGTAAAGTAAGTAGTCATATAGTTTTTAATCTGGTTATGAAATATACCTACTCGCCAAGTTGTTTTTTTATTCTCTCCTTCTAAACTAATATCATAATTAACGGATTTTTCTGGTTTTAAATTAGGATTTCCATCCCACCACCAACCCATACGAGCATATCCCATAGCAATTGGTGTACTACCAAACATTTCCCAGTTATACCACAGCTCACCCATTCCTGGTTCTGTATATCCTGTACCAATATTAGTTTTTAATCGACGATGTGGATTCCCATGAACCATGTGCGTTATGCCAAGGTTTCCAGATATATTAAGTCCAAATAAGCTGCTCCAATCAGCACGAATAATTGGTGTAAAAATCGTGTCATCTGACACTTGCCAAGTATCACCAATATAAATATGTCGTTTTTTTATCTCTCCACTACCTACAGTGATTTGATTATTACGTTCACGATACTCACCCATAAACTTTTTACCATTATAAATAGGTGCTGTCTTATTAATTCGTGGATCATGAGAGACACCTTCAGAAAAATACTTACCTACTATATTAGTATATGATGTATTTGCTAATGTTGGGTTTTCTCGTTCTAATGCTTCTTTAAAAGGTTGATAATTATTTAAAAACCACGATTTTGACGGCGTATCATAACCACTATTACCAGAAATGCTCCCTGTATATTTTGACATAGAAATTTCGCCTTTTTCTAAGCCATATTTAACATAGTCATTATACGACACCAAAGGTTTACTATTATCTTTTAACCCATAATATTCATAATTTTGTTGCCACACATTATTTTCATTAAATGCATAATCATGAATATGAGACCATAATAATTTTCTATTATTAGCTGCTGTGTTTGATAGACCTTCAATATTATCAACGCTATCTACCATTAAATTTTTATCATAGTCCCACGGATTCACTTTCATCGTTTTTCTATGAGGAGATGCCTTCAAACGACTACCCTCTCCTGTTTCGATAGATTGTCCAAATCCATAACTCAATACATGTTGATCGTTAAGATCTGTCATAAAATTTGCTTGTATCGTTTTCTGGCGATGATCAACATTATCTATATATTTTAATTCATTTTTCCCTTCATAACGTGAGCGACCACTATAATTAGTAAGCGCCACATCATCTTCTTTCATTTTTGTATAATTAGACTCAATAGTCCATGCTGTACGCCCTTTTTTATCTGACCAATTAAAAGTGTAATTATCTCGTTCTGACTTGCGTTTATAAATTTGTTGTGGCTCTACTTCTGCATCAGTATGTTTAACATGTCTCGATAAATCTTCTGTATAATGGCCTATATTAAAATCCATCTTGTTATTTTTAGAAAACTCATACGAGCCAACAGCGCCTAATTGGATAGCATTACCGCTATATCTTAATTCATTGGTTTGAAAATTTTCTTGAAATGATTCATTTTCTCCCCAAACATGTCGCCGCTTTTCAGTAGCATATACGGGCATAATATCTCTTTTACTTCCAAATATACCAATAGTAGCATTACCCATTCGCCCAGAATCTGCACGCACATAATAATTGCTATGTGGAACAACTCCTCTATCACCTTTGCCTCTCAAACTCTCCATGTTAAAGGCTATTTCTGGTGCTACATTAGCTTTTTTAGTAATAACATTAATAACACCGCCCACAGCATCCGAACCATATTTAGCACTTGCAGCACCTTGAATCACTTCAATGCGCTCTACATTTTCTGTCCCTAACCTTAGTAACTCATCAGCAGCACCTGAATATTTTGATAAATCTCCCATGACTTGTTGTCCATCCACTAAAATTAACGTATGTCGTGGCTCTGCACCACGAATCGATACGCCAACACGTCCCATGGCATCAACAGTTCGAGAAACACCTGTCTGATTAAAAATAATGTCTTCCACAGATTTTGCTTGTTTATCTTGTATGTCCTTTTGAGTAATAATACTAACTTGTTGCGAATTCCATTTAGCTTCCTCAACTGCTTTATTAGCACGTACAGTAACTGCATTAAGTGTAGTGGCTGCAGATACATTATACGTTACGCAACACGATGACATCCAACATAATATACCTAGTGATAATATCACTTTTCTTTTCCGCATAAGAACCTCCAAAATCGATAATAATTTTCATTAGCACTATCGTATAGTATTACTATTTCTTTGTAAATATCGAAATTTAAAATAAATCCAAAAAGGTAATAAATACACGCACTTTAATCCAAAAATGTATAGTAAACTATGTATATTTACAAAAAACCGCCATTATTTTTTAGATTTTATAATCATATAAGACGATAATTTTATTATTTATCATCATAATAAAGTGATATGTATAATTCTCTATATACCCGTAAACTTAATAGTGTGGTGAAGAATCCACTATCAATTTAACAATAGTATTTTACCTATTCTTAATACATGAAGTAGTAAAAAGTATAATATAATACATCGACTTTCTACTACTTCATGTTATAGCTCTATCTATTATTTTTTTAGTACTCTATAAGTTAAAATTTATACGTCATTTGTACAGTAGAATAATTTCCAAGACTAAATGCTTCTGGTCCAAATAAAGTGTCTCTATTTTTAGTACCTTTAGCATCAAATGTATAGAAAGCTTGTAATAATACATCTTTTCTAGGTACATAACTCATGCCAAATGTAAAGCTTTTAATACCATCTAAATACCGGTTAGAAATACCTTCATGACCAGTTCCACCAAAATAAGCACCATGATCAAAATATTTATAATCTACAAATGCATCCCATGAATTAGGAATATTCATATTACTTTGCCCTATATCAAGTCGCATAGTCCAGAATTTTGGAGTATTGCCAGATGAATATCCTAATACGTCAAAATCTCCCATACCACGTTCATGGTAATAATTGGTATGTCCATTCATATACCGTCCAAAATCAGTTCTATTTTGACCATAATCAAAGGATATTTTTGTAAGATTATTAAACTTATATTCAGCACCTATACCAATAACATTCGCAAGTGTTTTAAATTCTGTATTACTATTACCGCTTAGTGTTGCATTTTGGAATGTTTGGAATGTATCGCTACCACCATGTACATACCAAGCTTGTATGCCTAATCGATTAGACACTTGTTTTTTATATTGTACAAACATTGCTCTATGAATTGGAGGAATACGATCTTGATTCAAAATAACACCATAAGTATTGATAAAATTACCCGTTAGCTTACCTAGTGCTGCACGAGGTAGTGTATTATTATTCTCAGAATTTTCTACGACCCTACATAATTCTTCAAAATACTGGTCTAGCATAGGATTCATTGTAGTATTATCAGACTTAATATCTCCGGTCTTATAATTGTCATCAATTAATTGCTTTTGTAAATTAGTAGATTTACGTACATATTTAGAGGCTCCATTTTCTTTACCTTTATAATCATTACTATAATCCTCTTTAAATAGTTTTACAACACCTAAATAATCATAATCAGAGATATTAATAGATTCATTTTTTTCATACGTTGTAATCTCACCATTTTTAATCGCCTCATCAGTAGTACCTGATGCTACACGAATAACAGGATCAGAAGTACCATTACTTAAATATCCCAAGTATTCTTTAGCTGCTTTTTCACCTTGGCTAACAACAGCACTTATAAATTGTTCAGCATGATCATTAATGTAACTACCATCAGTCACTAATGCCTTTTCATCAGAAAGTGGTACTGTAAATTTATTCCTCAACGTTCGTTTTGCTAATTTTTCTTCTGGGGAATCCCAAACTTGTTCTGTTACATCAAATGGTATTCTAGTCTTTTTGTATATAATTTCTCCTGTTTTCTTATTTTTTAATTTAAACATAGCCATAGTATCAATATTTACATTTAATGGAATTCTTTTATTTGTCATATCAGTCCCATAGGCTTGTTTAATAATAGCGTGCATCCGTTTAAGAATGGCTACGCGTTCTTCCACCGTTTTAGCCTCGGTCAATTG
The DNA here is from genome assembly GCF_947090115.1 of Veillonella montpellierensis. Lineage (NCBI taxonomy): Bacteria > Bacillati > Bacillota > Negativicutes > Veillonellales > Veillonellaceae > Veillonella > Veillonella montpellierensis. Next base: position 60,175 of record NZ_CAMUMS010000002.1, read on the forward strand.
TTGATAGAAGAATGCTTTATCCGTTTTCCCCTTGTATTGACTCTCATAAATTCCCGTCATACTATCTGAATCTGGTTTATCAGTAGAATTTTTAGGTAATTCACTAGATCCAGATTTAGAGGCACTTAGATTATCATTCGGGAATCGATCATATTTTAATCCTAAGAATTCAGCCACTGTTGGAGGACGCTTAATTTCACCACAAATCATGTGTGTATATGGAGAATCAAAAACTCCTGTAGTATGTGAAAAATCACCATACCCAATTCGTAGCTGATTTGTTTTATGAGTCCATACAGTTCGTACACCATCAAATTCTTTATTAAACCAATATCCTGTTACCCCTATTTTTTCAGGCAACCGTCCAATGGATACATCCCATTTATGTGTAGAATGGGTGATATCAATACGATCTAACTGTTGATGATTAAAGCTTTTTGCATTAACTATATTGGCAGAATCTGATACTATAGGCTCTCCCGTAGCACTGCCTATAACAGTAAGTTGTGTATTCTTGTTTAACTTGGCATCCACACCTATACGAGTACGTTGCTCAAATCCATGATCTGCATTGTCTTTCATGTTATTGGTTCCCGTATTTACATAGGATGCGGGATGCTTTTTATTGCCATATGTGTATTCTCCACGATACATCGGCTGTGGTCTATTTAAACCACCCACATTTATAAAGCGAGCTCGATAATCGCCCCATAGGTGAATAGAATCTGCCATTGTGTTTGGACGCGTAATAAACGTTGGAGTAATTTCTTCCAATGCTTTAGAATGTACTGATGTTTCTATTTTCTGTTTTTTATCGATTTTTCCATCTGCACCAAATTTTAAGTTAACACCAAATCGATATACTCGTTCTTGCGTAGCCCTATCATCATCTCGATGATTGAACAAGTTATTAATTCCCACATACACCAGAGAATCCTTCGCAATTTGTTTTTGAACCATCAGATTCCAAACACCAAACGTTTTCTTTTCATAACTTTGATTTGATTTATTAGCATATGCAGTGGAACCATCATCATAATAGTAATTAGCATTATTAGATACCGTATTGCTATCTAACATATGTATGTAATAGTCTCCCCATAATTGTCCATTCCACCCCGATGCATCATTAGTATATGTTAATCCTATATCAATTTTATGAACTGGTTTATCTAATAGTTGTCGAGGCATATCTGGATCAGACTTATTAATGGCATGTAAATAGGTATAGCCTAATTTGGTTGCCCAGTGTTTTGTAAATTTATGTTTAACCTCTAACTCAAGTCCCGTAATTTCAGCTTTACCGATATTTTTAAAACTATAAATCATATCCGGAGCTTTTTGCCATTTTTGATCTCTTGGTAAATACGGTGCAAAGTCATATAATTTCCCTGTGAAATACACCGTCATATAGTCTTTTATACGATTATGAAATAAACCCAATCTTGCATAGGTATTTTTATTTTCTCCTTCTAAACTAATATCGAAATTAACCGATTTTTCTGGTTTTAAATTAGGATTGCCAAACCAATACCAACCCATTTTAGCAACACCCCAACCGACTGGATGTGAGCCATACATTTCCCAATCATACCATAATTCACCCATGCCTGGTTCCGTATATCCAGTTCCCACATTGGCTTTAAAGCGACGATGAGGGTTACCTTGCACACTATGCGTAAATCCTAATGTGCTCGACACATGACTTCCAAAGAGGCTACTATAATCATAGCGTATAATTGGTACAATCGTCGTATTATCATTCACTTGCCATGTATCTGATAGGAAGAAATTATGTTTTTTAATAGTTCCTTTTCCTACATCGAGCCGTTGGCTTCGATTACGATATTCATCCATAAACCGCAATGGTTTTCCATGTTCATCTTTATTGAATCTCGGTGCTTTATCATATTCAGTCTCCGATTGACCTTGCTTATAATAATCTAGCACCAAGTTACTTCGCTGATTTGCCATTTCTGGATTTTGTCGTTTTAACTTGTCTTCAAAGGCGATAAAATTATTATACTCCTTTTCGGACATCGTATCCGATCCATCTGGAGCTGTTATCGTTCCTGTCCATTTGCTTTTATCTGGCCTTCTTGTCCCTTTTGCTTTAACATAAAATTTGACATAATCATCATAAGTAAAATCGGCTACCGTATCTGGATTTCCTTTAACAGTGCCATAGTACTCATAATTATAATCCCATTCAGGAATCCCTTTATCATTGATAATAGTTTTATAATCATGAATATGTGAATACACCCGTGGTCGTGTATCACCAGGTTCTGCCACCCATCGATCTAAACGTTCTACTAATAAACTTTTATCATAATCCCATGGATCAATATACATTTTAGATGTTTGTGGTGAATGTTTAAGTCGACTACCTTCTCCGTCTTCTTTAGTATAGCCAAATCCATAGGTTAATACATGTTGATCATTTAGAGATGTATTCGCCGATGCCTTTATACTCATCTGCTTATGATCGATATTATCAATGTAGCGAAGTTCATTTTTCCCTTCATACGCAGACCGTCCACCATAAGTAATTAAGGATACATCATCTTCTTGAATCTTAGAATAATTTGTTTCCACTTCCCAGTTAGTAGACTTGCTTTTTCCTGTCCACGTCAAACTTCCTGTATTTCTGCTGGCATTTCTTTTAAAATGCTGTTGTGGTGCTGTTTCTTCTGTTGAGCGCTTTACATCACGTATTAAATCTTCTGCATACCGATTGATTCGAAGGTTTACAATATTATTTTTATTAACGTCATAGGATGCCATCAATCCAATATCTGAGGCATCGCCATAATATCTCAATACATTAGGTTCAAACTTACTAGCTTCTTTTTTATCAGCAAATGATAATTGCTTATGTGCCAATACAGGCATAATATCTCGTTTACTACCAGAAATAGAAACTTTCAATTTACCCATGTTACCAGAATCGGCACGCAAGAAATAATTTTTAAATGGTGCTATATCATTATCAACTTTTCGTTTTGATGCTTCTCCATTAAGTTGTAATGTAGGTGTATGATTTGCTTTTTTAGTAATAATATTAATAACACCACCGATAGCATCTGAACCATATTTAGCACTCGCTGCACCTTGAATCACTTCAATGCGTTCTACATTTTCAGTACCTAATCTCATAACTTCATCAGCAGCACCAGAATATTTATCAAAATCGCCTAATACTTGTTGCCCATCTACCAAGATTAACGTATGTCGTGCTTCTGCGCCACGAATCGATACACCTACACGCCCCATGGCATCAACAGTACGTGAAACACCAGTTTCTGTAAAAATAATGTCTTCCACAGATTTTGCTTGTTTTTTTTCAATGTCTTCATGAGTAATAATACTAACTTGTTGTGGATTCCATTTAGCTTCCTCAACTGCTTTATTAGCACGTACAGTAACTGCATTAAGTGTAGTGGCTGCAGATACATTATACGTTACGCAACACGATGACATCCAACATAATATACCTAGTGATAATATCACTTTTCTTTTCCGCATAAGAACCTCCAAAATCGATAATAATTTTCATTAGCACTATCGTATAGTATTACTATTTCTTTGTAAATATCGAAATTTAAAATAAATCCAAAAAGGTAATAAATACACGCACTTTAATCCAAAAATGTATAGTAAACTATGTATATTTACAAAAAACCGCCATTATTTTTTAGATTTTATAATCATATAAGACGATAATTTTATTATTTATCATCATAATAAAGTGATATGTATAATTCTCTATATACCCGTAAACTTAATAGTGTGGTGAAGAATCCACTATCAATTTAACAATAGTATTTTACCTATTCTTAATACATGAAGTAGTAAAAAGTATAATATAATACATCGACTTTCTACTACTTCATGTTATAGCTCTATCTATTATTTTTTTAGTACTCTATAAGTTAAAATTTATACGTCATTTGTACAGTAGAATAATTTCCAAGACTAAATGATTCTGGTCCAAATAGAGTGTCTCTATTCTTAATACCTTTTGCACCAAATGTATAACTTACTTCGAATAAACAATTATTAAATGGTACATAAGATCCACCTATAGTAAAACTCTTTATACCATCTAGATATCTATCGCTTAATACGCCTGTTCCATTTCCTCCAAAGAAAGATCCATGTTCAAAATATTTGTAATCTGCATACATTGACCAGGAATGAACATTATCCATATCCGCTTTTCCAATCTGTGCCCTCACAGCAAAAAACTTAGGAGTATTTCCTGATGTATTCCCTGCTAAGGAAAATGCATTAGTATGAGTATCATATTGATACTGCATATGTCCATTCAAATATTTTCCTAGAGATGACATATTGATACCCCAATCAATAGAGAATAGTGCCTGATTTCTTAATGTATATCTAGCACTTAGTGCTAGAATATCAGCTACTGTAGTATAATACCGTAACTCATTACTTCTAATACCACCATCTTCTCTTGCCGATTCATACATTAACTCGCGATTTGCTTGTGAATGTAAATACCATACAGAAATTCCTAAATTCTGTTGCATTTCTTGTTTTAACTCAAGGAAAAATGCTTCTCCTATAGCTGGTACAACTGATCTATCAAGTACATAGCCTGGTTGCATCACAAACACACCTGTACTAGCACCCAATGGAGCACGTGGATATAAGCTTCCCTTTTCAGTAAATCGCAATGCATTATCCATTTTTTCTGCATAAGCGGCTACAGGTGCCACCAATCCTTTATTTTTTTCACCATCAGCGGGTAGTATATTCCCTTTCTGTATAGTAGAAAATAATATATTTTTATCAACTGTTTTCCCTGTTATTTCAGTAGCTTTAAATGGTGGTCTTTCCATAGATTCTTTAGCATCATTAATATCACTAGTGAACTTATCGATTTTCACATCTTCCTTCACACGAGCTTTTAGTAAATCAAAATGTTCTTGTTCTAAAGGCGTTAATGAATTATCAGAATATATTTTCCCATAATAATCACCTAGAGTACCTTTTACCTCTGGATGTGTTGCTTCAAAAATTTTTACATCCTTGTCTAACTTTTCGAAATTTCGTTGCGCCTCTTCTTTTTTTGCTGTATAAACTGCTAAATTATCTTTCGCCTCATTATATTCTGCTAAAGAAACGTCTTCTTCATGCTGTATCCGTTCTGACAAAGCCTTATCGTATCGTTTTGTCAATTCGTCACCATGTGTATCTATAAATTTTTTTATAAAATCACTACCATCACCTTGAATTGGTGCATCGTTATCATAACTGACACTTAATATATCTTTATTCTCTACTACTGGTAATTCAACATATTTCGACTTTGGAAAATGCTGTTCACTTGTCGCATACTTATCTATATCTGAACTATAAAATGGATACGTTCTTGTTTCAGTCAAATATTTAATACCCGCTTCTCCTACTTTTTCAGGTTTCTTATTCGCTATTACAGAATCATATGTTTTTGTATACCCATATACCGCTTTAGGTATTGTTACATAATAGTAAGTTTCATCCTTTTTCAAATAATCCGGATATGCCTGCTTAAGCCAATTATAATAAGTACGTAATGTTGCATATTGACCTGTACTATCTCCAACTTTCTCCTGTAATGCTTTATGTAAAGGAGTGAATGGCTTAGTCAAAGTAAGTCCATCTACATTATCTAAAAATTCACTTACTGTAAGTGGGCGTTGCATAGTCTTATACGATATCTGTGTATATGCAGAATCATTAATACCTGTATTCTTAGAGAAATCACCATAGCCAATACGAACTTGTGTTTTTTTATGTGACCACACTGCTCGTATACCATCAAAATGTTGGTTAAACCAATATCCCGTTTCTCCTAATTTTTCTCCTAATCGTCCAATCGATATATTCCACTTCCGATTAACTCTTGTTAAATTAGCTTCTTCTATGTGCAATTGGTTGACTCCATGCGTAGTCTTTTCATTATCTTCAGTCATAGCACCTTTATGACCACTAGCACTAGTTAGTATTTTTATCTTCGTACGTTCATCTACTCTTCCTTCTAGTCCTAATTCAACCTTTTGTTCCCATCCATGTTCGGAAGGATCGATCATGTTTTTTGTCGCTGTGCCAATAGCAGAAGTGAGTGTAGTTCTTACATTAGGACGATTTTCTCCTTGCATATAATGGCTTTTCCAAATATAATCACCGACAAAATGTAGTTTTGAGTTACTAATTTGCTCATACGGTGTCAATAAAAATTTATCAAAGTGAATAAGTCCTAAGTCAATATTATCTATTTTCTTGTTTACTTGATCAGTTATCACTTTGTATAAGTGACCATCACTACCAAATTTAAAATTTATCCCAAAACGATATACTCTTTCTTGCAATGCTCTGTCATCATCTCTATAGTTAAAAATATTGTCAATACCGATATATGCTCTCATATCAGCTCCCCAAGATTTTTGTACTATAAAATTCCATATCCCATACGTTTTAGATTGATATTTTTGCGTTTTCCCATGCGCAAAATATGTTTCAATATGAGATATATTCGGTGATTCCTTTTCAGATGGTCCATAAGAATCTATATAGTTTCCACTTCCAGATAAAGACCGACTATCCAACATATCGATATAATAATTACCATATAAAGAGGCATACCATCCTAATTTTTTATCATCATATGTAAGTGCTATATCTAATTTATGTTTTGGCTTATCTAATAATTGTTTAGGCATTGTTGGATCCGAATTATTAAGTGTATGTAAGAATGTATATCCTAATTTTCCTGACCATTTATCACTAAATTTATGTGTAACTTCTGATTCTATTCCTGTAATAGACACATCGCCTATATTTTTAAAACTATAAATCATGTCTGGTGTATGTGAAAATTTCTGAGCACCTAAGTGAGTATTTTCATTATACTCTGGATAGAAATCTAATAATTGTCCTGTAAAATACAATGTATGATAATCTCGAATAGTATTATGAAATATAGTTGTCCGATACGATGTATTCTTTGTTTCGTGTTCCCATCCAATATCCACATTAAAAGATTTTTCAGGCTTTAAATAAGGATTCCCGATCCAATACCATCCCAGTCTAGCAGTGCCACCTCCTATACCTCCACTAATCGGATTGCCAGGATACATTTCCCAGTTATAATACAACTCACCCATACCAGGTTCTGCATAACTAGTTCCTATATTCGCTTTTAAACGTTTATGTGAATCTCCATGAAGACTATGAACCATTCCCATGTTAAAAGATAAGTTATTACCAAATAAATTACTGTGATCCATGCGTATAATAGGTGTTAACAATGTATTATCATCAATTTGCCAATTATCTTCAAAGTAAACATATTGTTTTTTTATCGTAGCCTCTCCCATAGTCATTCGATTATGCAAAGCATCACCTTTTTTAAATGCAACTCCATTCAATAAAACAGGAAATGATTTTTTTCCAATCTGCATAGGTTTCCCAGTAAAATAATAATAAACAATTTTACTTTGTGCTATTGTAGACTCTGTTTCCATTGCTTTTTTTATATCTGGATTCTCTTCATACAACTTAGCCACTAATTGATTAAAATGATTCCTTTTTTCTGGTGTTGTATGTTCTAAAAAATATGATATTCTATTATTACTATTTAAATGCGAACTCGTTATACCTGATGGGTATGAATCTGCTAGATCAAATGCATGTTCTTGACTAAAAAATTCCTCGTACGTAAATTTAGGTAAATACTCCTTCCCCTCAACGCCTTTTTCATAGCCGTACCACTCTTTTAACCGATTCCAGTAAGGTGTATTATTTTCGTCTCGTTCAATAGGATAATCCTCTATGCGCGAGGCCACTTCATGAGTAGTTGGATCTTCTTTTAAATGTTTATCATAATCCCAAGGATTTATATACCATTTTGAAGTTGTAGGAGCACTTTTTAACCGACTTCCACTCCCATCTTCTTTCTTAATACCCATGCCTATATTTACAAAGTGTTTATCATTCACGTCAACATGGAAATTCGAATGCATATCGAATTCTTTATGATGAATAAGATCCACATTATTTAGTTCATTCGCGCCAAAATAAGATTCATGACCTATCGTATTAGTTAGGGTAACATCATTTTCATTTAATTTTACATAGTTAACTTCTACATCCCAATTTACTTTTTTCTTATTCTTAGTGTGCCAATTTAAATTATACGCATCTCTCATAATAGTACGTTTAAACTGAACTTCTGGTGCCATAATGGAGGTAGAGCCTTTATTGAACCTATGTAACTGATCTTTATGCGAATCTAATTTAAAGTTAATAGTATTATGATTATCTTTTTCCCAATCTAAACTAACGCCTATATTGGATTGTTCTCCAAAAAAGCGTAATGAATTTTTAGCAAATACACTCATATTATCATGTGCTAATTTAGAAGACTTCCTAGGATTATTAGCGTACACCGGTAATATATCGCGTTTGCTACCATATAATGCTAATTTTAAAGAACCTACTCGCCCTGTATCTGCCCGCAAAAAATAATTAGAATATGGTGTGCTACTTTGCATACCTTTAGTGCGTAAAGACTCTATATTAAACTGTACCGTCCTGTTATCCATCGGTTTCTTAGTGATCACATTAATGACACCACCAATGGCACCAGATCCATATTTCCCAGAAGCAGCGCCTTGTATTACTTCTATATGATCTAGATTTTCACTTCCAAGACGCATAAGTTCATCGCCTTGTCCTTGATATTTTGCAAACTCTCCAAGAGCAGGTTGTCCGTCAATTAAAATCAAAGTATGTCTTGGATCGGCACCACGGATTGAAACACCTACTCGACCCATGGAGTCAACCGTACGTGAAAGTCCTGTCTGGTTAAAAATAATATCTTCTACAGATTTAGCTTGTTTATCTTGTATATCTTTCTGAGAAATAATATTAATTTTTTGAGAACTCCATTTAGCTTTTTCTATATTACGATCAGCTTTCACCTGTACATCTTGTAATTGTGAAGCTCCATATACAGGTTGATATACATACAAACCAATCAACCAAGACGTTATAGCCATCGATAACATTACTTGTTGTTTTTTCATACAAAATCTCCCTAAATACACAATTAACGAAAATGATAATTATTATTAATATTAATACATATAGTATACTAAGATATAAGCGTTGTAAATATAGAAATTCTAAGAAATATACGATTCAATCCAAAAAGATATAAAATATACATGAAATACTCCAAAAATATCGACAAAAGAGTACTAGCTAGTTCAATTAGCTATAAAAAAACTAGAGGAGCATGACAATTGTCAATGTTCCTCTAGTTTCTATAATTCTATAATTCTATATACTTTATAATAAAATAATAACTATACCTATATATCTATACCATGCTATAGGATACAATGGTATTATTTATTCTTATACATCCAATATAGATAGTATATCACTAATGCATAGGTAATAATATCATAAACTTGTAAAAATGGTACCATTGCCACTAACCGCTTAAATCCATGAACATGGATATTAGCTGCAATCAAGGCCACTACATTCAAACGATGAAGCCAAATCACCTTCTTATGTGACATAGAAGTAGCTAATTTCTTAACCCATGGTGACAAATAGATAACACCTACAACAAATGCAATAAACATGGCAACTAATGCTGTATAGCCACCCCACCAACCTAGTACGGATTTAGCAGCTTTACCAAAATATAGGTACCAATGAGCGGCAATCAACAAGGTGCATATAATACCAAGAATACGATGTACATTATACATCTCTTTTACATTATAGCGTTGTATAAACCATTTAGGTTTTGTCGCCAAATATGTCATAACAATCCACGTTACATATGGTATAAGCCCCAAATAGATTTTCCAATGGCAATCAAGCTTACCTTGTAATGCATACCCATATTCCATCATACCAATAAAAATAGCCGATAGTACTCCTATCCAGATCAAAATATGATATTGACTCTTGTATTGTCTTGTAGTAACCAAAATTTTCTCTCCTTATTATGCTAAAAACAACTTATAAAACCATAAAGATTATAGCAATTTTCATTTTTATTGTAAAGGATAATTATTATCTATATGTTAAATTACAAAATTATAACGATTAACGCTAGACTTTTACAATAACACATACAGCAAAGTATAAAATATAGTTATCCACTATGTCCCTAGTATTACGATGTCAGATTCTTATATAACTAGTATATGCTATTTCTATTCTACGTATAACTAACATCTAATTCTATCCGGATGATACCTAACATCAACATGTCCTGATCATTAGTAAATATACCATCTCCTTAACAAGTAATCTGCTATTTCTCATTCTTAGTCATCCCATACGCTAACTATACATACTAAAAATGACAGTATATAGTTCCCAACGGGTTCTATATACTGTCATTTTCTAGTATTAATCCTATTCTTTATTTAGTGCCAAAAATACGATCTCCTGCATCGCCTAATCCTGGCAAAATATATCCATGCTCATTTAAACATTCATCAAGAGCTGCTACAAAAATAGTCACATCTGGATGATTTTTATTGACTACTTCAACACCTTCCGGAGCTGCTACTAAACACATCAATTGAATATGTTTAGCACCTTTTTCTTTTAATAACGTGATCGCTGCAGATGCACTTCCTCCAGTGGCTAGCATAGGGTCTGTAACAATAAAAGTACGTTCTGCTATATCACTTGGTAATTTACAGTAATATTCAACTGGTTTCAATATTTCTGGATCTCGATATAGACCAATATGCCCAACTTTGGCAGTAGGAATCAAATCTAACATACCATGAACCATGCCAAGTCCGGCACGAAGTATTGGCACAATACCTAATTTTTTGCCAGCGATTCGCTTACCTACCATTTTTACAAGTGGAGTTTGTACATCTACATCTTCCAATGGCAAATCTCGTGTAATTTCATATCCCATTAACAATGTAATTTCATCTAAAAGCTGTCTAAAATCTTTAGAACCTGTTTCCACAGATCGCATAAGCGTTACTTTATGCTGAATTAATGGATGTGTCATTACATTTACATTCATAACTAATTTGCCTCCTATATAGCACGTATAAAATTAATATAAAGGGTATCTTTCACAAAGATTAGATACGCGACGTTTCGCTTCTTCTTGTTTTTCAGTGTCTTCTGGATGTTGTAATACCATAGCTATAATATTAGCTATTTCTTTCATATCCATTTCTTGTAAACCACGAGAAGTTAATGCGGGCGTACCCAATCGGATACCGCTTGTGACAAACGGACTTGCTGGATCAAAAGGAATTGTATTTTTGTTGCAAGTAATATTTACTTCATCTAATATATGTTCCGCTTCTTTACCAGTCAAACCTGTATTGCGCACATCGACTAACATAACATGAGTATCTGTACCCCTAGAGACAATGGTTAAACCATTATCAATTAATTGATTCGCCAAGGCCTGTGCATTTTTTACAACTTGTGTAGCATATTCTTTGAAAGTTGGCTCTAAGGCTTCACCAAAGGCAACAGCTTTAGCTGCAATAACATGCATTAATGGTCCCCCTTGGATGCCAGGGAAAATAGCTTTATCAATAGCTTTTGCATATTTCTCTTTGCACATAATCAACCCACCACGAGGGCCACGTAATGTTTTATGTGTTGTTGTTGTTACCACATCTGCATAGTCTACTGGATTTGGATGCAATCCTGCTGCTACAAGACCAGCAAAATGAGCCATATCTACCATGAAAATAGCACCGACTGTATGTGCAATATCTGCAAATCGTTTAAAATCAATAATCCGCGAATAGGCACTACCGCCAGCGATAATTAACTTAGGCTTACATTCTTCTGCCTTCTTAGCCACCGCATCATAATCAATTCGTTGTGTAGTCGCATCCACCTGATAATCTACCACATTAAAATAGGAACCAGATACATTAACGGGAGATCCATGAGTTAAATGTCCTCCATGCGACAAATTCATGCCCATAATCGTATCACCTGGTTGTAGCAATGCAAAATATACGCCAAAGTTTGCTTGTGAACCTGAGTGTGGCTGTACATTTACATGCTCTGCACCAAACAGTTTCTTAGCTCGTTCAATCGCTAATGTTTCAACCATGTCTACATATTCGCAGCCGCCATAATATCGTTTTCCTGGATATCCTTCCGCATACTTATTGGTTAGTACGCTACCTTGTGCCTCCATGACTGCTTCACTTACAAAATTCTCTGATGCAATCATTTCTAATTTATGACGTTGACGATGTAATTCTAGGTCAATAATCTTAGCAATTTCTGGATCTTGTGTTCTTAACATACTCATATGATAGCCTCTACTTTCTTCTCTCTATGTATATTACCTTATATACGTCAATTATGGCAATATAATTTATAAAAGAATCTTATAAAATCAATCCATTATCTACTCTACTTATATAATAGAATTTCATGCAATTATGACTCATGTTCCTCAAGGGCCATAATCTTTTCTACTCGCCGTAAATGCCTACCACCTTCAAACTCAGTAGTAAGCCAAACATCAACAATATCGACTGCCAATCCTGGTCCAATAATACGCTCACCCATAGTTAAAATATTAGCATCATTGTGTTCTCTTGATGCATGTGCTGAAAATGTATCATGACATAAAGCAGCGCGAATACCTTTTACTTTATTAGCGGCTATGCCAATTCCAATACCAGTACCACAAATTAAAATTCCGCGATCATACTCACCAGATGCCACAGCGTTAGCTACTGGATCGGCTATATCCGGATAGTCAATAGACGCTTCTGAATAGCCCCCAAAATCATAAAAAGGGATGCCTTTTGATTCTAAAAAAGTCATAATGACTTGTTTTAAATGAAATCCACCATGATCACATCCAATGGCAACCTTCATACTATCAACTCCTTATCTATCTGTATCACTATCTTAACGGTTTCATATTCGTAATAGCCTTAGCAATTAACTTTTGAAGTGTTTCTATATCTTTTTTAGCCACTCTATCTATGGATGCCATACACTCCTCAGCGTTCTCTGTACCTGCCCATTCACAAATAGTCTTAATCTTATTTGCCATGAAGATAAACTGTCGCAATAATACACGTTTATCAGTTTCTGTCATAGCAATGACTAAATCGGCCTCATTCATTAGCCCGACGCTAAGCGGTTTTGAGCGATGTGTTGAAAGATCAAATCCCATAGATTGCATCAAGTCTATTACTTTTCCCTTAACTTTAGCACCATTCGCACAAAATAAACCAGCTGAATCAACCACTAAATCTATAGATGATTCTGTAAGAATTGATTCCGTTATGGCTGCTGCTATAGGACTTTGATACGTATTATCCGAGCATACAAATAAAATATTCATCACCTATAACCTCATTACTTATTCTACTCACCGAATAAGTTAGTCCTGACTAGAATTTTGTCTTTTACAAAAACACATTAGTCCAACCAACATAAACTATTATAGCAAAGTATTAGAAATATTCCAATACTTATTTATAGAAATCATACTTTTGTTACTACAGTAGAAGAAGAAAATCTGTATATCAAGCTGTCAACACCATTTCCGACACAATGAGCATTACTTCTTTACTATAACAATACGATGATCACTTGATTTTTCCATGCGATTCATAATCGCCACACCCATTCCCTCAGATTTTACACCTTCTGCGAGTATATGTGTTACCCCTTGTTTGTTAAACTCTAATAATGATGCATATAGCTTATTTGCCAGTGAAGTATCATCTTGATGATGACCATAAATAATACAATGCACCTTAGACACATCAACTATCGTATGTAAAAATTCATATGTTTCTTGGCTAATTAATAGACCAATAGGTCCTGATAATGTTGTCATCATACGAGCCATCTCACGGGCAACCGCTAGAGGATCGCCTACCAGCGTTGTCATTTCTCCATCTGGTGCATAATGTTTATATTTCATACCAGGCGCCTTGGGTACTCCGTTGCCAGTTACCATATGTGTATCATATACTACAGTATCTACTACTTTGTCTAACATATCTTTTGTGATCCCACCAGGGCGTAAAATGGTTACTTTATTGTCATTAACTTCTACTACTGTTGATTCTACGCCAATTTGACAATTTCCTGCATCAACAATAGCATCGATTCGGCCTTTCATATCATGTAGTACTGCTTCTGCTGAAGTAGGACTCGGCCTACCAGATATATTGGCACTTGGTGCCGCAATAGGTACACCAGCAGCCTGCAAAATGGACCGACATAATTCATGATTAGGACAACGCAATGCAACTCGATCTAATCCCCCCGTCGCACGATAATGAACTAGATCAGATTTGGGTAATGTAATCGTTAATGGACCAGGCCAAAATGTTTCCATTAAACGATGGGCAGTTTCTGAAATTTCTCGGACTAACGGTGTAACCGCCTCCATAGATGGTACATGTAAAATTAGTGGATTATCTGAAGGTCTCCCTTTCGCCTGATAAATTTTATCCATCGCTGTTTCATCAAGGCCGTTGGCACCTAGTCCATATACTGTTTCGGTTGGCAATGCAACCACACAGCCATCCCTCAACATTTTACCTATACATTCAATCTCTTTCTCTGTAGGATATTTATATATCTTTGTTTCCATTGTACTTAGTGATAGCCACTTTATATCACTATACTCCTTCCTATAAAATGAAGCAGCATTGACACATCATATACGTTGCACGTAAATGATTGCATATATTCTCATACCTTTTGAAATACTAATACACGAATTACATTCGCCAAATCTCGCACTGTATCTATACACTTATATTGTAGTGCAGATGCAAATAACTGAATAATAGCCTCTTCTTGATGAATACCGATTTCTATAATAAGAAGACCGCCCTGTTGTAAGTAATGATGACTTTCACTTACTAAGATGCGATAAAAATCGAGTCCATCTTCTCCTCCATCAAGTGCCATATGTGGTTCATGGAGTACTTCGCTTGGCAATGTATCCATCTCACCTGTACGAATATAGGGTGGATTAGAAACAATAATATCAAATAGATTCTCTTTCTTTAAGGAAGTAAACATATTAGACTGTATCAACGTAGCTCGTTCTTCTAATTGCAAAGCCTTTCTATTTTGTTTAGCCACATCTAATGCTTTTTCTGATAGTTCTAATCCAATGCCAGTTGCTTGCGGCAAATAGTGTAATAGACTCAACAAAATTGTTCCTGGTCCAGTACATACATCTAACACAGATAGATTAGTTTTTTGTTTACATGACTCTATTGTGTATTCTACTAATGTTTCTGTATCAGGCCGTGGAATTAATACCTCTTCATTTACCATAAATGATAGGCCCATAAATTCCTTATGTCCCACAATAGAGGCCACACTATATCCATTGACTCGTTTAAGCACAAGTGCTTTATACGCACTTAATTCTTCTGTTGTTAAGGGTTGATCATAATGAATATATAAATAAATTCTATCTTTCCCCAATACATGAGAAAGCAGTACCTCCCCATCAAGTCGTGGTGTATCCAACTCCTTGTTATGAAAATACTGCTCTGTCCATTGAAGAATTCGACCGATCGTCCAAATCTCCTTATTCATTTACATTAGCTCCTTGCATTTTAGCCGCCTGGTCAGCTGCAATCAGTGCTTGAATGACTTCATTTAAATCACCATTTAATATGGCATCTAACTTATATAATGTTAAATTAATACGATGATCCGTTACACGCCCTTGTGGATAATTGTATGTGCGAATACGTTCACTACGATCACCCGTGCCAACTTGACTTTTTCGATCCGCAGCTACAGTAGAAGCGGCTTCTTGATCCGCCATGTCTTGAAGTTTTGCCGCTAGTACTTTCATGGCTTTATCTTTATTCTTTAATTGAGATCGTTCATCTTGACACGCTACTACTACTCCAGTTGGTACATGTGTGATCCGTACTGCTGACTCAGTACGGTTAACATGTTGTCCACCAGCGCCACTCGCACAATACGTATCAATTTTTAAATCCGCTGGATTAATTTGAATATCTACTTCTTCTACTTCTGGCAATACTGCTACTGTAACTGTCGATGTATGAATTCTTCCTTGCGATTCAGTATCTGGTACACGTTGCACGCGATGTACACCCGATTCAAATTTCATCTTAGAATATACACTATCTCCATCCACAGAGAATACAACTTCTTTAAACCCACCTAATTCTGGTTCATTAGCATCTAAAATACTACATTTCCAGCCTTGTGATTCTGCATATTTTGTATACATGCGGAACAAATCCCCTGCAAATAATGCCGCTTCGTCGCCACCAGCGCCACCACGAATTTCAATGATAATATTTTTATCATCATTTGGATCTTTCGGTAATAACAAAATATGTAATTTTTCTTCCAGCACTTCTCGTCTTTCTTTTAACGACTTAAGTTCCTCTTGTGCCATTTCACGAAATTCTTCATCCAAGGTTTTATCTTCTACTACTTCTAATGCTTCATCTAATTCATGGAGTACTTTTTTATAGTCTCTAAAAGTATCTACCGTATCTACCAGTGATGCGTGCTGCCGTGTCAATTTTTGCCATTCTTGCTGTTGTGCAATCACAGCTGGATCACTGATTCGTTGTTCTAAATCCATGAATTTATCTTCAATTACTTGTAATTTATCTACCAAAGCCATTTAGTATATCTCCTTCATCATTAATTTGTTTCATATGCCTCTGACTCAGGTGGTCTAACTTCCTGTAATGCACGAATAGCGACTTCAATTTGATCATCTTCTGGTTCTCGAGTCGTCATATATTGTAACCATAACCCAGGAGTAATAATTGTTTGTATCAATGAATTTGTACTTTTCCCGGCTAAACGAATTATTTCATAAGAAACACCAGCTACCACAGGCATTAAAAGCACCCGTGATACAATACGTTCAATTAAATTGGGCCATCCTAAAAAAGCAAATATAAAGATACTCACAATCATAACAATCAGTAAAAAGTTAGTGCCACATCTAGGATGTAAACGAGAGTGGCGTTTTACATTTTCCACATTTAACTCTTCATCAGCTTCATATGTATGAATTGTCTTATGCTCTGCCCCATGATATTGAAATACACGTTTAATATCTGGCGTTAAGCCAATACCCCATATATATAACAAAAATAGAGCTAATCGTATAACTCCCTCTACTAAATTTAATAGCACATGATTGTTTCCCACACCGGGAACATATTTGGCAACAAATGTAGGTAAGGCTAAGAAAAAAATAATCGCAATAACACTTGAAACAATCATAGTCATAGCAATCTCTTTATTGGACATTTCTTCATTTGCTTCACCAGCTGCTTTAGCAGAGAATGCCAAAGCACGCATACCAATAACCAATGATTCTACAAGGGCAACACATCCACGAAGTAATGGTTTTTGTAGAATAGAATATCGATCACTAATCGATGTAGTCGCATATTTATCAATAACAATACTACCACTTGGCTCTCTTACTGCTGTTGCTGTATATCCAGGGCCACGCATCATGACACCTTCAATGACTGCCTGACCACCAACAAATTTTTTCATTTTTTTAGATTTCAAAGGATAACTCCTCTCTCTAAACAAATATAGGCAGAGCCCCAGCTCTGCCATGTCATTTGTATAGTAACATTTCAGTAAATTATTTACCGTAACGTTTGTTAAATTGTTCAATACGACCACGAGCTTGTGCCGCACGTTGTTGCCCTGTGAAGAACGGATGACATTTAGAGCATACGTCAACACGAAGATTACCTTTAACAGATCCAGTTGTAAATGTATTACCACATGCACAACTTACAGTGCATTCTTGGTAATCTGGATGAATACCTTGTTTCATTATATACACCTCTTTTCAGTGACTATTATTATTCTTACAAATTGTATCATAATAGTGGGGTAATTGCAAATTTTTATTACAACATCTTGTATTATCTATGTTTAATTCTATTTTTCTGCAGCTTTAGCGGCTTGACGTTCTGCTATTGATTCATTATACGCTTGTTCTAAATCCACTTTATTTAATAAATCTTTCAGTGCCAACGCTTCTTCTAACGACAAGGTAATTCCCTTAGTCATAGTCGTATAATCACTATTCCAAGACCGCAAATCAAATTTAGGGTTATAGCGTCCCCAACTAATACAAGTTAATTGTTTGCTTTTTCCGTCTTTATCTTCTGATAAAATCCCTAATACTTTATAAATTTCAAAATTTACAACAGCCATATATATTCCTCCATTTTTACACAACCTCTATTATAATACACTATCTATGCCATAATTACCACATAGTAAGTATACTCAATTTATATAATACTACTATAAAAGAAGATTAAGGCAGTATATGTTCGCCTAATTGCTCTAAGATCTGATCATAATTAGTTTCTGCTTTTCTAAGAGTATCTGCATATCTTTTTTCTGCTGTATCAAGGGTCTCAATAATATCATTTTTTTCTGTATCACTAACTCTACGACGACGGCAACTGCTAATTAACTGGCAAAAAGCATCTTCTGATAAAACCATCTCTGCCAATCGCCCCGCTATGTCACGTCCCCGATCACATGTGAAATAAGCAAACCACATATAAGCGATTGCTTGACTAGGGAACATCCAAAATGATACATCTTCTGGCTTTTCATCAGTTAATCCAAAGTTAATAGATAACCCATTACGTTCGCAGGTCAAGTACCATGCGTCTTCTTCTACGAGATGATCTATAATACGTTCTGGCAAACGAGCATCGCGACAGTACAATCCTTCTTGCCCCATGGCTAGGTCATTCGATGTGCCCGGTAAAATAACAGAACATAAGGATAAACCATATCCGACTAACGAGAATACTTCTAATTCTGAAAATACCTCATGGGGTAAGGCAATAAAAGGCGTTGTTCGATACGTGTCATCTATGATTTCACAGATTTCTGCTTTCATTTTTTTGACTTCACTAGGGCCAAATACAAATTCATAAGTTCCAATAGGCGTCCATTCCCGAACTCGCTCTAGTTTTTTTTGTCCTAAAAAGAACTGTAACGCCATTCTATTAAGACCAGTTTGATTTTGAATTGCTGTCAACGGCAAAAATAAATGAGCCGTTCCATATTTAGAAAGATTATTCATACCATTGGCCACTTCTTCCATGATATGTTCTGAATCCTGATACATGCCAACTGTAGCAGTTACTATGTGATCAAAATAGGTGGCACTTGGCCATTCATTTACAATTGTTGCCAACGGATATAATCGACTCAACACACTGTAACACACTTCTGAAGCAGTATATAAAACAACTCGCTTTTTACCAAAGGCTTGTAAAATATCCTCTATTAGGCTCGTATATTCTTCTACATAAGCAAATAAAATAGTAGTATTGGATTCCGCCTTATACTGATTAATATATGCCATTAATGGAGTTTTCCATTGATAGCCTGCATTCATGCCCTCTATAATGCCCGTATCACTAATAAAATCCATCACATCTACAGAAAAAGAGGGGCCATATAGTTTTTCAAATGTATCGATTGCATAGGAAATCTCCCCAAATGATTGTACTGTAGCCTCATGAGCTAAGGAAAATAATTTATCTGCCGTAATCCCCCACTCTTTTGTGGCAGGATGCGATGAAATCATTTGATCGAGCACTCTAAATCGCAAAAGTTCATTCACTATATCTATACCATCAATTCCGTTATCTTGAAATAATGCTATCATCTTTTGATGACTTGTCTTCATAATTACACAACCTTTCCTGCCGAAGGACACAACTTGGCTAATGGACATACATGACACAATGGTTTTCTCGCTTTACAAATTTTTCTACCATGCCAAATAAGCCAGTGGTGGGCTGCAGCCCAGTCTTTCTTAGGAATCGCTTTCTGTAATTTACCCTCCATTTCTAAAGGAGTATTAGCAATTCCTAATTTTAATCGATTAGCCACACGGAATACATGCGTATCAACAGCAATGGCTGGTATTCCCCACAAAACTGATACGACGACATTAGCGGTTTTTCTTCCTACTCCGGGCAACTCTAGTAATGACTCAAAATCAGTTGGTACTTCTCCAGCATATTTATGAACTAATATGTCACATGTACCAATTAAGTTAGCCGCTTTTGCTCGATATAATCCACAATCACGAATTAATACTTCTAATTGTTTTACTCCTAACGCTAACATATCTGCTGGATCACTATATTGAGGGAATAATCGTCTTGTAATAATATTAACACGTTCATCCGTACATTGGGCTGACAATATTACTGCTACCAATAATTCAAAAGGACTATTATATACCAATGCTGGTTTAGCATCCTTATACACTTCTGATAGAATCTTTAACTGTTCTGATTTAATCGCTTTTGTGACTCTCATAGGAGCCTCCTTATGTACTTATCATAATTTTACTACTATTCTTTTAAAATAGTTTATAGTTGCTACCATATAATAACTTTATATCGATATCTCTCATTATATCATATCTAATAATAACAAATCACTTATACACCTCAAACTTTCTCCATTACCTTATCATCAGTAATTATTCCCCATTATAACTTTCATAATCTAAATGCTTTCTAGTGCATCACAACACGCATGAAACATACTATACTAATTATTTCTCCCTAAGGGAGTCATAACACTATCATTCTATATCATTATTTTTATCTATTCATCAAGTACTACTAACAGATATATTAGCTCGCTAGAGTAGATTCATGCTATAATGTATATATTAAAATGAATGTGTACCATAAGAAAGAGAATAACTTTTTGTTATTTTATATAATAATGCCTATGTGACAGCATTCATATGTATTTAACGTGCTTATTCAAAGAAAGGATCTACAATAGATTTCAACTATTGTATATAAACAATGGAAATTAACGAAACAATTAAACGAATCAATGAGTTAGCTAGTAAGAAAAAAAGTGGTCAACCACTAACAGAAGAAGAACTAGCAGAAAAAAAGAAATTATATGATATTTATCTTAAATTTATTCGTGGTCAAGTTACACAAACTCTTGATAAAGTAGAGTTTGTGGACATTGATGAAAATGGTAACCCTATTGATGTAAAGAAACCAGCTCATCCTACTCATTAACATATATATAAATATGATTAACTATGTGTAGACATTATACTTCTAATAAGACTCAAAATATACCAGAACCCATGCCATTTCACTAAGAGCTACACACAAAAAGGCAGCACCCATCTTGGTTGCTGCCTTTTTATAATATATCATTCTATGAATCACTCATAACTAAAATCATACTATGAAAGTACTATAAACTATCCAATAATAAAATACATAGTTTATATAATGCTTGTATAGTAAACTAATTGTAGTGTTGTTCTATATTGAACTATTTATTTTATAAACTATGTAGCTCTTTCATAGTTTCATATATACTCAATGCTAACCCTTTCATTTGTTTTTTGGGAATACTACATGCCGCCACGCGTATTCCTTTCACTAAAGGTATTACATATATATGTTTTTCTTTCAATACATCACAAATCTTTGTAGATTGTGTTGTAGGAATCGTTAAAAAGAATCCTCCCTTATATGGTAATAATGGTAATCCACAAGATTTTGCTTCCTCAACAAAAATAGCCGCTCTTTCATGAATCAATGAATTATATGCTTCTCGTTCTTCTTCGTAGGCAGCAAATTTTTTATCATCACTTACCAAATTAGCAATAGTTCGTTGTGCTGGTCGACATAAATTAGACCATGTAGCACGTGATGTAATTGCATTAATTTCATGAAATTCATCAATCACATCTTGATTAGAGGATATACCAATCATAGCCCCTAACCGTTGTCCATACATAGTAAATCCTTTAGACACACTATAACAAATAACTGTCAAAATTTCTTTTGGCAATTGACTAAATTTTTTAAAGAATTGTCTAACCGCATGTTTTTCGCCTGCATAATCAAGATATGCTACATCAACACCTAATATAATTTTAGTGGTAGTGGAAGCTACTAAACTAGATAAGAACGCTAAAATCTCATCCCAAGATGTATCGCTAATACTAAATCCTGTAGGATTATTACCAGGTGTATTTAATAAAATTAGAAGATTTTCTTGTTCTTTTGATAGATGCATTACTTCTTCTTTAAAAGAATCTATATTAAATTCATTAGTATCAGTTAATAATGTAAATGTAGATAAGATGCGGCCAGAATCCTTACAAATGGTCTTATAATTGCCCCAATACCAGTCAGCAGTCAATACAGTATCGCCCAATGCAGTATAATTATGAACCAAATGATGAATACCACCAGTACCACCAGCAGTTGCTACTGCATCTATATAAGCATCAGGCTTAGCATCTTCAAAACAAGCTTTGTACACTGCGGATAGATACTCAGGTAATCCAGCAATAGGCGCATATGCAATATATTCATTATTCGGTAGATGTAAATATTCTTCTTTTACAGATTGTAAGAACACAATTTGCCCGTCTTCATCCAAAATAGATCCTACCGTACCATTCACTACATGATCTTTTCCATTTAATTTGATATCACTTTGTGCTGCAGAACTAGCTGCAAAAATAACATCATTTTGTTTTTTTCCTCTAGCTTGTTTTGCTGCCATAGTCATTGACATACTCAACACCACCCCATCTTTATAACTCGATACACATCTATCATACACAAAAGTATGCTCTAATACAATAGAAAGCATGTAAGAATTACCTAGTCTTCTTTATGAATTCTGTATACATGTATTCAATATTGAATGTACTAATTGTATAATAATTTCCTACTACACAATCTATACTTACTGCATATCCTATATGCTAATCCCCTATTAGGAACAGCCAAACATTATAAAAAACCGTTATCAAAGGAATATAATCCCTTTAATAACGGTTTTTAAAGTATATATAATTGTAATTAGAATGTATAGCCTATACCTGCATGTAACCCTTTAACCGTAGTATTTTTTTCATTCATGTTATAGTTATCATAACCATAATATACATTTAAATCTACGCCATCAGTCAATGCATAATTAGCACCAATCTGATAGGATTGTTTAATATCGTCGCCTAAGCCAACTTTTGCATATCCATTAATTTTATCAGAAATCGGCATATATCCAATAACACCTGCTTGTATTCCATAGTTATGACTATGAGTATCGATAAGAGTACCAGCACCATAGAAATTAATCATGTCATTATATTTATATACCAACGCTAATTGATGATCTTTAATATTAGTAATGTTTTTATTATTTAATTTACTATACGAATACTGTGCCGCTAATCTATCACTAAATCCATGTTCTAAGGACACACCAAACCCATCTTTATGACCACTGTCCCGTTGTACATGTTGAGCAAAATTATACTCAACATTAATTTTAGATGTATCAGTAGTAATATTAGTAACAGGAGCTGTTTGTGCAAAAGCCAATGCACTTGTCATGGAAAGTATAGCCGTAACTAGTAATGTCTTCTTCATAAAATGTCTCCTTATATATCATAAATTAATATATCAACTGTATAAACTGTTAATGTATACACATTATCGTTTCATGAAAACTGGAATATCAGGTCCACCAGATGGAGCTGAGAAAGATTTTTTGCCAAATTCTGGAACGGATCGGTTTGTTCCTCCAAAGCCTGTTGCCACTACAGTAATTTGTACTTTATCACCTAAATTATCATCAATAACAGAACCAAAGATGATATTCGCATCAGGATCTGTTGCTTCAGAAATAATTTCAGCGGCTTCATTAATTTCAAATAAACTCAAATTACTACTACCACTAATATTTAGTAAAATGCCTTTAGCACCATCAATAGATGTTTCTAATAATGGACTATTAATAGCCATTTTTGCAGCATCAGCAGCACGATTTTCACCTTCACCAATGCCAATTCCCATTAGTGCTTCACCTTGATTAGTCATAATTGATTTTACATCAGCAAAATCCAAATTAATCAATCCAGGAACGGTGATCAAATCAGAAATACCTTTAATTCCTTGACGCAATACATCATCAGCAGTACGGAATGCATCGCTTAAAGAACATTTTTTATCAACAACTTGTAGTAATTTATCATTAGGGATGACAATAATAGTATCAACTTTTTGAGTTAATAATTCCGCACCTTTATCAGCTTGCGCACGGCGACGTTTTCCTTCAAAAGAAAATGGCTTAGTCACAACACCTACTGTTAAAGCGCCCATTTCTTTAGCACATTCAGCTACTACAGGAGAAGCCCCTGTACCAGTACCGCCACCCATACCAGCAGTAACAAATACCATGTCAGCCCCTTCTAAGGCTTTCACAATTTCTTCACGACTTTCATTAGCAGCAGCTTCGCCTACTGCAGGATCCCCACCAGCGCCAAGATTTCTTGTAACCTTTTCACCAAGTTTAATTGTTTTATCCGCTTTTGATAAATCCAATACTTGACTTTCTGTATTAGCTGCAATAAATTCTACACCTTGTAAATTGCTTTCTACCATACGATTTACAGCATTATTGCCGCCACCACCAACACCAATTACTTTAATATTTGCGAAATCAGACATTGAAGTTCCTCCTCTAATGTACATACAAATTCTATATTTATAATCAATTACAAATTTTGTATAAATACAAGCTCAATCAATATTATCATTGTACAATATTTTTGAAAAACTTTCTACTACATAAAATTTCAATTATTATCTATATAGGCTTATTATACACTATTTTTATATTTCTTAAAATAAATTAATTATCATTGTTTAATAAACGGTGATGTAATATTCACATCAATATATTCTGCATTTAAATTATTGTTTTTAATATCCTGTATCATATTTTCTGAAAGTGCTGCTTTCTTTTCTAAATTTGTAGTGTCTCCAATATGAATTGGTAAGCCATCAACTGTATAGGCTACTAATTCGTTGGGATTTCCCACATTCACTTCTGCTATCTTGGATAATCCCTCATCAGATAAGGCATTTAAAAAAGTAAGGGCCGACAAAATAGACTGATTAGTTAACTTATCTCCTAGCAATACATTACCAGGCTTAATACCAGAAATAATTGGCACAGTTTCATCAGTAATTGCCGTCTCACTATTAATTGCTTGGCCGTTTTTATCAAGTGTAATAAAAGCGAACTGTGTCGTAATAATAGCTATTGGCTTTCTATCAGTTATATTGACACACATCGTCAACGGGAATTTATAAGTGATTTCTACTTTTTCCACCCGTAAATCATGACTCATTTTCTCCTTAATTGTATCTGAGCGTATTTGTAATATATTTATCGGCTCATGAATATCTGCGGCCACCAAAACATCATTGGTGGTTACTTTTTTACTGCCATTTACTTCTAAACTTCCAAACGGTATAGGTAGTAATAATAAGGCAACTATGATTATCAATATAGCAATCATAATTCTAAGAATCTTTTTCCTACGTTTATGCTTATAGCTTCTAATTTTTCTTTGTCGGATTTTCCGTTTTTCAAAGCTTGCATCATGATCAATATATTCTGGCGTATTCTCAATAGGAGTTGCACCGTCAAAATCAGATTCTCTATAAGGAAATGCCGTCCTACCTCGAAAGTCAACATATGCAGTGTCTTCTTTACTTGAAGTAAGCATTTCACCATTATCATCTCGTTTAAGAGAAAATGAATGCTTATTATTTTTATTCATAGAAAGCTCCTATCATTAGAATTTACCTAATCCTGCGGAGTATAATATTTTTTCGCACAATTCAGGGAATGCTATGCCTACTGCATTAGCCGCTTTGGGAACTAATGATGTGGATGTCATGCCAGGAATTGTATTATATTCTAATACAAATGGATCATCCTTATCATTGGTCATAATATCGACACGAATAACGCCATTAGCTTGAATTTCTTCATATACTAATTCACCAATGGCTTGCATTTGTTTTGTTAAACTATCGCTAATAGGCGCTGGCACTAAATAATCAGTAGCACCCGATGTATATTTAGATTCGTAATCATATTCTCCTGAATGAGGACGAATTTCTATAACAGCTAATGCTTTACCATCCAGTACAGATACGGTGAATTCTCGCCCTGTTAAATATTCCTCTACCACTAAAATGGGATCATATTTTATAGCTTCTTCAACCGCTGCTACTAAATCATCTGAGGACTTAACAACTGCAACGCCTATACTTGATCCTTGTGTGGCTGCTTTTACAACAACTGGTATAGTAAACTTCTCATTAATATCCGCTACAATATCAGACACTGAGATAAGATTTGCATTGTAATTGATAGATCTAGCTGTAGGAATGCCTACTCCTGAAAAAACAGCTTTACTGATTTTCTTGTTCATACCGACAGCTTGTGCCATAATACCTGATCCAGTATATGGTATACCGGCCATTTCTAATGTTCCTTGTAATGCACCATCTTCACCAAACTTACCATGTAAGGCATTAAAAACAATATCACCTTTCATTGATTTAATATCATCTAATAGTGTCGCTTCATGTAACTCCAAAATACTAGCATGATATCCTAATCCAATAAGTGCCTCTCTAATAGCCGTCCCTGTACGACGCGATACTTCTGCTTCTTTAGATGGTCCACCTACTAATACAATAATATGTTTATCTTTCATCATAATCCCTCTTCTAATAAAGCAAGTAATTTTGGTCCATATTGATTAATCGTACCTGCCCCCATAGTAATCACTAAATCATTAGGCCGTACTACATTTTTTAATATACTAGGAACATCCTCTATGTTAGAAATATAATTAACTTTACGATGACTTTCTTTTTCTATCATATTAGGAATAGAATGTCCATCAATACCTGGAATAGGTTCTTCGCCAGCACTATAAATATCTGTCATATAAATTTCATCAGCTGCATTAAAAGCACGAGCAAATTCCTTGAGTAATAAACTAGTGCGCGTAAATCTATGAGGTTGAAATACACAAATAACACGATGTTTCTCTAATTCTTTCGCGGCCTTCAAGGTAGCTTCAATTTCTGTTGGGTGATGTGCATAATCATCCACCACCCATACTCCAGCTACATGACCTTTGGTTTCAAATCTACGTTTAGCGCCTATAAATTTAGAAAGTGCTTTTTGAATCACTGTGATATCAACACCATACACCACATGAGCCACTACAAAGGCTGCCAAAGAATTTAATACATTATGTTTACCTGGAACACGCAATCGTATACGAGCTACAGTCACATTATCATGGACTACATCATACATGAGTGTACTATCCACATAATGAATATTTTTAGCTATATATGCATTATGTTCACTCATTCCATAGGTAATAAAATCTCGTTGCACCTTAGGCATAACATGTTGAATATTAGGATTATCTCCGCAAACTATTGCCTGTCCTGATCTAGGTAATTTTTCTATAAACTTACAAAATGCCTGAAGCAAATTATCCATAGTTCCATAATAGTCCATATGATCATTTTCTATATTAGTAATAACAATTGTTTGTGGATTTAATTTTAGAAATGACCCATCACTTTCATCAGCTTCTGCAATACTAATATCTCCCCTCCCTAATCGACTACTAGCATTGTCAAGATAGTCAACTTGTCCGCCAATAATAATAGTAGGATCAAGATTTGCTTCACAAAATATTTGCCCTAACATAGATGTAGTTGTAGTCTTACCATGAGCCCCTGCGACAGCAATTCCCTTTGTTACATCTATAACAGCTTTAACAATATCTGATCGATGTAAAATTGGAATACCTGCTTGTTTAGCAGCCACAATTTCAGGATTATCATCATGAATTGCTGTTGAACGAACTACTGCATCTACTCCATCTATATATGATGCATCATGTCCAATATGAATAGTAGCCCCCATACTTCTAAACTTATCAATAATGGGAGACTCTTTAATATCAGAGCCTGTTACATCATAGCCTTTACAAATTAATATGTTGGCAATTGCATTCATACCTGAACCAGCAATGCCAATTAAATGTATTTTATGAATACCATCTAACATAGATGTCTCTCCTATCTAATTATTTAGCAATTTCTAATACCAGCTTAGCAATATCATGAGCTGCTGTTGGTCTACCAAGCTCTAATGCGGCTTTAGACATATTCTTTAATCTATGTGAATCTGCCATACATGATTCTATTTCACTAATCAAATCCTGATTACTTAACATTTTATCAACAATCATGCGTGCAGCACCATGCTTAACTAATATTCTAGCATTATAAGTTTGATGATCTTCTGCAGCATACGGATAAGGAATTAAAATAGATGGAATACCACGTACGGTTAATTCTGCTAATCCAACGGCGCCAGCTCTAAACACTGCCAAATCTGCTGCTGCTAACGCTTTTGGCATATCATGCAAGTATGGCAGAATAATAGAAGAGCTACTGAAACTATTTCCCTCTGTAATATGCAAGGCTTGCATAACATTCTGATATTCACTATTACCAGTAATATGTATTAATTTAATACCATCTCGATTTTTAAAATGTTTATGTACATCAATCATAGCCGTATTAATAGTTCTTGCACCTCTAGAACCTCCTGCTATAATAACAGCAAATTCATCATCTTGCAAATTAAAGTACTTACGTCCTTCTTCACGAGTATCAACAAGAATTTCTGGACGAACAGGATTCCCGGTATAAACGACTCGCTTACAGCGAGAAAAAGAAGTACTTGCTTCTTTATACCCTACTGCTACTACGTCAACAAAACGACTTAGTATTTTATTTGTAATACCTGCTATAACATTCTGTTCTTGAATCAATGTAGGAATTTTTTTTAATGCGGCAGCCAACAAAATAGGCCCGCATACATATCCACCAGTCCCGATTACCACATCAGGCTTAAATTTTTCTATAATTACAAATGCTTTTAGAACTGACAAAACAGATTTAACACCTGTAACGATTGTGCCCCATGAAAGCTTACGTTGTAACCCTTGTACAGGTAAGGTTTTAAAATTAATTCCCTCTTTAGGAACTAAGTCAGCTTCTAAGCCTTTCTCAGTACCAATATATAAAACCTCGACATCTGCCATAGCCATCAGTTCTTTATAAATAGTAATGGCCGGATATATATGTCCACCTGTGCCACCGCCTGAAATAATAATACGTTTCATTCTGTATCACCCCTGCTGTGCTAATCTCATTACTTCACGTTTAAAATCATCGCCTCGTTCTTCAAAACAAGAATACCAATCAAAACTAGAACACGCTGGTGATAATAATACAACGTCATTAGGCACAGCTAATTTTTGTCCTAATTCAATCGCTTCTCGCATAGAATTAACACGGTAGATTGATAACACACCTGCTTCTCGAGCTGATTGTTCGAATCTATCCGCAGCTTCCCCCATCAATAGTAATGCTTTAGTTTTACACTTAATCAAATCCATCAAATCATGCAGTGGTGTCATTTTGTCATGACCGCCTGCTAATAATATAACTGGCGCTGTAAACGATTGAAGTGCTTTAATCACAGAGTCTACATTAGTAGCTTTAGAATCATTATAATATGTAACCTCATGAATAACGGCAACTTTTTCCAACCGATGTTCTACCCCTGAAAATTGGCTAATCACATTATAAAGAATGTCTTTTGTCACTCCTAATGCATACGTCAATGCAATAACACTCAATATATTTTCAATATTATGAGCCCCTGGGATTAAAATGTGTGAAACATCTATAATTGCTTCTTCTATGCCATTAGAAACTGCATAACAAACACCATTTGCATAGTATGCGCCATTATATACTTTCTGCTTTTGACTAATATATAATATAATTCCGTCTGCCTCATCTTCCATAGCTTTAACAATCATATCGTCTGCATTTAAGACGAGATAATCATGATTATCTTGGTTCTTAAATATATTAGCTTTTGCCTTAGCATACGCTTCAAGTGTTTTATGACGCGCTAAATGATCAGGGGTAACATTTAACACAATAGCACCATGTGCTCGAAATTCTTCCACACTTTCTAATTGATAACTGGATAATTCAGCTATTAAGTATCCATCCGATGGTACTCGATACGCCGCCTCACTTAAAGACTTTCCAATATTGCCACCCACATATACATGAGGGTTAACGGCTTTCATAACATCGGCTAACAAAGTAGTAGTTGTCGTCTTACCATTTGTTCCTGTGACGCCCAAGATAGGGGCTTTCGAAATATGATATGCTAGATCAACCTCTCCAATAATAGGAATATGACGACGTCGTGCTTCTACTAAAATAGGAATAGATAAAGAAATCCCTGGAGAAACAATAATTTGATCTATATCACATAATAAATTATTATCTTGCGAACCAGTGATAATTGTAACCCCCGCGTTCAATAATTGTGTTTCTATATCTGCCTCTAGTTTAATAGAAGTATAATCATTTAATACTACATGTGCACCTAACATGGCTGCTATATGAGCTGCTCCTATCCCACTAGTGCCAGCTCCTAATACTAAAATATGTTTATCACGATACTCCATTTTATCACCTTATATGTATGTGTATCTAAACTATATCTAACATACACCAGTATGATGTACATTAGATATATTTCAGATATAAAACCAATGTTCAACTTTCTATATCATCATACATCATATCATTTTATTATTTTATAAAATAGATACATAAACTAATTAATGCGAGAATACCCCCAGCAATCCAAAATCTATTAACCACTTTCTGTTCCGTCCATCCAGACAGTTCAAAATGATGATGAATTGGACTCATTTTAAAGACGCGAACGCCTCTCGTTTTAAATGATATGACCTGAATAATCACAGATAATGCTTCTGCCACAAATACACCGCCTAGAATAATTAAAAGCAATTCAGTTTTCGTCATAATAGCCATACCTGCAAAAGCAGCACCCAACGCCAATGATCCTGTATCGCCCATAAATACTTTTGCTGGATTACTATTAAATACTAGAAAGCCTAAGCATACAGCACAAATGATAGCACCAAAATAGGAAATTTCTATTTTATCATATAGCAAGCCTATCACAGCATACGCAATAGCCGTTATAGCCGCCGTACCAGCTGCCAAACCATCTAGTCCATCAGTTAAATTAACAGCATTCGAAGTACCCACAATAACAACAAAAGCCAATACATAGTATAAGAATCCAATATTTATAGTAACATTAGCTAAAGGAATCCACAAGGTTGTGGGCAATACTATATATTGAGTTACTACATAGCAAAAAATACCGGCCAAAATAATTTGACCTAATAGTTTCTGTTTCGCTGTTAATCCTAAGTTTCTTTTTTTTACTGATTTTACAAAATCATCAAAAAAGCCTAGTGCACAATGGCCTAATATAAGTAGTAGTAAAATAGCTGTCGTTGCTGTCCACGGAGAAAAAATAAGTACGCTAATGGTAAGTGAAAGCATCATAAATAAGCCGCCCATAGTTGGTGTGCCAGCTTTAGATTGATGGCTCTTAGGTCCTTCTTCGCGTATACTTTGTTGTGCATGTAATTTTTTCAACAGCGGAATCGATACTTTTCCAATACCAATCGTTATTATCAATGTTACTACGAATGCAACTACTACTGATGTTAATATATCTGAGCTAAGCATGATACGTCTCCTACTATTTCTTATTCATTATATGAAACTTTATTATTTCTATATTTATCTTGTATATGAGTAATTACTTTCTCCATTGCTAATCCACGAGATCCTTTAACTAAAATAATGTCTCCTTTCTTATGCAATGGCCAATAAGCATTCCCCATATCCACATGATTCAAGCAGTGCCATGAAGGAATACCCAAAGAATCTGTTATTCTACTAATAAAGGAAGATGCATTTCCTAGTGTAAATACCATATCATACCCTTCATCTGCTAGCAACTGTCCTATAGCCTCATGTGCTTCTTTCGTATAGTTACCTAATTCTAGCATATCTCCTAGCATAGCAATTTTCCGTTTTCCTTCCAATTGTCCTAGTGCCTTAATTGATTCCGCCATAGATGATGGATTCGCATTATACGCATCGTTTAAAACAACTATATCATCTAATGGAATAATCTCTTGTCGCATCGCCATGCCAGTAAAAGTAGAAAATGCTTTTTTTATTTTACCTGTCGCAACACCTAATACTCTTGCTACAGCAATAGTTGCTAACGCATTATAAACATTATGAACTCCAATCATTGGTAAAAAGATATCAAACACGTCATCATAACATTTGCAAGTGAATTTAATGCCGTCTTTTTTATAAGATATATGGCTCCCACGTACAGTAGACGTGCCTTCTAGTCCATAAGTAATCGTTTTTCCTTTTACATCAGAAGACATGGCTTTTACCAACACATCATCTTCATTTAATATAGCAATACCCGTACTAGGTAAATGCCTAATCAATTCACCTTTTGCTTGTGCTATCATTTCTTGAGAACCCAAAAGTTCAATATGACTCGTTCCCACATTCGTAATAATACCGATAGTTGGTTCTGCAATCGAAGCTAATTCTTCAATTTGTCCTAATCCACGCATGCCCATTTCTACAATACAAACTTCATGAGAACCGGTCAACTCCAACAAAGTCATAGGCAAGCCGATTTCATTATTAAAATTTTTTTCCGTTTTCAATACATTAAATTGACTGCTAAGTACAGCACCTAACATTTCTTTAGTAGTCGTCTTACCGGATGAGCCCGTAATTGCTATAACAGGGATCGAGAACCGTTGTCTATGAAACCTTGCCAAATCTTGATAGGCACGCAATGTATCTTCTACTTCAATACAAAGAAAATCATCAATGCCCTTTCCTTTTTGAACGATAGCTCCTATGGCACCAGCTTTTTTAGCCTCTATCAAAAAATCATGTCCATCAAAATTATTTCCTTGTAAAGCAACGAACAAAGAATGAGATACAATTTTTCTAGTATCTGTAACAACAGTTGAAAATGTTACCGATTCACATCCTTGGCATAAGCCATTAACTGCTGTTATAACTTCTTGCAATGTAAATTGAGCCATATTATTTCTCCTTAAGAGCTATGCGAGCTTCTTCTCGATCATCAAAATGAATTGTTCCTTCATTTAATATTTGATAATTCTCATGTCCCTTTCCGGCAATAATAACCACATCTCCATTTTGAGCCATAGCAATGGCTGTTTGAATAGCTTGCCGTCGATCTGCAACAACTCGATACGAAGTACCTTCTCTCAAATTATTTTTAACACCCACTTCTACATCTTTCAAAATTTTCTCAGGATTTTCTGTACGAGGATTATCAGAAGTAACTATAATAACATCCCCATATTGAGCAGCAATTTTTCCCATAATAGGACGTTTTGTAGTATCCCGATCACCACCACAGCCAAATACAACAATAATATGATGTTGTACTATCTTTTTAGCAGTTTGTAAAATATTTTCTAATCCGTCAGGAGTATGCGCATAATCAACGACTACAGCAAATGGTTGTCCTTCTTCAATTAACTCAAATCTCCCTGGCACTGAGGAAAAACTAGATAAGGCTGTATCAATTTCTTCAAATGAAAGTCCTTCATATAAACATGCACCAATAGCAGCTAATGTATTATATACATTAAACAATCCTGTTGTATTAATCGTCACTGGGTATTCGCGATTATTATAAGAAATCGTATATGTTAAAGATTTAGCAGTCATAGCAATATCTTTAGCATTTAGACTGCCTTTTCCACATGTACTATACGTTATAATAGGTGCTGTTGTTTTGTCAACAACACGACATCCATAAGGATCATCGATATTAATAACGGCTCCTTTATTACTTTTATATTGATTATCCGCACTTACTTGCTCAAACAATTTACATTTAGCCGCCAAATAATTTTCAAATGTTTTATGAAAGTCTAAATGATCTTGTGTCAAATTAGTAAATACTGCTGTATCATATTCGACACCTGCCACACGACCTAATGCTAACGCATGAGAGGATACTTCCATAACGCAATGTGTGACTCCCTCCCGTACCATTTGTGCCAATATATGTTGTAAATCCACCACATCTGGAGTTGTATTATGAATTGGATATGATGTGTCACCAATAAGTATATGAACTGTACCAATAACACCAACTTTATACCCCTTTGCTCGCAAAATATGCGCAATCATATGCGTTGTCGTAGTTTTTCCATTAGTCCCAGTAACACCTATCATACGCATTGATAATGCTGGATAATCAAAAAAAGCTGGTACACATCCCATCATAGCTTGTCGTGTGTCCTCAACACGAATGATGGTAACATCTCCAACAACTGCAACATCTTTAGATACCAACAATGCACTTGCACCAGCATCTACGGCTTGTTGTGCATAACTATGCCCATCTACTGTGGACCCATCTAAACAAATAAATAACGATCCCTTTTCTACTTGTCTCGAATCGGCAGTAATATCTGATATTTCTATATCAATATTACCTTTAACATCTATAGGATTGATAAATTGAAGTAGTTCTTTAATTGTTTTCATCATGCACTCTCATTTCTTTACATAATAGAAGCAGCCCCACACTGGGAGCTGCTCACCTAATTAATCTACAATCTGCTGCGTCTTTTTTGTATTGCGTTCCGTAGTAGTATATTTACTATTATATACGAATCTATTAGGCAAAACCATTCCTAATGTATCTTGTGCAATTTTTTGAATTCGTGTTGGCGACTTTAATGTAGCCACTTCAACTTCTAACGCTTCTTGTTGTTTTGTTAATTCTATCACATTGTTTTGTAATTTAACCACATCATACCCTGAGGCAACGGATAAAGATCGCAAGAAAAGAATGGCTCCCAGGAAACACCCTATAAGTATTAGAATAGGAATAGTCCGTTTCATTGTCGGTGTAAGATCCAATATAAACGAGTTATTTTGTCTGGCTCCAATCACACCACGCGGTGCATATATACTTGTCTTCGTATCCCCAAATGCCTTTCTTGCTAACATATCTTTTCCACCTATCTACTTTACAATTTTTCTGCTACTCGTAGCTTAGCGCTACGTGCTCTCGGATTTAATTCAACTTCATTCTGACTCGGTACAATCGCCTTATTTTTAACTTTTATCACCGCTTTATGATGACATACACATATAGGTAGTTCAGGTGGACAAATACATCCTGTACTCATTTCTTTAAATGTTTGTTTAGTAATCCTATCTTCTAACGAATGAAATGTAATAACCCCTATACGTCCCCCTGTATGCAGCATAGATATGGCATCTACAAAACTATCATGCAATATATCTAATTCTCTATTTACTTCTATGCGTATTGCTTGAAAAGTACGTTTTGCTGGATGTGGGCCATCTTGTCTAGCCTTTGCAGGAATTGCTCTTTTTATAATATCTACTAATTCACTAGTTCTAGTAATGTTATGATGATTTCTAGCTTCTACAATAAACTGAGCAATACGTTTCGCCCATCGTTCCTCTCCATAGTCACGTAAAATACGATGTAGTTCCTCTACTGGATATTCATTAACTATCTGTTCAGCAGTAATTTGATTGTTTATATCCATGCGCATATCTAATGGGCCATCATGCATATAGGAAAACCCTCGTTCTGGCGTATCTAATTGATAACTAGAAACCCCTAAATCAAAAACAAATCCATTAACCTTCTCAATTCCATGTTCCATTAAAGATCTCTTTAAATCGCTAAAATTAGAGGCAATTGTCATCGTTCTACATGCTAAATCAGATAAACGTTCTTTAGCTACACGAAGTGCTACTATATCTTGATCCAATCCTATCAGCATTCCCTTATTCGATAATCGCTCTCCTATAGCATGAGCATGTCCAGCGCCACCTAGTGTACAGTCCACATATATACCATCAGGATTAGTGACAACTGAATCAACAGTTTCTTTTAACAATACACTGGTATGTCTAAATTCCAAAATATTGCCTCCTATAATATGCCATCAAAGTCTAAATTTTCAGCCAATTCTTCCATATTAATACCGACTTCATCAGTATATGTATTCCATCGTTCTTTGCTCCAAATTTCCACATGGTCACCTGATCCAACAACGACAGCAGCCTTCTTCAACTCTGCATATTTTCTTAAGGAGCTAGGAATTAACACGCGACCTTGCTTATCAAACTCAAGTTCACAAGCACTACCAAAAAGAAAACGCTTATACGCACGAACATTACTTTTATTAGATGGTAAACTTTGTAATTTTTCAGCAATTTTTGTCCACGCTTCTTCCGTATAAATGGACAAAGAATTATCTAGACCTTTAGTAACAATACAAATGTCACCTAATTGTTCACGTATTTTTGCAGGAATAATCAAACGACCCTTTGTGTCAATCGTATGTGAATATTCTCCCATGAACATAGTCTAGCACCGCCTTCCTCACTTATTTACCACTATATGGTAAATTTTACCACAATTCCCCACCATAAACAACATCATTTCATTAAAAATTCATTACTTTTATTAATTTTATGAATATTATATAAGGTTAATTAAATTCCCTACCTTTCTATACATACAAAAGGTAGAACAAATATTTGTATAATATGTAAACATTTTCAAATACATAAAAATTCATTTCTATATTCTAAAAATTTTATTAGCTCATATTTATATGCCAATGAAGATATTCAATATGGCTACTTTCAAAATTGCATACAAAAAAGGACTACCATAAGTCCTTTAATCATCATATATAAATACACATCGCATTTGTATATATGCTAAGACTATAGTAATCCTTAAAAATACTCTATTAAATTAGTAAATGCTCATATACATCTTATAAAGCCTTTTCAATAGCAGCTAATAATTCGTTTTCAGGAATAAATCCCACTTTTTTATCTACTACTTCACCATTCTTTACCACTAAAAAGGTTGGTAATACTTCAACATTATATTGACGCGCTAATTCTGGTTCTTCATCTGTATTAACTTTAACAAAATCTACTTTATCGCCAATTTTTTTATCTAAGCCTTCAAAGATAGGCATCATACGTACACAATAACCGCACCAAGGTGCCCAAAAATCAACAACTGTTACTTTTGTATTCTCTTCTACGGCCACTTTAAAGTCTGCTGTTTTTACTTCTTTCATGATAACTCCTCCTATGGTAATTGTACTAATACACAATCAGTTATTACATTGATATTTCGTTCTTTTGCAGCATTGATAACAGCATCCGTATCCGCACCAGGCTGCAGCCAAACCGTCGATATACCTAATTCCTCGCATTCGCTCATAGCAGCTACACCGACTTGCTCAGGAACTACTACATTTACAATATCTACTACTTTAGGTATATCCGTCAACGTAGAATAACATATATCGCCATCCACTTGTTCAGCATTAGGGTTTACAGGGTATACTTCATAGCCATACGATTTTAATCGTTTGTATAATTTGAAACCGAATTTAGTTTCTTTAGGCGTTGCACCTAAGACGGCCCAAACTACATCTTTTTTTAACGCTTCTTCGATTGTCATACGACCACCCTTTCTAAGTATTATTATATAAAAATATCGAAAAAAGTCAATATAATCTATTTCCTATCTGTATTACACTAAATAATTAGAGTATAATAGTAGACTTCTTCAATACATCTTGATCTAATGATACATCCAATAATTCATCTAGAGAAATGCCACTGCTCGATACATAACGAGAATCAACCAGCTTAGTCTTTTCCACCAATAATCCTATGATTTGATGTGATGAGTATCCCATCTGTCTTAGTTCTTGAATAGTAATACTCTGTTGTCTTTTAGATAATCGATGTCCATGCGTATCCATTAGTAATGGTGCATGTTTATAAACGGGGACCTTTTTCCCTAGCAATTGATATAAATATATTTGAAATACTGTAGGCTCTAATAAATCACAGCCTCTAAGCACTTCTGTAATCCCCATAGCAATATCATCTAGCACTGATGCCAAATGATATGCATACATACCATCAGAACGTTTTAGGATAAAATCATGTAATCCTTCCTCTATATGCACGCTAACTAACCCTTGCCAAAAATCTATATATTCAATTAAACAAGACTTGACTTTCAAACGATATGATGGCACCTTTTTATGCGCTATTTCATTGAAAATTTTTACATCTGCGTCACGGCAACGACCATCATAAATAGGTATCAGTTCTCCAAAATGAGGAGCAGACATAATCGTTTGAAGTCTTGATCGATTACAATAACAAGGATATATAATATCCTTACTAGACCACTCATTTAATTGGGATTCATAATAATGCCCGCGATAGCTCTGATAATATTGTTTATCGTTATTACTAACACGTGGGCCTTCATCCCATTCAAAACCTAACCACTCTAAATCATCTAGCAGTAACTCTGAAAATTCTTGTTTTGACCTCTGTCTATCAATATCTTCAATACGAATGACAAACTGTCCTTTTTGCCGTCGAGTCGATAAATACGATAATATGGCAACCCAAAGATTTCCCAAATGCATTCTACCTGTCGGGCTAGGTGCAAAACGCCCTTTCATATATCAAACTTCCTTGTCATTAATCTAACATACTAGCGTAAACATCTATACAATGAGGCATTTTATCACATGCGCATATATAATCCTTACATTCATTTTATACCAATAGTATCATTTCTTCATTAGTAGCAACATATACAACGACAATATCTAGTAATAAATGATATAGCCTTATATATTCTAAACAATGTACCACTCATATAGTTATAACTCATTAATTTATATATAAGCTTTCTTATTGTTGTAATGGTACAAGACTATCAAACAATTCTTGTGTTTCTTTAATTGTTTGTTCATTCCCCATAACACATATGTGATTATCTGCCATTACGGCATGAACGACTTGAGAAAGATTTCTTATATCTTCTTGTGTGCAGGCGATAACCTCTTTTCTAAAATTAATTTTATTTTCTAAATGTGTTTCACTAAAATACAATCCCATCGCACGAGGGCCTCGTAACGCTGGTGTCATTGGTAAGTCAAGTCCGCTCATAGTGCCAATAATATATTTACGCATTTCTCTATCTGTAATAGTAAACGTTTTTAGATACTCTGCTAACTCGTCGTATGTATCTAGTGTTTTCATAAGATTAGGATCTCGATAACTACAGAAAATCATGTTTCCATTTTCATAGAAATTGGCAAATGCTCCATACGCTCCACCTTGTACACGAACTCGAATCCATAGATATTCATAGCGCAAAATTGTTTCTAAGACGCTCATAGCTCCACAATGTACAAACCCATGATCTTTAAAATTACCACCTTTACCAACATATTGAACTTTTCCAGAGGTAAGAATTCCTTCATTTACGAAAGATTGTGTCATAGCCAATTTCCCAACAGGAAGTTCATCTTGATTCCAATTAGCTAACATAGGCTCTAGCAATGTTACAAATGAGTCAAACTCATGTTCCTCCCCTACAAACATAATTTCTACATTATTGGCACGGAATAATTTTTGAGCTATAGAAGCTAACTTTTCCGGTAAGTGAGAAAGAGCATCAGGCTGTTTTACCAATTCACTAATCTTTTGATAATAACTTAAATTACCTGCATCTCTAAATTTACTAATAGATGATACTTGCGCTAATACTCGTTGGGTAACAATAGTGTTACCGCGGCGAAACGCCTCTGTATCCCAAATAGCCTTACTTTCAGAAATCAATTCATGTAATCGTTCTACATTTGTAAATTCTGACTCTTGCAAAATTGTATGGATAATACGTGTCAATTCTGATAATTTACTATGTAATGCTTTCGCACGAATAATCATAAGCGGCACAAATTTATCACGATCGTTTTCTTTACCAATAGCAGTAATATCTGCATTAAATCCACCTAGATTTAAATTAATATCATTTGCTAAATCAGTATAGGACATAGCAGTAGTATCAACGCGCCCTAGCAAATCAGTCAATAAATCTGCATAAAATAGCTCATTTTCTGTTAAACAGTCTAACTTAAAATAAAAACCAGTATAATTAATCCCTTTGGCAAAAGTGGGAATAAAATGCACCTTAGTGCCGCCAACATAGGATTCTCTTCTCTCAATTTCTTCAATATCTGCACTTAAATCTGATAAATCTAGCAATGGAATTGAAGACAGTGCTTCCGGTGAATCCGGCTCTGCTTGTCGTGCATGAAGTTTTTTAGTGGTAGCGATTACATGTTCTATTTCATCAGAGGTCATTTTAGCTTTGATAGCTGCTAATTTTTCTTTTTCTTCAGCTTCTTTAGCTTCTTGCAAACCTTTTTCTGGATAAATCGATACCAACGCTTTATGGGTATTCTGTAAAATAGCATCGGTAATTAAGTCTTCAAAATATGTTTCAGACAACCCTTTTCTAAGAGTGGACAATATGTTCTCATATCGCAATAACTCAATTGGATCATTATCATATAACCAATTATCCATCATACGAATATTATAGGCTAATCCAATAGGCCTACCTCCAAAATCAGCCTCCCGCAAAGAAAATTCGATGTTATTTAATGATGCTTCTAACATCGTTTTATCTAGTCCTGCGGATACTAATTCTCGCAATGTATTTTCTACAACCGTTTCTACTTGTTTTTGTTGGTCCATATTAGATCCTGTAATGGAAATATTCCATATTGGTTGTCGCAAGCTATCTAAATAATAACCACTTACATCGCTACCAATACCAGCTTGTACTAATGCCTTTTTCAATGGTGCTGCTGGAGATGTTAACAATGCATGGGTTATTATTTCAAAGGCTAAACTTTTTTCTCCATTCATTTCTGGCAATACATACGTTAATGCATGCATACTCTTGTTTTCTTCACTATCTTCAGATCCAATTCCATAAGGAAAGGAACATACTTTTCCTTCTGAAAAAGGTGCTTGTAATGGAATATCAGAATGAACTGTAATGGCTTTAAAATGAGATAAATATTCATCATTAATAAATTGCAACTGTGCTTCAATATCCATAGCCCCATATAAAAATATGTAGCTATTAGATGGATGATAATATTCTCTATAAAATTTTTGAAAATTTTCATAGGTCAACTGAGGAATCACCTCTGGATCACCACCAGATTCTACTCCATACGTTGTATCTGGAAATAGTGTTTCCATCATATGACGTTCTAGGATAGAGTCCGCCGAGGAGAAAACTCCTTTCATTTCATTTAGCACTACCCCTTTATAAATTAAGTCATCATTAGGCGTTTCCATTTCATAATGCCATCCTTCTTGCATAACAATTTCAGGATCTTCTGCTACACGAGGATAGAATACGGCATCTAAATATACATCCATCAAATTATGAAAATCTTTATCATTTTTACTTGCTACCGGATACATGGTTTTATCTGGATAGGTCATGGCATTTAAAAATGTATTTAATGATCCT
Source organism: Veillonella montpellierensis (assembly GCF_947090115.1). Classification (NCBI taxonomy): domain Bacteria; kingdom Bacillati; phylum Bacillota; class Negativicutes; order Veillonellales; family Veillonellaceae; genus Veillonella; species Veillonella montpellierensis. The sequence continues at coordinate 101,656 of NZ_CAMUMS010000002.1, forward strand.
TTAACTAATTCTACAAAAGGTTCTTTTAAAGGAAATTTCCTTGATCCACATAACACAGAATGTTCCATAATATGAGCTACGCCAGTACTATCCTTTGGTGGTGTTCTAAAGGATATAGAGAAAACTTTATTTGTATCATCCACATCAATATAAATAAGTCGAGCACCTGATTGTTTATGGTATAATTCATAGGCTATACCATTAATTTCTGAAATTTTTTCAATTCTTTTTACAAGAAATCCTGAATACACTTTATGTAAGTTCATTATATTCACCCCATTAACTAACTCATACTATTAATCATTTTACCAAAAATTAGTAAGAATCTATTTGCGCACTATATTGATAGATTTCTAATAGTATTTAACATATACTACTAATAACATCATTTAATATTGATAATCACTAGTATTTTTAATTATAACATACTCTATCTCTATTATGTTGTAAAAACTCATTTTATTAAAATATACTACTACAATATGAAAGAACTTTTATAAAAATTCAAATTATAAATGTTAACTACTAAATGCTATCGATACTAATTAGTTTTGCTATATGACTTCTATCTATAAATACTCCCAAAACGTATATTATCGATTACAAATGAGAAATGCGTGACTAATACAAGCAGATTTTTGATAGATGTAGCAGATCGAATGATCGTTGACATACAAACAGTACAGGCAGATAATACACGAGAATTCACTAATTATGATATCAAGAAGCGAGAATATTTATTCGATAGAATATTACAAGAATTAGGTATAAAACATAAGGTGATACACCCATTTTCACCATGTAAAATGGAAAAGTAGAATGAAGTCATACAGTTGATAGAGAATGATTTTACAGAAGAAGTTAACAAATCTTGCCGCTTTTTCAAAAGCACATCAACGGGACGCAAGTAGATATAATAACATAGTGCAAAAAATATTAGTGTTTATATCACCTAATAAATATATAGCAGAGTACTTTTTACGTACATCATCAAGAGTCTGTAGCACAAATATTTGACTACTACAGAGAATTACTATAAATTATAAAAAATACATGTTGAAAACAATTTGTATTTCAACATGTATTTCTTAATAATCTACAATACTATATTAAGATTCTAACGCCCATCGCTGTTTTCGCCTGCATGTAATCAATCCTTCAACGATAACTGCAAATTGAGCAAAATTCACTATATAATCGTCATATAAATCAGGAACTACTTTATATACAATAGTAACCTCATGAGACTCATAATTCATGCGAATGCCATGTAAATGACTGGACACAGTAAAGCCACTCTGTGCTTGTTTAAGTGTTGGTATCGGTTGTTGTTTAATATCTTTTAAAAGTGCCTCAAGAAATATGTCTTTTTTAGTATCACTATCTAGCAACATTTCATCAATAAAGCTATGTAAACTGTCCATATCCGATCCTTTCCAAAATTATCCTCGTTCTCCTAAAAACAACTTTTCATGAATCAAACGAACAGCATCTTTCACACGATTTTCTGCCACTAAACATGTAATTGAAATTTCAGAAGTACTAATAATTTCAATATTAATACCTTCTTCACCTAAGATTCCAAACATTTGTGCTGCTACACCTGGTTGTCCTAGCATACCAGCTCCAACAATTGATACTTTCGCCATATTTTCATCAATATTAATCGATTCCATTTTTATAGTTTCATGAAGTTTATCTAAGATTTCACGAGCTAATGGTACATCATCACATAAAATAGTAAAAATAATATCAGTAACAGCATCATCAGTAGAGCGAATGCTTTGAACAATCATATCCACATCAATATTTTTATCTGCTAATGCTTTAAATACAGTAGCTGCAACGCCCGGCTTATTTTCGACCCCTACCAAAGATACTTTAGCCGCATTAATATCATCAGCAACGCCAGTAATAACACGTTTATTTGATTCCACAGTATATTCCTCCCGAATGATAGTTCCTTGATTAGTAGAAAAAGTTGAGCGCACATGTATAGGAACACCATAACGACTTCCCATTTCTACCGCCCGTGGTTGCATAACGCCTGCTCCCAAACGAGCCATTTCTAGCATCTCACCATAAGTAATTTCCTGTAGTTTAACTGCATCAGATGCAATACGTGGATCTGTAGAGTAAACCCCTTCTACATCTGTGAAAATTTCGCATACATCAGCCTTCATCGCACCAGCTAAAGCCACTGCTGTTGTATCTGATCCACCACGGCCTAATGTAGCAATGTCACCGTTTTCTACAATTCCTTGAAAGCCTGCTACTATTACAATATTACCTGCTTGTAATGCAGAGAATACTCGTTCTGGAAACACATCTAAAATACGTGCTTTACCATACGCCGCACTACTCTGAATACCCGCCTGTGGTCCAGTCATAGATATCGCTTGATGACCGCGCTCTGTAAAAGCCATCGCCATCAATGCAATCGTTACTTGCTCGCCTGTCGATAATAACCTATCCATTTCACGTCCATATGGCTTAGATGTTATTTGTTTTGCCAAGGATACTAATTCATCTGTAGTGTCACCCATAGCAGACACAACAATTACAATTTGATCATTTTCTTTTTTCTCATTTAATACACGATCAACAATATTAAATATCTTTTCTGGTGTAGCCACGGAGCTACCGCCAAATTTTTTTACAATTAAAGCCACGGCTTCTCCCTCATTTGCATCAAATATTAAATACGATTAATGCTTACTTTATCATAAATTTCTCTCTTAGTAAAGGATATTAGCTATTTCATCTCCTCTTAATAGATAATTATTCATTCAGGATGGACATATATAAGGAAATGTACTGTCTATTTTACATAATGAAAATTTGCTCTATGAAATGTATGAATTATATCTAACTTCTGCCAATCAGTTGAAATATAGAAATTTATAAAAGTATAGAACTACACGTATCTATGATATCGCTATAACCTGTTTTCAGATAAATCATACATTATACTATTACAATCATCTATCTGAATACTATTACTATCATGTATCTATCTCATTATAATTTTAATATACTATCCCATTCGTCAATCATCAGGATGACACTCATCTGTATCCATTTTAATTAACTGTTATATATCTTCTAGTAGAAATAATATAATGACTAATATAGCAAAATACAATAATCTACTTACATTTTTATTATAATCTATAGCAAACATGATACTTCAGAATCTATTTATACTATTATAAAATGTTATTTTTAAAGAAGCATCCCTCATAGTGATTAATTCATCTAATGTATGTAGTCTACAAGCAATCTCTTCATTCCTGTAATACAACTGTAACACCTTAATTACATATAAGGTAATTTTTTATATCATAAAATATTTTCCACAACATAGAAAATACTCTATTATGTCACCTAAAAAAGATCAACAATCAAAAGATACATAAAAAGAGCTACAATACTATAAGTATTGCAGCTCTTGTATATTTGATTAAAAGATGTATTTTATATGAAACGCAAAACTATCTACTTCAATTGGCAACTATGCTACTGTTATATCTTTTTCAGATTCCCACAAACCATGAATATTACAATACGATACAGCAATCAATTTGCCAGATTTTTTAAATGTAACTTTAAAAGAACCTTCAGCTTCAGCAAACACAGGCCCTTCATTAGCACCTGCAGCAGATTCACCATGTACATTAAATTCAATGGCCCCTACTTCATAAGGCACTTGTGTTCCTTCTGGAACAAAGTATAATTTAATCCAATTAATATGATGTTCTGTTGTATTAGGATGTGCAATTTCTTTGCCTACTGCCACTTCAATAGTTGCTTTTTCTCCAACTTTAAAAGTATCTGCACAATCAATTACAGGAACATGTTTTTCATTTTTAAAATCTGCACTTTTAATATAATCATGTACTGCCATTAGGACGACCTCCCTACATATAGAATATTACTTAATAAATTATTATACTTAATAAAAATGATTAATACATCATTCATAATAATTTTAATTACACATTCATTATATCGAATTTTTTCGTAAAGGTCAATATCTTTTTCGAAATTATTCTATTTACATACTCTTATAACCAATTACTGTATAGAAATATACTGTACTTCGCAGATAACAACATATCATAAATTCTGCACAAAAATAAAATAGCTATATTCTCGCCTCCATTAAGGCACTTAAAATTCAATACCTCTCTTAGCTTTTATTCCCTTTTGATAGGCATGTTTTACCACTTTCATTTCTGTAACAGTATCCGCTAAGGCAATAATTTCTTCTGGTGCATTACGACCTGTTAAAATCATATCTAATCGTTCTGGTTTATTTTTTAAAAGATGTATAACAGACTCAGCACTAACTAATCCATAATGCATGGCATAGTTAATTTCATCCAAAATAATTAAATCCCACTCGTCAGAATTTACTTCGTTCTTTAACATATTCCATGCTTCATCAGCAGCTTTCTTATGCTCATTTAATTCAGCAGTACTAACATTATCTTTATTATGGAAAATAAATCCTTTTCCCATAGGACGAATTTCTATTTGTGGTGCTAATCGTTTAATCGCATTTAACTCTCCATAATTTTGTCCACCTTTAATGAATTGCAAAATTAACACTTTTTTATTTTGTCCAACTGCCCGCAATGCAACACCCAAGGCTGCTGTAGTTTTACCTTTGCCGTCACCAGTATTTATCAAAATCAATCCTCGTTCTGACATAGTACACCTCCCACAGTATTAACTGATACACTATAATAGCAAATTAACACATATATAAATGATTGTATACAAATATAAATATAAAGAAGCCTATAAAACGTATCACATAATTACTTGGAATGTTTATATGTAACACAAGCGTGAACGAAATGGTTGCGAGCGATATCACAACCAGCAAAATTAATATGCAAATAGGTAGCTAATACATTTCCATTGGCATATCCACCTTTATACTCTTGTACCTTTCTACCACCTACTAATTGAAAAGCCCAAGGAAAATCGTCAACTTCTGGTATCATCGTTGAAAAATGAAATTCATGGCCTCGTAAAGATTCATTTTTATGAGCTATCACAGAGTCCTTTAATGCCGTTGCCGTTACATATCCAACTTTCTGTAATGATGTTTCCATGACCGTACGTGCAGGTACAACTCCTACCATCTCTAATGTATGGTTTTCAAAATCCGTAATTGACTGACATAAATACATAAGTCCCCCGCATTCGGCATATATAGGCATACCTTCTAGGGCTTTATTTTTAATATCTGTCTTCATACTACGATTAGCTTCTAATTGTCCTAAAAACATCTCTGGGAATCCGCCGCCGAAAATAAGACCATCCACTTCTGGCAAATGCGCATCCTTTAACGGGCTAAAATATACTAACTCAGCTCCAGTAGCCTCTAATGCAGCCAAACTAGCTGGGTAATAAAAAGAAAATGCTTCATCATAAGCCACACCAATACGCGCTACTTTTTCTGTTGTTGTAGTAGGGATAATAGGTTCGCTTACTAATGGTGGCGCAGAATGAGCAATCCTATAAAGTGTATCTAACTCTACCATACTAGTAACAGCATCTCGAATAGTAGCAATTGCCTCTGTAGGATCAAACTCCGTAACAGGTGTTAATCCTAAATGTCTTTCTGGAGATTGCATACGATTATCGCGATAAATACTACCTATAATAGGAATTCCTACTTTCTCCATGCCTTGACGAATCATTTTTTCATGGTTTTCTGATCCTAATCGATTTAATATAACGCCGGCAAAATTTACATTTCTATCATAATCTCTAAAACCTTTAGCAATAGCTGCTGCACTTTCTCCCATGGCTTTGCAATCTATAACTAATACTACAGGTGCTGCTAAGCGTTTAGCAATTTCAGCAGTCGAACTAACCCCCTCGCGTCCACCATCGTATAATCCCATGACACCTTCTATAATCGATATATCGACAGAATCAGTAACTGATTCAAAAAAAGGTATCATCTTATCAGGAGGAACTAACCAAGTATCTAAATTATAAGAATCTCTGCCTGCTGCCATTTTATGAAAGCCCGGATCAATATAATCCGGGCCCACTTTAAATGACTGCACTACACGTCCATTTTGTCTATAAGCAGCTAGTAGCCCTGCTACAATAGTTGTTTTTCCAACTCCAGAATTTGTACCTGCTATTACTACTCTTGGTCTTTGTACAGTTTTCATATATTTACCTTTATTATGTATTAACATAACCTTTTACTCACAGAATTATCATATTCATCCCATGTATTATCTATATTTATCTATCTTTTCGTTTGGCTAGAATGGTCGATAAATAATTTAATTTCGTATCAGCTGGCATATTCTCAAGCCCACAAAATACTTCTTCATCAGGTAGCCCTACACGGCTAATCATAACTGCATCATCAGCCATATTATGTTTCTTTAATACAGCTTGTACTTCATCAAAATTTTTATAAACTTTCATAATAACAGCATCATCAGCTACTGCCATAACTGCGTCTATTTTTTCTTTTGGTGCTGTAGCAGGAACAATGGCTAATACCTCTTCTTTTTCAACAATTGGATAGCCTAAATGTGAACCAATTGCGCAAAATGCTGGTACACCTGGAATTGTTTCAATATCATATCCAGTATGTTCAATTAGGCGATATACATACATATACGTACTATAAAACATTGGATCCCCTAATGTTAAAAACACAACTTTTTTCCCTTGTTCTAAATATGATACAATAATATTTTTAGCTTCTATCCATGCATCACTTAATGTTTCTTCATGAAACACCATTGGAAATACAACAGGAATAATTTCTGTATGTTCTTGAATGTATGGTTTTGCAATATTTAAGGCTACAGAACCATCTTTCTTTTCTGTTTTCGGTGTAATAATAATATCAGCTTCTCCTACTAAGCGAGCCGCTTTTACCGTCATTAATTCAGAGTCACCAGGACCTACTCCAATACCATATAATTTACCTTTCATATTGTCACCTCATAATTACTATTTAATTTAATTTATATTACTTTTCTATACTACTATATTTATTGGTAAAAATCTATATATTGTAAGCAGTAAAATGATACGCCACTTATTTTATATTAGGAATCACAGGACGATGTGTGCTACGTTTTCCATAACAATCATCAATCATATCTTGTACATGTTCTACATATAAATCTTGAATTGCTCTATATTCGCCTAAACCAGCGCGATGTATCTTGACTTCATACCCCTGTGCTCGCAGTTGATTGATAACACTATCATCCTCATCACCAAATAAATCATTATTCGCATGATCACCACAAACTAATAATAATGGATGTACATGAAGCACACGAGGCCGTTTTCCCCCTAATATTTCCCAATTAAACGTTGTATCTTCTAAATACGGTGCATTTTCAAGAACTGCAATACGCACATGATTCATCCCATTTAACAGCAACTTACACTGTAACATGCCGTATACGGAATTGCCAGAATCTAAACCACCATGCCCGACTAGTACTAGTCCTTCCCCCTCTGGGATTGGTAGTGTAGCAATAAATTTATCAATAAACAATTGATAATCATCAGGATGCTCCTCTTGTGCCATATAAAAATTAAGAGGTCTTCCTACTATCAGTGTAGTTAAATTACCAGCACCTTCATAATTCATAATATTGCGTTTTAATTTTTCGTATTCTCCACCACCGGCAAAATGCAATGGTTGTACATAAATTTTTTCATAACCTGCATCAATTAATTGTTCCATAGCCAATTGTTCTGTCATTATTTCTTCCCCACGATCTCGTAATCGTTTTACAATAATCCGGGATGAAAATGCTAATAAGCAATCATAGTCTGCATAGGCATCTTTAATACGATTAAATACAGCATCTATATTATTTACTCTTGCTTCTTTAATAGTTGTTCCAAAGGCAACAACCAAAATGGCTTGTTTCATAAGTATCATTCTCCTATGCATAAATTCATAAAATAAAGACTATATAATATATTACTACTTTGTATCATACCATACATATTACAGCTATGTAATAATAAAGTTTCATAATAAAAAAGAGCAGATATATAATAGAATCTGCTCTTTTCTCATACATTATCAGTACCTTTTAGGCCAATGACCGAACTGACGCTACTGAATCTTCACTTTTACAAGCTGAGCGTCTTCTTTCTGCCATTCTCATAGTCTGCGATAAATGTTTTAAAAATAACTCTTGAATATATGGATTTTCTCCTAGTCCTTCATTCCAAATAAAAACACTATAGCCTTCTTCCGTTAACAATGCATAAATCGAATCGGACCGATCGCCCCCTAAATAATCCATTAAATGTGTAGAACCAATTAATGCCAATGGTACCACTAGAATATCTTGATAAGATATACGATTTAAAATATGTAAAGCTTGTTTAAAATTAGGGAATCCATTAGCTGTAAAAACTACCATATTAGGTGCTGCACCATATAGACATTTCAGTTGTAATGCACTAAATTCTAGCTGATTCTGTCCATTCGCCATTAATACGATTGCTTTATCGATAGCTTTAGTACTAACATGTTTAACAATTGCTTCAATTGTTGCTGTATAGTCATCCGCATAATTTTTTACGCCTAATGATGTCAATAAAGGTTTTCCTACCGCAATTTGTGTAAAACCATATTCTCTTGTATGAATCATTTTCATAACTTGTTTTCTCATCTGTTGATAACATTGATCACTTACCAAGGCAAATGGTTGAATATAAACTTCTTCTATATCTTCAGCTCTTAAGCTTTGTAAGGCTTCTTGTAAAGTCATAACACGAGTATCATATTTTTCGTTCCACTTTTCCACTAATGCATCCGATAAGAAAACTCTTCGAATAGCCACATCTCCATAAATAGACTTCACTTTTGATTCCATTGCACCTATTGATTTTTCCACCGCATCTTGATATACCGACCCAAATGATGCAATAATAATTCCTTGTTTTGTCATAGCTAGACCTCCATATATAGTTACAACACCTTTGTTAAATGTACCTTAATGTATATATCACATAACAAATATACTGAAATGTGTTATCATTATTCTATCAATTATCATACGTCATAATCTTAGATTAGTCAATGAGAAATATTATCAATATTGTGTATTTGTGATATTTGACACACGCTTTCTCATTTGATATGATTATGTCAAATGAATATAGGCGATCAAGGTGTACACCATATTAATAGTATATAATGTCGAATATATCCTATTAATATTAGTACTTAATATGAAAAGTGTAGTAAATGCTACCGCGGTCCCGCCACTGTGAAGGGGAGTCCATTCAATATGTCACTGAGTTATATAACTTGGGAAGGCGAGTGTAACAATGAACCGAAGCCAGGAGAACTGCCTTGACGATATTACCCAGAACCCACGAGCGATGGATAGGTAATATATACCTATTGTTGGAATGTATCAAACGTATGTATATATGTTCACTTATGTAACGATTTTTCTACTTCATATAGCATATTACATACTGTATCTTCCCCCTAGTATATACGTCCTATCTCTCCTCTTCTGGAGAGATTTTTTTATACCTATATTCATGATGTATTTTATTTTGTAGATAAATTTAAAGGAGAATGTATATGAAACACGCTATCCGAAAAACATTAACTACTACACTTACTATGGCTGTTATGGCAGGTTGTATGGGAGTATCTACTTCTCATGCCGCTTATATGCTAAATGCAGAAGTTACCGATCCTACACCAGCCTTACAACAAGCATCTCAAATTGGCGTAAGAACTTATGAAAATCCTCAACTTCAATACAAAGAAAATAAAGATGCTATTCTTGTTATGAGCTTTGGTACAACATTTAAAGATACTCGTGCTAAAACAATCGATGCCACTGTGGATGCAATCAAAGCCGCACATCCAAACACAAAAGTAGTGACTGCTTTTACTTCCCATATCATTCGTGACAGAATCAAAGCTAACGAAGGAATCACATACCCTACTCCTGAAGAAGCACTTGATCAACTAAAAGATGAAGGATATTCTCGTGTAGCATTAACATCTCTTGATGTAATTCCAGGCATGGAATATAACTATGATATAGCAGTATTTAATCTATATAAACAAAACTTCAAAAAAATGACATTAGGTACTTCTCTAATGTACTGGATGGGTCAAGAAAATCAAAGTGATGACATTATAGAAGCTCTTAATGCACTTAAAACTCAATTCCCTGCAGTAGGAAAACAAGATGCTGTACTAGTTATGGCTCATGGTACTCCAGATCCTTCTAATGCTTATTACTCTGTTATCCAAGATCGTATCACATCTATGGGATTACCTAACACCTACATCTATACAGTAGAAGGTTGGCCTTCCCTAGAAACTGTTATTCCTCAATTAAAAGCAAAAGGCATCAAACATGTAACATTAATGCCTCTAATGATGGTTGCTGGTGATCACGCTAATAACGATATGGCTGGTGATGAACCTGATTCTCATAAATCCATTCTAGAAAAAGAAGGATTTGCTGTAGATACTTATATCCATGGTATTGGTGAAAATACTGCAATACGTCAATTATTTGTAGAACGTGCTAATGAAGCTTGGAATGCATTAGTAAAATAATTTACATAGTATACAGGAAAGTGTGAATGATTGTGAAAAAGAACTTTCTTCTCTTAGTTATTTGTATTATTACCCTACTATGTGCAGGTTGTAATAAAAATATAGGCTCTAATGCAGAGGCAACTAAAAATATAACCTTTAAGGGAGAAACGTACACAGTACCATCTAATCCAGAAAAAATAATTACTCTCTCTAACTCGTTGCTATCTATGCTAGATGCTGTTGATGGTAAGGCAATCGCTAGAGTAGAAACTAACGATCCTCTACCTGATAAATTAGCTACCTTACCTACTATTGGTCATACATCAACACCTTCTGTAGAGGCAATCATTGGTATGCACCCAGACTTAATATTAGGGCTAGCTAATCAACATGATAAACTAAAAGATCAATTAACAAGTAATCATTTGCCTTACATACTAATTAATTATGATGGCATCAATGATAACATTCCTCTCATCACATTATTAGGTCAATTAACTAATCACACTGATAAAGCTAATGCGGTTATTGAAAAGTATACAAAACAAGTTGATGCGGTAAAAGAAGCCGTTAAACATGTGACTCCCGCTAAAGTAGCTATTTTACGAGCTACTGGTAAAAGTGTAACCGCAGAAACGAATTTGGCGATTACTGGTTCTATGATAGAAGAACTAGGTATGCAAAATGTAGTTATGAATCATTATACTGACAATGGTAAACACAGCAAAACAATCCCTTACTCCTTAGAAACGTTAGCAGCTGATAATCCAGATATTATCTTCGTTGTAACCATGGGTAAGGAAGCTGATATTACAGCTACTATGCAAAAAGAAATGACTAATAATCCTGCGTGGAATGAATTAAGTGCTGTTAAACAACAGAAAGTCTTTTATTTACCATCAAAATTATTTTTATTAAATCCAGGATTGGATACACCTAGTGCTATGGCTATATTAGTGCAAGATGCGTATGGAATTACTATTCCTTCAGAAAAATAATAATCTACTAAATTCGATGATTATCTTTTATATGTATCTAGACTAATCTAATAAAGAGCTGTCATACAGAAATAATCTGTATGGCAGCTCTTTATGTATAATAATCATTTTATATCTATACACTAACTAAATCTATAAACTATAAAATCATATTCAATAGTTTCATACTATAGTGATACGTTCATAAATATATTCTACCTAGTAGCAAAGAGATAATAACAATACAAAATATTCTAGTGAAGACAACTAGCAATTATACTTCTAATGTAATCATACTACTTATTATAATAATCCATGAATTTGTACTGACAACTGATTATTTTCATACCGAACATCGCCATTAACCATAAAAATATCTCGTAACATATGCTTGGTCATAACTGCTTCTGGGGTTCCATGTAATGCCAAGGTTCCTTGATGTATTACTGCAATCTGATGCGAATACCTCGCTGCCTGATTAAGCTCATGCAATACCATAAGTACTGTCATATGTCTCTCTTTATTCAATCGTCGTAAAAGTTCCATAATTTCAAATTGATGATTAATATCTAAATACGTAGTTGGTTCATCCAATACAAGCATTTTGGGATTCTGTGCTAGCGCCATCGCAATCCATACCCTTTGTCGTTCCCCTCCCGACAAGGAGCTAACTAGCTGCTTGCGTAAATGTGTCACTTTAGTAAATTCTAATGACTCTGAAATAATCTCTCTATCTTCTTTAGCCGTATTCTTCCACCAATTTTGATAAGGAAATCTTCCACACCCTACCAGTTCTTCTACGATCATATCTTTTGGAATATCTGGTGTTTGTGGTAAAAATGCTAAATATTGTGCTAAAGCGCGGCGTGAATACGTTTCTATATCTTTTCCATTAATCCGAATAGAACCTGTAATGCTATGATTATAGCCTACCATAGCTTTTAACAAAGTACTTTTACCACAACCATTAGGCCCAATCAATGTAGTAATTTTCCCTTGAGGTATCTGCCAAGTAATATCATGAAGTACACACTTCTTATTAAAAGAAATGGACAAGTTATTAACTTCTATCGCTGTTGTTTCCGTAAAGTTACTATCATTCAATGCTTCTATAGAAGCGGTACTAATCACGTTCGTGTCTACTTTGTGCGTCTGCGATTCAGGTGATGGTACAGTATCCACGTCAGAGCAACCATGAGTTACTTGCTGTATCATACTAGGAGCATGAATTTTTCTAGATTCATCTACATTCATATTACTCTCTCCTCAATAAATATAAGAAAAATGGAGCTCCAAAGAAAGCCATAATAATCCCAACAGGAATCTCAACAGGACTTACTATCGTTCGACCAATCGTATCACTAATAACTAGTACAATGGCTCCCATACAAGCAGAACTAGGAATTAAAAATCGATAATCTGTACCAATAATCATCCTCATAATATGTGGCACAATAAGTCCTACAAATCCAATTAATCCTGCAATACTAACTGCTCCAGCAGCTAATAAAGATGCTACGGCTGTCATTATGAATCGCGTCTGTTCAACTGGTAATCCAAGTCCTTTGGCCGTTTCATCACCCAAGCTCAAAATGGTCAATCGTTTCGCACCCATACATGCCAATACTAATCCTACAACTGTATAAGGAGCTAATACATACACTTGTGGCCAACTTCTAGCCGATAGTCCACCTACCATCCATAACAATGCCCCTTGTACGCGATCACCATAAAAGACTAATAGTGCAGAAATACCTGAACCTAAAAAAGCAGACACAGCCACCCCGGCCAATATAATTCGTGTGGGGCGAATTCCATTTTTCCATGCTAATACATAGACCAAGATTGACGCGCTTAGCGCACCCAAGAATGCTACCATAGGAACAATATATTCATAACTAGGAAATAAAATAAGAACTATAATCCCTGCTAACCCGGCACCAGAAGAAACACCTACAATCTGTGGATCTGCTAAAGGATTTTTCATAACTGCCTGTAATATAGCACCCGATACAGCTAAGCTAGCACCTACTAAGGCAGCCACAATATTACGTGGCAAGCGAATATTCCAAATAACCATTTCCTCAGTTGTACGAATAGTATCTGTCATAATCGTATGAATAATAGTCGATAAGCTAATTTCTACTGCTCCATATATCATCGATATAATTAAAGCTAGAATAGCCATACATGCCAAAGCGATAAGAATAATACCCCTACCCATTGTTCTATTCTTATTACCTAGAATCATAACATTCTCCTATCGTAAAAATAATGAAAAAAGTTGTACCCACACAACCTACTTGCATAAAGTACAACTCCTTTCCTGTAGAATATAATTGCTAATTTTACTTTATAAATAATGAATAGATATCTTTATAAGCATATTCTACGTATATAAAATGATAATACGTTACTAGTCACTTCCACAGTAAAGCATAGTACTATTAATGTACAATTATTCTATTACGATTCTATCAATAGCTATACCTTACTATGATCCATATCTCACCTTATACACATTGAGAATATTATTTTTTGCCTTGTACAAATAACATATCATCTCTTTTGACACCTGTATAAAGCAATGCGTTTATAACAGACGCAGCAATAGGACTACCACCTTTATTGCCTTTCACTGTAATGTATGGAACAGGTGATACTTCCATTAAATAATCCTTTGATTCAGCAGCGCCTACAAATCCAACAGGAATTCCTACAATCAATGCAGGCTTAATATTTTCTTCTAAGGCAAGACGCAATACTTCATACAACGCTGTTGGTGCGTTACCAATAGCCACTACTTGACCGTCCAATTGTTTTCCAAATGTACGCATAGCCGCAATCGAACGAGTTACGCCTAATTCCTTAGCCATAGCCGCTACTTTTTCATCTTTAATCAGACAATGTACTTCGTTACCGTGAATTTTTAGTGCTGGTTTACTAATACCTGTGCGAACCATCTCTACATCGGTGAAAATATCCGCCCCATTTTGTAACGCTTCAATACCTTTTTGAACCGCATTAGGACTAGTACGAACTAAATTAGCATAATCCACATCCCCAGATGCATGAATAGTGCGAGAGTATACTCTGATTTCATCATCTGTTAAATTTAAATCTTTTACATACGGATAAATTAATTCCATACTCTTATCTTCAATTGCTTTAGGATTTTTTACGTAATCCATCGATTTGTTCCTCCCATATATCAAAAAATTCTTCAATAGAATTTGCGATTGGACCATCAATTGCAATCGCCGGTCTATCAATGACAATAACATGTACACCTAGATCAATAGCTGCCTGTAATTTAGTATCTGCGCCCCCTACAAGCCCAGAATTTTTCATAATAACTACATCAGCTTTTGTATCAGCAAACATAACTTTATTCATATCATAACTAAAAGGGCCTTGCATAGCTATAATAAATTTAGGACTCACACCTAACTCTTCCATAATGCCTAACACTTCTGCCGTTGGTAACACTCGAGTCCATACAGATTTATCTTGTAATGCAGGTGCTTGGGCAAAGACTTTCATAGTCTTACTACCAGTAGTTAAATAAATACGCTCCCCTAAGCTACCAGCTAATTGAGCTGCTTCTGCTTCATTAGCTACATGATGCAGTTTATCGTAATTAGGTAATGGTACCTCTTGACGTTCAAATCGAACAAAAGGAATGTGCATCTCTTTAGCTGCCTCTTGTGCTGTAGCAGTCACAATAGCTGCATAGGGATGACTAGCGTCAACTAATACATCAATCTGCTTGTCTTTGATCATTTGACACATCGCTGCTTTATCAAGCCTACCCGTATATACTTCAATACCTTCATGCTGTGACAGCTTAGCACCATAAGTACTGACTACAGATACAAGAACATTTTCTTGTATTGTTTCTTGAATTCTTACGGCTAAAGTACGTCCATCCAATGTGCCTGCAATAACCCAAATCATAATTTATATCCTCTAGGTGTGATCATGCGTCCATTTTCAACATATGTATTACTATTGCCAATAATAACTAGTGTTTGCATGTCAACTTCTTCTTTTGTAAAGTTTTCTAAATCAGAAATAACCATATGTTGACCTGCACGACCTGCTTTTTGCACAATGCCTACTGGAGTCTTAGGATCTCTATGTTGTAACACCAACTCTCTAACTTCATCTAAATGAGTAATTCTTTTTTTACTTCTTGGGTTATATAAAGCAATAACCATATCTCCTTCTGCACAAAGGGAAGCACGTTTTTTTATCAAATCCCATGGTGTCATCAAATCACTTAAACTGATGACAGCAAAATCATGCATTAATGGAGCCCCTAATACAGATGCTGCCACATTAACAGCGCTCAATCCAGGAATGATTTCAACAGTAGGGCGCTTTTCTACATCTATTTTGTTAGCTAATTCAATAACTAATCCTGCCATTCCATAAATACCAGAATCTCCACTTGATACAACAACTACTTCATGCCCTTCTACCGCTAAATCTACAGCTTGTTGACACCGATCTACTTCTTGCATCATCGCAGTACCTACAGTTTTTTTATTGCCAATCAAATCTTTAATTAACTCTAAGTATGTTAAATATCCTACTACTCGATCAGCCGCTAAAATCGCTTCTCGTGCTTGCGGTGTCATAAATTCTTCATTGCCTGGTCCAATGCCGATAACTTTAATTCTACCTGTGCAATGGCTACCGTTGTTTTGGGATATATTGTTTTCTTTTGTATTAATGTCTGGCTTTGCGCCATTAATAATGCTGTTGTCTCGCATACGTTTCCTACTCCTATAGTCTTTTTAACAAAATCAGATGTTGATATATTAGAATTTTCTACAATAGATGCTATTTCTTCTTGTGTAAAAAATGTAATGGGCCAATGTAATTCATTGACGGCCTCTAATAGCCCCTCTTCATCAGCTTTAACAATAACTGATGCTGCACTCATTACACTTTTATATGATCTCCCTATATTCTTTAATGAATTTTGAATAGCCTCCATAATTAATATTTTAGAAGTATTGCGCCTACAACCAATACCGATTGTCATGGTAGGAGGACGCAATACTAATGCATGAGTGCTTATATTATGTGGTAAATTAAGCAATTGATCTGTTACAATTACACAAGGTCCCTCTTCTTTATTGATTTCTTTGGATGTACCATTAACTATTGATACCAATGTAACGGGAATTACTAACTGTGATTCACCCAATATTTTTCTCGTAAACTCTTGAATAAAAGAACTATATTCTCCTGCTAGAACTAATGAATTATCAATATAGTACGAAACACTCTGTTTTTCTACAATCGCCGCATTCACTCGTTTTAACACAGAAAAATCATCGACTCGAAAATGTAGTTTTCTCGCAATAACATCGGGTGCTGGATATCCATTCACATCAGTAGCTGTTGTAATAATAGGCTCTGCATTGACTCCTAAAGCAATCTCTGATGCCCATTCATTAGCTCCACCCAAATGTCCTGATAGCAGGCTAATCGCATAATGTCCAGCTTCATCCATAACCACAATGGCTGGATCAAGAGACTTATGCTTAATAAACGGAGCAATCATTCTTACTACAATGCCGGTAGCCATAATGCAAAGAATGCGATCGTAATTCAGAAATAAGTCTTCCATCAACGGTTTCATCGTTGAAAATAAATAGGCCTTTTTACCGCTTATTTTTCCATCCTTTTCATAGCAATCTGCGTCAGGGATGACTTCTGCTTTAATACGTTGTCCTAATAAAGCCGCCTTCTTAGTTACAGAAATAATTGCTGTCTTCATTACTCTTTAGCACTCCGATACATATGACTAAATCCCTTGTCATATAATTTGGATAACTCATAATCACTATCTAGCACATGACTAACTACAATCATTGCCTGTCGTATAACACCTTCATTTTGTACAATATCACAAATAGTCTCTAAAGTACCACGAATGATGCGTTGATCTGGCCATGAAGCTTTTACAACAATAGCTACTGGTGTTGTTTTATCATAACCACCTTCAATCAGCTGCTCTACTACCTTATCCATCATTTGTACACTCAAAAAGATACACATAGTAGCCTCATGAGATGCTAACATAGATAACTTTTCTTTAGGAGGCATCGGTGTACGACCCTCCATACGAGTAATAATAACTGTTTGCGATACATTAGGTAATGTATATTCTTGTCGTAACGCAGCAGCTGTTGCTAAAAATGAACTAACTCCAGGAATCACTTCATAAGAAATATCTAATTCTTGTAAACGATCCATTTGTTCTTGAATAGCTCCGTAAATTGCTGGATCTCCTGTATGCAAGCGAACGACTTGTTTATGATTAGCCACGGCGGTCTTTATTACTTCAATTACTTCATCAAGATTCATTGTGGCACTATTATAAATTTCGCACTCCACTTTACAAGCTTTTAAAATTTCAGGATTCACAAGTGATCCAGCATAAATAACAACATCAGCTTCTGACACGACGCGATACCCTTTACGAGTAATTAACTCTGGATCTCCAGGGCCAGCTCCGACAATATGTACTTGTGCCATATTATTTCTCCTCTTTTCTTTTAATCGCAGTAACAATAAAAATAGGGCTTAATGGATTCATTAAATGATAAGGTCCTGCTTTACGATACCGATTAACTTGAACTTGAAATCCTTCATACGTAAATGGACGACCTTTTAACTCTTTTAAAATAGCAGCACCTGTTTCCATAGTCACTGCAGTAACTACTAATCTGCCATCTATTTTTAAAAGTCGTTGTGCTTCATCCACAATGCCACTTAAATTACCTGCACTACCACCAATAATAACCGCATCTAAGGTCGGTAAATTTTCCATACCTTCAGGTGCTTTTGACTCAATAATCGTCAAATTTTTTACATTAAATTTTTCTGCATTTTGCCGAATTAAATCCGTTGCTTTCTCAAAGCGTTCAATCGCATATACATGTCCTTTTGAGGCACCTAATGCCGCTTCAATGGAAATAGAGCCAGTCCCTGCGCCTACATCAAGAATAATACTATCTTCATCTACACGCGCTTCATTCATGACAATCATACGAATTTCTTTTTTCGTCATTGGTACTTCACCACGAATAAATTCGTCATCGTCTATACCAAAAAAATGTCTCATCCCATCACCACCAATACAGAATGACAAAAACCTTCTAAGTGAATCATCTCTTCTAGCGTTCTACGCTCAATATGTTCATCTTCATAACTCAATCTTTCACAGGCGGCCGCTTTCGTAGTAGGAGGCCACCCCAATTCAATTAAATATGCTGCAATCTTAGCAGGATTATATTCATTGTCCGTTAAGAAGCCCATTTTTTTCCCTTTGTGATATGCTAACTTTTCTACTGCTGGCACTCTTCCATGGAAGCTCATTAAATCTACATCTTGCCAAACTTCATGCAATCTTGCAAAAGCAAATGTCATAGAACTTAATCCTGGTATCACCTCCATAGGCACATGAGGGAATTTCTTTTTCAAATACGGCAACAAACTATAGTAGCCTGTATCACCGCTTACCATGACAGTCACATCATGATATAGTAACTGCTCTTCTATAAATGCTGTCAACTCTCCTAACTTACCTGTAATCGGATACGTTACTTGTTGTTCTGTAGAAAAATCAGCTAATGCTCGTGCACTACCTACTAAGATAGTTGCACGACGAATGATGTCTAATCCTTTTGGCACCACATAATCAGGATTACCAGGTCCAATGCCTACGACATACAAGGTATGTTCCATCGTTCTTCTTCTCCTATTTCTTTTGCACGCTTGTCAACGGCTAATATTTCACCTTTTAATGTAGCTATAATAATGCCTACCTTTGCTTCATTCGCGATATATCTTTCAGATCGCATAGAGGCTCGCTCCGCAATGCGTTGATACACATTAGTTAAACCAGCTTCCTCTAAAATAGGCATAGCTGCTTCTGTTGTTTGACAGGCAAATAATTTTTGTGCCACTTCTGTTGAAGCCCCTTCTAATGCAGCATAAGCAACTAAACTCTCCATGCGACCATCGCTCATGCGATTATGCGTATGAAAACTACCACTAGCTAATTTAATTAGCTTACCTACATGTCCAATAATTACAATTTGCTTAAATCCAATTTCTACGCACTTTTCTAACATAAACCCAATAAAATTACTAGTTTCTGCCAATTGATTTTTTTCTAGCCCCAATACATTACAAGCAATGTCTTCTCCAATACGTCCTGGCGTTAGAATCGCAGTTTTACAACCATTGGCTTTCATTACCTGTAACTGTGGTACTAAGGAATTCTTAAATCCTTCTTCACTCATTGGTTTAACAATGCCCGTAGTACCAATAATAGAAATGCCACCTTCAATTCCCAATGTATGATTGAGAGTTTTCTTAGCTAGTCGTTCTCCATCTGGTACACTAACTGTAACTTGCACACCAATCCCCTTAGGGCCTAACGCAAAATCCTCAAATACAATTTTCATCATGCGCCTTGGTCCAGGATTAATAGCAGGTTCTCCTTTAGGGGTAGATAGACCATCTTTTGTAACAGTTCCTACGCCAAATCCAGCAGCAAAAGTAAGCTCTCCGCTAGTATTTAACTCAATAGCAGTTACTATATCTGTGCCATGAGTTACATCTGGATCATCCCCCGCATCTTTCATGATTGTAACCTGTGCCGATGTATCAGACAAGATGGTAATGCTCTTTACAGGCACTTGAATATGCTGACCTTGTGGATTTTCAATGATAACTTTTTCTGCTTGTTTATGATCTAATAATGCCAACAAGCCTGCCTTCATGCCTGCTGTGGCACAAGATCCAGTTGTATAGCCACCCTTCATCTCTTCTGGTTTTAATTGAGCCATGGTTCCTCCTTTTCAGATGGTATCAGCTATTTATATAATTAGTAATAGCCCAAATTAATTCACTAGTATAACTATATGGTCCTAGTCAATTGAAAAGGTATCGAGTATATTGCAACTAGTCAACATCTCAATATAAGCATGTATAATCGAAAACTTATAATAGACTAATGAGTTACCAATTATGCGTTAATGGTCATAATAGAGTGCCTTACATCACTCCATATATTACGAGCGGAAATTAACAAATTGCAATTCTACTGGTACATCCAAGTCTTTTAACATTTGAATAACAGATTGCAAGTCATCTTTATCTTTACCAGACACACGCACCTGATCTTCCTGAATCGACGCATTGACTTTTAATTTCATGCCTTTAATAGCCTTAACAACATCTTTGGCGTTCTCTTTAGAAATACCTTTTTTGATAGTAATAATTTGTCGTACTGTACCACCTGATGCTGATTCCACTTTTCCATACTCTAGGTTTTTTAGTGACACATTCCTCTTCACCATTTTTCCTTTTAATACATCAATGACAGCACTTAATTTATAATCATCATCTGCTATAATTTTAAGACTGTCACCATCTAGTGTAATTTCACATTTACTACCACGAAAGTCATACCGTGTACCAATTTCCTTTTGTGCTTGATTAACTGCATTAGTCACTTCTTGCATATCCACTTCAGATACTACATCAAACGAACAGTCTTTAGCCATATATGTAAACCTCCTAAAATTATAATCTATAACTATTTTATTTTACCATATATTCATCTATTTCGTCCCTTTATTTTCTATAAATATTTAAATTTTTATATATAGTTTTCTCCACATAACAATATGTATACTTATGCTTAATCATATCCATCCTGTCTAGCATATAGTATAATAAATTCATACTATTATTTTTATGATACATTGCATCAATCTATTGTAAAAATAAGGCCCTAGAAAATTTTCTAGAATAAAATAAATACATCGCAAATTTGCATCATACTCATAGCGGTAACTTATTACATATAACTCATTTTTAGTAAGTTCATACAACTATAGTACCTAGTATTACATATAAACTATCTCAAAAAATTTAAATAACAGGATTTCTTATGCAGCCATTATTAACAATACCTATCAACAAAAATATTCACTCCATTTCGATTAATCACGCTATTAAAAAAGCACATATTTCTCAAGCTATGCGACGTAAGCTTAAAAATCAAGGCACATTTCTATGCAACCAAGTTCCCTGTAACTGGAACACTCTGTTACAGGGAGGAGATATATTATCCGTGTTTTTAGAAGAGAGACAATCCTTTTCTCCCTATGAATTCCCCCTCTCTATTGTCTATGAAGATGACTACATCATAGTAGTGGATAAGCCTTATAATTTATTAGTGCATCCCACTTCTACAGAAAGATTACATACCCTTGCAAATGCTGTGACTTACTATTATCAACAAACAAATCAACACTCTTCTTTCCATCCAGTACATCGGCTCGATAAAAATACATCTGGTCTTATTATCATTGCTAAATCTGCCATCGTACAACATGCTTTCACTAAACAACATACCCCGATTTATAAGGTATACCAAGCCATTATAGAGGGGAGTTTGCCCATAGCATTAGGCACCTTACATTGGCCTATAGGAAGATGTACTGGTAGTATCATTGAACGAATTTGTACGAGTAATGGCAAATTAGCTCATACTGATATTCAAGTAATACGTCGCTATGCGCAGTATACTCATATACAATGCATTTTACACACAGGGAGAACACATCAAATCCGTGTGCATTTAGCTCAATTAGGCTATCCTTTACTAGGTGATGATATATATGGTGGTTCCTTACGTTATCTCTCACGCCATGCTTTACATGCTATAGGGCTGCAATTCGTCCACCCCATGACAAAAAGAGAGGTAATACTATCTTCTCCACTACCTTCGGATATGAAAGCACTATTGATTCCCCCCCAATAACAACTATCATCTACACTCAGTAGATCAAAAATGCCTTATCACACATGACAACGTCCCTCTAAAAAAGTATTAATTCGTTCTTTTAATGAATTACCTATAGCACTTTATCTAAGTTCTTGCTATACTTAATTTGATATATGCACTTATTTCAATTACTATCATCACACAAATGTGTGTGTAGCTAAGGAGGAATACTAATGCCATTAGTAACAACAACAGAAATGTTCGAAAAAGCCTATAAAGGCGGTTATGCGATTGGTGCTTTCAATGTAAATAATATGGAAATCGTACAAGGCATTGTAGATGCGGGCAAAGCAGAACAATCTCCATTAATTCTTCAAGTATCTGCTGGTGCAAGAAAATATGCTAAACATATTTATCTTGTAAAATTAGTAGAAGCAGCTTTACAAGATAGTGAAGATTTACCAATTGCCTTACATCTTGATCATGGAGATTCCTTTCAGATTTGTAAAGACTGTATTGATGGTGGTTTCACATCTGTCATGTATGATGGATCTCATTTAGATTTCGAAGAAAATATTAAAATAACAAAACAAGTTGTAGACTATGCTCACGCTCATGGTGTTGTAGTAGAAGCTGAATTAGGACGTCTTGCTGGTGTAGAAGACGACGTGAATGTCAGTGATAAGGATGCACGTTTTACAGACCCTGATCAAGCGGTTGAATTTGTAGAACGAACTGGTGTTGACTCCTTAGCCATTGCCATTGGTACAAGTCATGGTGCCTATAAATTTAAAGGTGATCCATATTTAGACTTTGACCGATTAGAAAAAATTGGCAATTTGTTACCAAACTTCCCTATTGTACTACATGGTGCCTCTTCTGTATTACCTGAATTTGTAAAAAAATGTAACGAATTCGGTGGCAATATTCCAGGTGCTCAAGGTGTTCCAGAAGAAATGTTGCGTAAAGCTGCTACAATGGCTGTCTGCAAAATTAATATTGATACTGATCTACGCTTAGCCATGACTGCATCTGTTCGTGAATTTTTACAAAAAAATCCTTCCGAATTTGATCCGCGTAAATATCTTGGTCCAGCTCGTAGCGCTATTCAAGGCATGGTACAACATAAAATTAAAGATGTACTAGGTTCTTCTCATAAAATCTAATGCTACCATCTGTTTCAGAAAAGACGGTGACTCTCATAAGATTCACCGTCTTTTATATTGAGTAAACTTCCTCATATATGCTACAATTGATAATTGAAGTATATACATTTATGCGTAATGTGCATTATATAATAGTATCCATATCGATAATGATATGGTAGGAGTGATTATGGTCAATCGATTTTTAAAAGGAACTTTTATCCTGACTATTGCAGGTTTTGTCGTTAAAGCTATTGGCAGTATTAATTGGATTTTACTGTCTCGCATTTTAGGTGGTGAAGGCATTGGTATTTATCAAATGGCTTTTCCCATTTATCTACTTGCCTTGCAAGTATCAAGTGCTGGTATCCCCATTGCTATCTCCATTATAACTGCTGAAAAACTAGCTCTCAACGACTATAAAGGGGCCTCTCGCGTTTTCAAATTATCTTTTAATTTGTTATTTATTACAGGCTTACTTTTTAGCGTGCTTACCTTTTTCGGTGCCGATTGGTTTATTGCAAGTGGGTACATTCGTGAAGCTAGAGCCTATTATTCAATCATCGCTTTAGCACCTGCCATTTTTTTCGTCACTCTCATCTCTTGTTTTAGAGGTTATTTACAAGGGTGGCAACTAATGACACCAACAGCTATCAGTCAAATTATAGAACAACTCTTACGAGTTGTCATTATGCTGGTAGCCGCTGCTATTTTACTACCTTATGGTCTAGATAAAGCGGCCGGTGGTGCTAGTATGGGTGCTGGTATTGGTGCATTTGGTGCCTTACTTGTTCTTCTTTACTATTACTGGAAATTACCTAAAGCACCGTCTCAAGGAGAACTCTATCAAGGTGTACAGGAAACCTCAAGTTCAATTTTATCCCGTTTAATCAGATTAGCTATTCCAATTTCTTTGGCAAGCATTATGCTGCCATTAGTAGCTAACTTAGATTTATTTATCGTACCCCGTCAATTAGAAGTAGCAGGCTATTCCACTGCGCAAGCTACAGAGCTATTTGGTTACTTAACAGGTATGGCTGTACCACTCATTAATC
The DNA here is from genome assembly GCF_947090115.1 of Veillonella montpellierensis. Classification (NCBI taxonomy): domain Bacteria; kingdom Bacillati; phylum Bacillota; class Negativicutes; order Veillonellales; family Veillonellaceae; genus Veillonella; species Veillonella montpellierensis. Next base: position 126,267 of record NZ_CAMUMS010000002.1, read on the forward strand.
TTGCAACGATTATTACAGCTGCATTAGCCACAAGTATTGTTCCTGCTATCTCTAATTTAGTAGCCAAGAAAGATGGGCAAGGCATATTTTATCGTACTGCTGGAGCAATGCGTATGACATTTTTAGCCACTGTGCCTTTTAGTATTATGTTATTTGTACTGGCTAAACCTGTGGTTACATTAATTTATAATGCACCTCGCGCCGAAGAGGCAACACAAATCTTAGCGATTGCTATTTTCTTTTTAGGACTACATCAAGTAACAACTGCCATTTTACAAGGCCTTGGAAAACCTACATTACCAGTTATCAATATGGCACTTGCTTGTATTGTAAAAGTTATATTAAATTGGAATTTAACTGCCATTCCTTGGTTAGGTATTGCAGGTGCTTCCTATGCTACTGTAGCAGATATTGCATTTGCAGCTATTTTAAATCTATTTTATATAAAAAAATATACAGGATATTTCCTAGACATATCCATCCTTTGGAAAAATGTGGTAAGTGCCACCATTATGGGGGGCATTATGTATCTATCATACCATGCATTAGAGCCAACAATGCCTATGGTATTTAACTTTCTATTAATCGGTATAGAAGGCGGTGCTTCCTATATCGTAATTATGATACTAGTGAAAGGCCTTAATAAACACGATGGTGCCAGAATGCCATTACTAGGAAGGTTCTTTCAGTAAATAAAAACTATCCTTAAGCAAAGCTTCTTTATTAGAAATTTTGTCTAAGGATAGTTTTATTATTTCTACTTACAGTTACAAGACTCTATATATTTCCACACTCTTTCTAAATAACTGCATGTTACTATTTCTTCTTTTCAATGATATCATTAGAACAATGCATCACTCTATGCTTACTATAATGCCAACCACGACGATCATCATATGCATCCGGTGAATCCACTTTAAAGCATTCAAAAAGTTCCATTTGAACAGCTAAGGAAAGTTGTTTCTCATTTCTAAGCGATTTGCACCGAGATGAACCTCTACTAGTAGTTACGCCACTACTAGAATGCCGTCGTCTAGTAATTCCCAATTCTTTTCTAATCAATCTCACTTGTTCTTCTATTTTACGTCTCATACGATCACAAGGTGTAACACCATTATAATAACCATAAATCTGCTCATAAATCAAACCCGTTTTTTTACAAAATGTTTCTAAATCTAGGGTTGTGCTTTCAATAAGTTCTGGTATCGATTTTCTCGTATTAATCATGCCGCACTCCTCATATAATATATGAATTCAAGTATCAATCTTTCAAATACGTGTAAGAAGAATGTATTTCAACTATTTTATAAGTTTTTTTATTGTATCCTCTACAAATCGTTCTTTATCCTTTCTTAATAACTTTAATCGTTTCAACAAATTATCTTCTTCTTCACATTTTTCTAAATAGGACTTCACAAATTGTTCTTCTTCATTCTTAGAAAGAATTGGAATTTGAATTCCCGATAAATCACTAATACTGATAGTTTTAATCGTATTTCCTTTTACAATTTTATCTAACGCTCTTTGCCCCACACTACTATTTAAGTAGCTCATAAGATATATAGGATTAATTCTGTCCTCACTACTTACAATCATATATAAATTACCATTACAAAGAATGTCTTTCTTTTCCATATCGCGCACCATTGCTGCTTTAAAAGGTGCTAATTTGCTCATAATAATTGCATTCTTACCAATCGTAGGGCTCTTATAATCCAAATCCTCTTTTAATGATGCCACAGTATCTAAATCGATAAATTCACTCACTATATCCTTAGGTGTAATATATCTGATAGAAGTATTTGTCTCACTTATCATTTGATCTAATTCATTCGCTCGTAATAAACTACCACGACTAATTTTACAAGCTTTACCTAACTCTATAGCAGGAGAAGAAAACTCCATACCTTTCCCATAACGACTAGGCGTAAAAATATACTCCTGGTCTTCGATAGCAGGAATCGAAATAGTCAATGACTTATCATTACTAAAATATAACTTTTTAATATCCTCTATATTATCTTCTAATAATGTATTTTGTCGTCTACCTTTTGTAAAGATATCGGTGGCATCAATCATTTTTACCGTTTTATTCCCCTCTGAAAATATAAGTATCGCCATAGGAGTTAGATTATTATATAGTAAATTAGGTGGTAATTGAATAACCGCTTGTAGCAACCCTTTTGTAACAATCCCTTTTCTTAATATAGATTGTGCTACATTATCTAGTGCACTCATAGGAAGAAGGGCCACTAGTAATTCATCATTACTATTTATACTACTCAATCTACTAAGAACAGTCCCCCATATACCACGCCCTAAAGCCTTTTCTAAATCGTTTACATCAAAACCATGATATATACTACAAGGTGTACTAACTAAATTATTTTCTTCTATAAAAGAATTCCTATTTCTACTCATATCTATATCGCTTTTTTTCCCTTTTTTTAAAGGATACATAATACGTATAGTGCCACACTTGGCTTCTTCTAGTTCTTCTACCTCTTTTTTATAATAATATGTAATGATACTATCTAATACGCCATCCTTTAAACGTACCAACATTTCCTCTTCTTCACTAGCTACGTACACTCTGAATTCTTTTGCATAACCTTCTAAAGCCGCATAGACAAAAAAGAACGAATTACTGCCAGTCCATATATTGCCATTTTTTTGTTTTCTATCAATTAGCGTATCTATTAATTGATATACTGACATTGATACATTAGATCGCAACAAATCAGAAAATAATATATAGGCAGCCAATTCACATGTAGACAACTCTAGAAGTTCATCTGAAATATGACCATATCTACATAAGGTATCTTTAATCAATGTATCTAATTGCACATGGCGGTCCATCATGTCACTTTCAAAAATACTCTGTCTTCCTTGTCCTTTTATTTTATTCATATAGGCAAACATAACAATAATAATTTGCTCAATATCTCTCCTTGGCGCACGAGGTCTCATAGTAATCTTTTTATTAATTCTAAAAATAATATCTTGTATTGCTCCCTCTGATAATCCCTGTAATTCTAATGCCAATTGCTTATTCATACTAGCCAACTCCTTTTCATAAATACATCTTTTGGTTTTTTTTAACCACTTTATGTCATTATAATACATCAACATGTTTTTTGTGTCAATGGTTTTTTTTAACCATTTTTATTTATTTTAAAAAAAATGGCTATACACACATATGCATAGCCATCTTATAAGTATATAAAAATAGATTATTTAATAGGGCCGAACCATTTTTCATAAATTTTTTGATACGTACCATCTTCTTTAAGTTCTTTTAAAGCTTTATTAATTTGTTGAAGTAATTCTTTATCATCTTTGCGAACACCCATAGCAATGCCTGGAGAATCAGTTGGTTGTCCTGTTAATTTTAAGTCTTTACTTGCCCCTTGTGCGAGATAATATTTAGCTACTGCTGTATCTAATATAGCCGCATCAACTGTACCCGCTTGTAATTCCATGAACATTTGAGAATTTCCATCTACTTCTTTCACAGTTGTACCAGGAATTTTATGTGCCATTTCAACAGGAACAGTACCAATTTGTACAACAATACGTTTATTAGCTAATGAGTCAAAATCTTTGATATCCGTATTGTCCTTTCGAGTGATAATACTAAATCCCCCATCATCATAATAAGAATCTGAGAAATTGATTGCTTTTTCACGTTCTGGTGTTGGATTCATACCAGATGCAATAACATCGATATCTTTTGATTGTAAGGCTGGCACTAACGCATCAAAGCCCATGCTCTTAAATTGGTATTTATATCCCATTTTTTCAGCAAGTGCCTTTGTTAGATCCATGTCAAATCCTACATATTGATCATTTTCAGAAAACTCAAATGGAGGAAATGTGGTTTCAGCACCAAATGTTAAGACTTTCTCCTTTGATTCTTCATTACCACAACCAGCAAACAAGCCAACAGCCAAAATTCCTACTGTTGCCACTAAGGCTAGTTTTTTTACTGTTTTGCTCATACAATTAAACATAACTAACTCCTTTCACACTTCTATACGAATTATAAATGTATATCTATTTGATAATTATACATCACTAGTATATAATTATCAATATAAAATTAAAATTAATTAATTTTCACTGCATATATATACATAATATACATTTCAAGACAAGGAGAATGTGATATGAATCAATTACAACAGATATTTATCAAGGAAATTAATAAGCATATATCCACTGCGGAACATGTAAATCATCAATTGGCTACACATCCTGAGTTATCTGGGCAAGAATATGAATCATCAAAATTATTATGTACTATCTGCGAATCTGCTAGTATGAATGTGGAACGTGATTTTATTGGCTTGCCTACGGCATTCCGTGCGAATGTAGTACGTGCTAATAATCCGCAAGGTAAATTAGCCATTTTATGCGAATACGATGCTTTACCAGATATTGGGCACGGGTGCGGACATTGTGCAAGTGGTAGTATGAGCCTATTAGCTGCATTAACATTGCACGAAATGTACAATACTAGTTCTATGGCTAACTCATCTACAATGGATATCGACCTCATTGGGACTCCTGATGAAGAAGCTACTGGTTGCAAAGTTGATATGGTTAAGGCTGGTATTTTTAACGACTATGACTATGCTATTATGGTTCACCTCGATGGAATCGAATCACGAGCTAAGGCTCAATTTTTAGCTCTTGATAATTTTAGAGTTCGCTATCACGGTAAAACAGCTCATGCCGCTTCTAACCCTTGGGATGGTGTAAATGCATTAAATAGTGTGCAACTAGCCTTAACAGCAATCGACATGTTGCGTCAACAGGTGCGCCCTGAAACACGTATCGGCAGTTGGATTATTACTGGTGGAAAAGCGGCCAATGTCATACCTGACTTTGCTGAATTTGAATGTTGCATTCGTCATACAGACAGACAATATCTTAATACAGTTACTGAAAAAGTAAAGAAGATCTTTGAGGCCGCCGCTATGGCAACTGGTACAACGGTAGACTATACATTTTATGGTAATCCTTACGATAATATGAACATAAATCAAAATGGTATTACTCTTCTTGAAGATATTATGACGCAACTGAACATCGACTTTAACCCTAATCCCCCTACAGAATTAGGCAGTTCTGATATTGGATCTGTTAGCTTTCAGTGTCCCGCCTTCCATCCATACTTACGATTGGCTGGCACAGATAAAGTGTGTCACACTATTGAATTTGCTAATGCTATGTTAGAACCTACCATCACAAAAACTATTCAGGAAGGAGCAATGATTATCGGTGTATCATTATTAGAATTAATGAGTCATCCTCAAAAACTAAGAGCTATAAAAGAAGAATTTTATCACTCTATAAATAATCTATAATACGCTAATATAATAACTACATTCTCTAACAATAAAAAATAGTAACATGGTACAATCACTGGTAGTCACTATACTAGACTATCACGATACAACACCATGTTACTATTTTTTATATACGTTTATGCACTATTTATATCATCACACTATAACTATACATAGATATAAGAATAGATGAAACGCAACCACTTATGACTCACCTTAGATTAAATCTTCCTTATCTATTTTCAATCATGCCCTATGTCATACACACTATTATACAGGACTCTATTGACTATATTGTATGTTTCCAACGTCGTCGAATAATTGCTGGATGTGTAATTTGCAAAGAATCCATTAATTCGCCTACTACATTATGCCGTTGTTCAAGCACTTCATAGGCTTGCAATAAATATTGCTCATTAATATCAATTCGTTCGGCTACACTAAAATAATTTTTTACATCTCTATGATTATATTCTGCTAAACGCACTATAAGCGGCATAGTAGGATATTGTTCTTGCCACTCATGTAAGCCTTGACTTAAATCATCTGCTAACGCTTCTGGTCCTGCAAATTCTCCATGGACCCACTGGCTAATAATTAAAAAATTATTATACGCAATACAGCTTTTACATATATCATTAACTGGTAAATTAACAGTCATCCCTAATGGTCGGTATTGACGGTCTAAGGTCTTAGCATATGCATATACTTCATTAAAATAGCGCTCATCGTCATCAACTAAAATACCTGGTTCATAGAATAAACTCCAACCAATAACGGAAGAGTGGTTTTTGTCTCGATTCATAATTGCTTTTACAATATTTAAATGACTTTGCATTACTCGAATCTTGACATCTGCTTGTGAATAATAGGATCCTTTATCATCAAAGTCAGCTACATTTTTAATTCCCATACCCGCAGCGGATATTTCATCAATCACTAATAATCCCATTTGATCAGCTAAGGTAATGATATACTCGGGCAATGTATAGCCACCGCTAAAAATACAATTACCTCCTAATTCTAATAGACGAATTAATTCCCGTCTCGCCATAATAGGACTTGCAGTCATAGCGTCTACATGGCGCCCATCAACGCGTACACCTCGCAATATAACCTGTTTGCCATTAATACACCAAGTTTGATTATCTATTTCAATGGTGCGAATCCCTATAGGAAGGGAATACGTATCATGATGCTTTCCCAATCGACTAACATCAAAATCAAGTCGATATAAATACCCATCACCAATATCCCATAAATGCGGTGTATGAATAAGTAACCGTCCATTGCCCCCTACGCTAGTAGCAACCACACGACCTTCTCGATCCCGCAAAATGGCTGTTACTAAACAATTGCCTTTAATTTTTACCATGTAATGAATAACGGCTTCTTCTGGAGTTACTTTTTCTATATGATAGTCTACATCAGTAATCCGGTTTTGAGGCACTGTACACAAATGCACAGAAGCATATAGACCCGTAGGCACTGGATAATCCGAATGATTTACATTTACTTTTCGTCCATCTGCCCCTACACGCACATGCCCTGTTGGTAAATCATAAGGAGTAATACCGTTACTAATCTGTATAACAATTTTATTTTCTTCCCCATAACGAATTTGCCGGGTTATATCAATAGCAAATGGTATAAATACACCTTCATGACGACCAGCTACCGATCCATTTACATATATTTCTGCTCGACGTCCTACGCCTTCAAAATGCAAATATACAGTTTCTCCTAACCATTCTTTTGGTATAAACATAGTACGTTCATACCACATGGTGCCACTAAAAGAACGCTCTGTAGGCTTGATAAAACTATCTTGTATGTCAGCTGGTACATTAACTACAGTTCGTTTTGGTATTCCTGCTTCCCAACCAATTTGATTTTCATCGAACGCAAAATACCATGATCCATCTAATGGAATACTATGTCGAAATTCGTTATCTATAGGATATAATAACTCCATAAGACGCCTCCTCTAATTATTACCATGTTCTCATCTATAAGTATATATGATACATCTACCATAATACAACTATAGTTTTATCCCTTATTATAAGGATTATGTATTCTATACTATAACTATACAACATATGTAAAGACTATATAGTATCAATCTATCTAAATATCTGCCAATACCATATGCTATCCTATATTTATACTGTACTGCTCTATTAAATCGATAGTACACAAAAGTTATCAGTTAAAAATAAATCTACCTTATTATTCTCGTCTGTCCTATTGCATAGGTAACTTAGAATCAATACACTAGTATTTGGTGTGTAAATCTGTTTATTAACTACCGCGTAGGTAGCTTAGAAAACACAACGCCCCTATCAGCGTCGAGATAACTACGTTAACTACCGCATAGGTAGCTTAAAAATACATATATTAATTTGACTTCTTCTTGTGCAGGTTAACTACCCCATAGTTAGTAAAGAGTAAAACTCTTGTCTAAGAGGAATATCCGTCTCAAAAATTCCTCCTAAGGAAGCCGTTTTAGTAATAGTTCCAGGCTTTCTAATACCTCGGGATGTCATACATGCATGTTCTCCACGAATAACGACGATAATATCTTTTGTATCTAATACTTCCTCTAAAATCTCTCTAATATCATCACCAATTCGTTCTTGTAGTTGTAGCCTCTTACCTACCAAATCAGCAATTCTAGCCACTTTTGATAAGCCAATCACTTTATTATTAGGAATATATCCTACACTAACGTCCATATTATACATAAGTGCTAAATGGTGTTCACAATAACTAAATATAGGAATATGTGTAACAGTGACTAAACTCCCCGTTTTAACTTCTTCAAATACTTTTCCAAACTTTTCCGCAATCTCATGATTAGAATAACGAATACCTTCAAATACTTCTTGATACATACGAGCCACACGGTCTGGTGTTTCTAATAATCCTGGCCGATTAGGATTTTCTCCCAATTCAATTAATAATTCTCGTATTAATGCTGCCACGCGTTCTTCATTAATTTCTTGTTTCATATTATACCCCTCTCGCATTAGGGTCCCAAATAAATTTATGCATCTGCAATTGCATCCGAACACACTCTAAGTGATGCATCATGATAAAATCAACAATACGTGCAGGTTCAATCACACCATATATAGGACTAACAAATATTTCTAATCCATCAATAGTTGGTAACAGTTCCGTCACCACTTGTTTCATTTTCCATAAATCTTCATCAGTACCTACTACAAATTTAATGACATCTCCTGACTGTAAATAATTAAAATTCTCTAAAAGCATCGCATGATTCATTGCACTTGATGGTGATTTATAATCAAGAGTATAGATAATATGGCCTTTATAATGCGCTAGATTAGACATATCACGCTTGTTATTATGTTTTTTAGGGAGTATATAACTATTGCTATCAGTAATTTCCCTATTCTCGATTTTCTCCTCTAATTTTTTTTGGCTAGCGTGAGAGAATGCATATTCTTTTTTATTAAAATTTGTAGTATCTCGCAATTTCTCAAATGGCAACAATGAAACAGCTCCGTTTGTTTCTATATTAATTTCATAGCCAAGAGTAATTAATTCTTCTAGTAGAGGGTATACTTCTTCCTTATGTAATAATGGCTCTCCACCAGTTAATGTAATACGTCTATAGCCTAGTTGATTAACCATAGCTATTATATCAGAAATCGACATGTTGCGATAATCGTTACCTTCCACAGCGTACATGGTATCACAATAGGAACACCGAAGGTTACAATCAAACAAGCGAATAAAGGTAACAGGATATCCACTACGAATACCTTCACCATCAATAGATGTAAAAATTTCATTAACCTTTATCATAATTGCCCCATATAGACTTCAATAGGTAGTCCAGGTTGTACATAACAGGCTTCATTACCTTCCGTTTCTTGCACAACGGCTTTATAGCAACTAGGGATGGTATCCACTATCCATTTTGCCATATTTTCTGCCGTTGGATTAAGTCCATCCTTAAATGGCACAATATCATTAATAATATGATGATCAAATACATCATGAATTTCTTTTTTTATATGTGTGAAATCAATGACCATACCATCTTTATTTAATTCTTCTGCGTAACAATACACCGTAATAATCCAATTATGCCCATGTAAATTTTCACATTTGCTTTGATATGAGAGATGTAATTGATGTGCTGCAGATATTTCCATTCTCTTTGAAATAAAATACATAAATTTTTCATCCTTATAACATTTATTTTTTATTCGTAACTAGTGGTGATAGGAAATTATTTCATCATATTCCTATATAATTACTCACTCTCTAAAATCATACTATATAGCTACATAAAAATATATGTGTTAACTATAGAAATTACTTATAGAGATTCATCAAAGTCTAATACAGAAAACTTTGTATCCACCATAAACTACATATATTATATATACTACAAAAAAAGACTATAGTATATAATACTACAGTCTTTCATAACTATCTACTATGCATTTTTAGCGATTTCAACTAATTTAGCAAATGCAACTGCATCATTAACAGCCAAATCAGCCAACATTTTACGGTTAACTTCCACGCCAGCTTTAGTTAACCCAGCAATAAAGCGACTATAGCTTAAACCATTACTACGGGAAGCAGCATTAATACGAGCAATCCATAATCTACGGAATTCGCCTTTCTTAGCACGACGGTCACGACGAGCATAGAATAATGCTTTCATTACTGTTTCATTAGCTTTTTTAAATAAACGGCTACGAGTACCGCGATATCCTTTCGCTAATTTTAAGATTTTTTTATGACGAGCATGGGCTGTAACGCCTACTTTAATCCTAGCCATTATACATTTCCTCCAATATTACTATCTAATATTTACAATTTACTACTTATAGAACGATTAAGCGTAAGGTAACATTTTAACTACACGTTTATAATCAGATTTACTTACTAATGTTGCTTTACGCAAATTACGTTTACGAGCTGGAGATTTTTTTTCTAAAATATGGCTTTTAAACGCTTTCGCACGCTTAAATTCACCAGTACCTGTTGCTACAAAACGTTTAGCCGCTGCACGACGAGTTTTAATTTTTGGCATAATATAAATCCTCCTCAATTATCCTTTTTTTGCTAAAATCATAGTCATATTTCGACCCTCAAGCTTAGCTGCTTTTTCAACAACTGCTTGCTCTTTGAGTTCATCAGAGAAGCGGGTTAAAACGTTAAGACCTAATTCCGGATGGCTTAATTCACGGCCACGGAACATAATTGTGACTTTTACTTTATTGCCTTCCCCTAAAAATTTAGAAGCATTTTTCATTTTAACATAAAAGTCATGATCTTCAATATGTGGACGAAGTTTTACTTCTTTTAAAGTAATAACTTTTTGTTTCTTTTTGGCTTCTTTTTCTCGTTTTTGCTGTTCATATCGATATTTGCCAAAGTTCATAATTCGACAAACAGGTGGTTTTGCATTAGGAGAAATTTCAACTAAATCTAATTGTTGTTCTTCTGCTAATACTAACGCATCACGAGAACTCATAATGCCAATTTGTTCATTATCGGCACTTAACACACGAATTTCACGAGCACGAATTTCTTCGTTAATACGTGGCATATCTTTGCTAATAAGGTTCACCCCCAAATAAAAATAACGGACAGCATAATATGCCATCCGTGTAGTATTGCTATATATAACCCTATATTTCATGACATAAGGTGAGAAGCGGATGGCCTCTTCTTCATAAAGCTTACTAAATAATAATATACTATTTACGTACTAATGTCAACAATTATATACTGCACTAAAACAAACATACAACGATTGTATTAGTATCACTAACAAGCACCTACTAAAACATATAATTATCCCATTTATAATTGTATACTATTTCTACCATTATTATCTAATCTATTAGTGATTCTTACAGTTCCGTATATTATAAATGGCTTGTTTCTTCCTGTGCTGGCATAGAGCGATGAGCCATAGCTACTGCAATTTCATTAAGGTGCAAAATTCCAACGCCCATATAAATAGCAACACTCAAATGTTCTCTACAACGAGCTATACCAATTTTGCCTCCCACATTGAGTCCTGTCGCTTTCCGTTTAAGTTGTTCTAATGCTTCTTGTGTAGCTCCAATAACAGCTCCTTCTCCAATATGATTGGTTGCTACCACACCTTGTCTCTGTGCAGCAATAACGGCGTGTTCAATGATTTTAGGAATCGATGGAATGAATTGCCCGCCAAAATCAACTGCTACAGAACGAATATCAGCCGTCTCTAACTCTTTTCGCAATATTTGCTCATCCATTCTAGTTTCTGATAGCGCCAAGCGCAACGCAGCTCGCCCCACAGTTAAACTTGTTTGCTCCATATAGTACCTCACACTTTTTACTCAATAATAGAATACTTTTATTATAACAAAATATAGTGAATATACAACTTCAATTTATTATACCCAATCTACTAATTCAAAAAAATCTTCCTAATAATCTTATGATTAACATTATCAATAGCTATAAAATAAGCCTGTCATTAATCGTTATAGTAATGACAGGCCTATGTATTAAATATTTATGAGTAACTATCCTATACCATATAATAGAAACTGTATGTTCCTACATAACTTATTTATTTTCTGTAGCACTTGCCTTAGTATCTTCACTGATAACTATATGATTATCTTTTACATCGGCTACTAAATTTTTCACATCAATATGATCAAGATAAAAATCAGTAACAGTATCTCGTACTTCACTTTCAATAACCCTACGCAATGGACGAGCACCTAATGCTTTATCGTAACCTTCTTCCATTAAAAATTCTTTAGCTGCATCTGTTACAGTAAGTTTGATATGTTTTTTAGCTAATGTAGCATTTACTTGATCTAACATTAAATCCACAATTTTATGCAAATCCTCTTTGCTCAAATGGTTAAATTCAATAACACCATTAAAACGATTCAAAAATTCTGGACGGAAATATGGTGCAATACGATCCATAATATCAACAGATTCATCTTGCGGTTCTGTGCCATATCCAAATCCTGCATTTGATGTAGCAATAATAACGGTATTCTTAAAGTTAACTGTATTGCCTTGTCCATCTGTTAAATGTCCATCATCTAACACTTGAAGCAATAATGTAATAACTTGTGGATCTGCTTTTTCGATTTCATCAAACAATACAATAGAATATGGGTTACGGCGTACACGTTCTGTAAGTGTATTAGAATTATCATCATATCCTACATAGCCTGCTGTAACGCCAATCAATTTTGATACAGCAGTTCGATCACTATATTCTGACATATCAAGACGAATAATAGCATCTTTATTACCAAACATATCTAAGGCTAATTGTTTAGCTAATTCAGTTTTACCAACACCAGTAGGTCCGACAAATAGAAAACTACCAATTGGCCGATTTCCTTCATCAAAGCCTGCTCGATTACGTCGAATAGCACGTGATACAGCTTCTACGGCATCATCTTGACCAATGACATGTGCTGCCAACCGAGATTTCATATCTTTAAGCCGTTCAATATCAGAAGCACCCATTTGAGAAACTGGAATACCAGTCATACGTTCTACAGCCTCAGCTACATCATTGACCGTAGCTGCTACTTTTTGATTTTCTGTATGATTATCAATTTCGTTCTGTAACTTTTGAATTCTCATCTTTTCATTAATAGCAGATTCATAGTCTTCTTTTCTTGCATATTCTTCTTGCATATCTTTTGCTTTTTTTATTTCTGCTTCTAATGATTTAATATCCGTAACAGGATGCTGTGAAGCTAAATGAGCTGCAGTAACATCAATCAAGTCGATGGCTTTATCTGGCAAACTCCGTTGTGGAATATATTGTACAGAGTAGTCAATTGCTGCTTTTAACACAATGTCTGGTAATTCTATATTATGATGTGCTTCATATAAAGGTCGAATACCTTGTAAAATCTTAAATGTATCTGCTGCAGATGGTGCATTAACCTTTACTTCATTAAATCGACGTGCCAATGCAGCATTCTTCATAATTGTATTTCTATATTCATCTTGTGTAGTAGCACCAATAACTGTTAAATCACCACGAGATAAAGCAGGTTTTAAAATATCTGCTAATCCTTTTGAGCCTTGTCCATCACCAGTAGAACCAGCCCCTAAAATCTGATGAATTTCATCAAAGAAAATAATAATGTTTCCTGCTGCTTGTACTTCTTTTACAAGTTTTTGTACATTTTCTTCGAAAGAACCACGATATTGAGTACCTGCTTCTAAGCCAGAAATATCGATAGAAATAATCTGTTTATTTTTAATAGCTGCTGGTACATCTCCATTCACAATAGCTTGTGTTAATCCTTCAACGACAGCAGTTTTACCTACCCCTGCATCCCCAACTAGTACAGGATTGTTTTTTGTACGCCGAGCTAATATTTCAGCAGTTTCTTGAATTTCCTTATTACGCCCAATAACAGGATCCAACTTGCCTTCTCTAGCTTGTTCAGTCAAATTAGTGCCTAATTTTGCTAAAATACCATTTTGCTTTATAGGACCTACATTGTCATCCCCACCTTCTTGACGTGGCAATTGTCCATTTTGACGATAATAAGCAAATTCTTCTGGTGTTACCTCTCTGCCATTGATACTATAGCGACGATTTTCTGTTGAATAACCACCCATATTGCCCATTAATTGATTAAATAAGTCATGCATGCTATTAAAATCATTGCTAAAATTATTGTTCATAATAAGTACCTCGTTTTTACTTTCTAGGAATAGTGTTGCACTATTCTATTTATAATTTACTATATCTTTTTCTTATAAACTTAATTCATTACATCTACGTAACCTATCGTATACTGTTTTCTCTTCCAAAATCGCTAGCCATTATTTTGTTAACACCTCAATCATCAGATAATAATTATATTACTTATTAACCTTTTGACCTTTAGCACCTCCAGTTCCATTTCTTCTTTATGTCCTTATCATACTCCCTAAAAGTCAAAAAGTCAATAGGTCAAATTTTATTTTTTTACTTTTTTTATTAGCTAGTTATTTTAAACTATTTGCACCATGTTTTACTATGAATGACTAACATATGATACTTCTATTACATATCCATTCATTGCTCTATGTAAACTTCCTATATTTAAATATATATTTTATATAGCTATTCTCACTATTATTAGCACTGTATAAGGAATTAAGCCTATTGATTATGGTATATATAACCAAACTTTCTCGATATAGTATGCCTTATTAGTCATACTATATCTATAAAAGAAAAACTACATATATTGCTTATTAACAAAAAGCGTATTCTAAAAACTATTGATTTACTAGTATATCGTAAAAATAGTTATATAAAAACGGTATAATACTATTTTCTCAGCACTATACCGTTCCCATTTCTATGTAACTATTTTGTTTTATAAAAGCATTCTAACTACTATTCCTTTACAATATTAGGCATATGTTATTTAGTATATCATCAACTACTATTTCTATCTTTAATGTTTTACGTTCAGTTCAGAAGAAATTTGTGCATAAGCTAGCAACGTAAATACTCCTGTTCCCCCTAATATATTCCCTATCCCTGTAGGAATCAAAAATGTGAAAAAATAATCACTCATCGTTGCCATGCCATGAATAACGGCATAACACATTTCAGCTGATCCAACAACAATATGTGTGAAATCGCCTAGTGCAATAAAATAGGTGAAAAATGCAATGATGAAAAAACTAAAATTACGAGCGGATGGCATCATCCAAACAATGGCTGCTATTAAAATACCAGAAGGTATGCCTCTAATTAAATTTTCATAGGCACCCATATGTGCCACATGACTAGCAATCAATTCCATTTGCACTACAAATTCAGGATTCATAACTCCATCAATACTTAGAAACGAAGCAGCTAGTGTCGTACCAATCAAGTTAGATAGTAATACGATAGTCCACAAGCGTCCTAATGGGCATAACTTTTTGAATTTAAAAGGCTTAAAGACTGGTACTACCGTAGTAATTGTATTCTCTGTAAATAGTTGCGCTCGTGCTAAAATAACAAGAATAAATCCTATTGTATATCCCATTTTTGAAATAATTGGACTCCATGATTCTTTTGGTAGTAAAGCTGCCAACACTGCCATACACACAAAAGAAAATGTAATCATAATTCCTGCACCTATGCCAGAGAATACAAGCGCCTTAACTGGTCGTAATAATTCTTCAATACCATCTCTGCGAATAATTTCAAAAATTAAATGTGGTGATAATCGTTCATGTTCTTCAACAATTACTCGTTCTTCATGATTTAATGTAACTGTATTATACGCTTCTTTATATATTTCTTGCTTCTCCATAGCATTAATATCTACTTTCGATAAATCAATACCACGTTTCCATACATCACTAGGTGTAATAATCTCTTCATCACATTGAATTACTTTACCATCTTTGGTTTCAACCAATCGACAACCTTTTAGTGTGCCTTGTTCCATGTCTATATTAACTTCCTTTCTCCCTTAGTATAAACTTTCAAATTAATCTTTCTAATATCAAAAATATATTGTAGCAAAAAAGAGTAGGCATGACAAACATTGCTATGTCTGCCTACTAGATATCATAAAATACATATCATAATGTTTCTATATGAATCATTAATTTTACACAAATCGCGTATATAGTTTAATATCTCATGGTATCTATTGTAATGAAGTATAAATCATAAAATATGACATCTTTTATAATACTCTATAGCAACTTATAATTCATCGAATAAAACTTAAAGTTATAATATACTTAGCAATAACAATAAAATTGATATGAGCTAGCTAGATAGTCACTTAATATATTCAAAGGTAAAAATTTTTATTTATACCTATAATTCTATAGTAATATACTATAAAATTATATCTTACATAGAAAGTAACGACTAGAATCTATAGTGATCCTATATAAAATTATGGTATTAAATTATGGTATTATCGATTTCCTTATGATATAATAATTAACACATGCGCTTGTAGCTCAATGGATAAAGCGTTGGTCTCCGGAACCAAAAATCCGAGTTCGATTCTCGGCAAGCGCACCATATGCCTCTAGTATATATGCTATGTACAAATTAAATGATACATACTACATATACTAGATTTTTTACTTTTATGCCAATATTACATACTAATTTGCTATACTCCTAATGAAATATCTTTATGAACCATAAAAAGTACTCTGCCAACTACAGAGTACTTTTTATATACACTATATTCTGTCCATATAGTGATACCTCATTTAATAGAAAGGAGATCAAGAAACGTATCACCTGTGAGTATACTTAATGCATCATGTAAATAAATAGAGAACGATCCTAACCCTTCTTCATTCTGTAATCTCATTTTAGCGATTTCGCCGCTAATACTCATATAACTAATTCCTAATATTGCTGCCTTTATAGGATCAGTAACTGTTAAAAAGGCACCCACTAATGATGTAGTCATACATCCAGTCCCTGTTAGCTTAGGTAACAGATCAACCCCATTATATAAATGATATATACATTTTCCATCTGTAACTATATCCACTGGACCAGTTACTGCTACTACCGTATGATACTGTAAAGCTATAGATTTTGCTATTTCATCATAGTTTTTATCTTCATCAATCAAAACTGAATCAACGCCTGTGGAAGTATATGTTTCAGAATATAATGCAATTAACTCACTCGTATTACATCGAATAACCGCTACAGGAAATGTATTCAACAATGTTTTTGCTGCGTAACGTCGCAAAGAAGTAGCTCCTACGCCTACTGGATCAAATACTATTGGGATAGTATGGTGTTGTGCCGCTTTGCCAGATTCTATCATAGCCTCTAAAGTACCAGATTCAATAGTACCTATATTCCATACAACCGACTGACTATGAGATGTAACTTCATACGCTTCTTCTCTATGAGAAGCCATGATAGGAGAGGCTCCAATCGCTAATACGGCATTGGCACATTCATGTATCGTAACACGATTAGTAATATGATGCACTATGCCCCGTTTCTTTCGTATCATATCTAATACTATCTCTATATCTTTAATCAAGTGCATCCATACCTCCTAGTAATTCGCTATATCGTAGACAACTTACGATATGATCATTAACAACGCCAATCGCTTGTAAAAATGAATAAACAGTAATAGTTCCAATAAAAGTAAAACCATATGTTTTCATATCTTTACAAACTATATCTAATAGTTCTGTACGACGAGGCACCTCGTTCATAGATACCAATATCCAATAATAGATTTTCTTCCAGTAAAACTCCAAATATACGCGTCAAAGGACCCATATATACGTTGTATTGCTTGAAAAGCTCTAGCATTTTTACGTAATGATTTTATCTTCAATGTATGGCGAATAATGCCAGCATTATTCAACAAAGATTGTTCTTTTTTAGTATCGTACTGAGCAATTGTGTTTCTGGAAAATCCATCAAAAGCACCTCTCATAGCTTCTCTATGCAGTAAAATAGTTAATCAAAACAAGCTAGCCTGCATACATTCTACCACTACATATTCAAACAATATAGCATCATCATGAATGGGTATCACCCATTCTGTATCATGATATAGTTTCTCTCTTTTACTTGTTAAAACCCCATGTACATACTGTTAATGATTGCATAAATTCTCTCACTATAATAATCATATATCAATTTCTTGGTGTAGGTAGTATATACTCATAAATAGCAGTAATTCGTACTTTATATGAGGAGAAATGCCATCACTCAAAAAATTCCTATCTTGGGAATCAATAACATAAAATATAAATAGGGACAGCATCCTTTTGTTATGTAAGAAGATATATATCTACTACTAGCTCGATCAATCATTCATAGAATGGCTATTTTTAGTGTTTCTAATGATTATCGTACCTACCATACCATCATTATATAAAAAAATATATTAAATTTGAATCTTATGCTTTTCATATATTCTAATCGATCTATCTAACTACTTCCTGTAGAAATAATACTAGATGCTATAAAATATATAGCATCTAGTATTATATATAACATATAATTTTATGGTATTGTCTTTACATAAAAATATATGTAAAGAGTGAAGCTACACGGATTATACATTCTACCATAAATATATTTACTGTTACTATTCTATGAAAGATATATTTCTGTTTTTCATTTTATCAAGAGAAATCCTATATAGATAATAATTCAAAATTGACCGCTAGCTGTTTATACTAATTATAATTACTGATTATAATTTTTCTTATTTTTCAGGATCTGCTTTACCTGTCATGCGATTACGAAGGTCTCGACGACATAATTCCATAATCCACAACCACCATATATGTCCAAATAATTCAGAAAATTGTTCGTCAAACGGAATTTCTGTTAATGGAGGAACAAGTCCCATCCACGGCATAACAATACAATGCGCTAAAAAATAAACAAAAAATCCAAATACAGTACCTTGCCACATTTTAATTCTTGGCCAATATTCTGCAATCACGCAATACATAATACCAAAAATCACAGAAAATAACACATGTACTATAAACACATCAACTGGTTGTACTGTACCAGAAAACATAACGTGCCAATCACCAATGCCCAACATATCTAATAATACTTTAGGTGGTGTTACGCGAGCTGCTGCATCAATGGGCCAAAAAATATCTGGGTTCCGTGGTGGAAATGGTACTTCCCATCCCCATTTAGCAAAAGCCCCAATAATGCCAACAATAATACCTATTAAAATAGATAATCCAATGTGACGTTTATTTGGATTGGTAATATATGCAAAACCACATTTCATATAAATTCTCCTTTCCCATAGACAACTTTTATAAAAAGCCATTAATTCTAACACTATAACTCAAAAAGTTATGAATACCTACGATAACTCATATTATCATAGCATACGTATTACAAGATATAATAAATCAATATAAAAAATAATTCCTATAATTCTGTATAAAAACATATTTCTAAAGAAATCTACACCTCACTCGTGTGAAATATAGCATTTACTACAACTTACTATATTCTCTCAACCTTTTTTATTACCCATATACTCAGCCATATCTTATATAAGGTGCATCATCATAGATAACACTAAAATAAGGCTATATGTAACTAAGTACTTAGTTACATATAACCTTATAATAATAGTCTACATTATATCTATATCATAATGATTTAAAATAGCTATGAACTCATATAGCAACTGAACCATCGAATGTATTGTGCATCACTTAATGCTTAATAGATGCGATTCGTTCTTCTGTACGATGGCGGATTTCATCAATAATTGGTTTAACTTCTAAAAATTCTTCATCGGTCAAGCGAAATGTTCTTCCAGTTCGTTGAAATAGGGCTTTTTTGCGTCCGGCGCCAACACGCTTACCGCCCCAGTTATTCCCTTTCATAATATGACCTCCTTATACAATCTTACATGATTAGCAAAATGTAAATCAGTGCATATGTTTCTATACATACATATTATACGACATAATAATAAATATAATCAACAATCATCTAAAATCTAGCAAAATACCATGTTGGCCATTATTTACACTTTTGATTTTTAATCAACAACATGCAATAATACTCAACTGCTTTTTGCCGTTTTTTTGCCGTCAAACTTATTGTAAATACTTTTCTAACTGCTGTATCCCTACACGGATTGCCTCGGCTCTATTTACTTTATATTGATCCATATATTTATCTAGTATTGTGCTTGTCTTTTCATCTAATCTTACGTGTATAGGTCTGCTTTTTGGGTTATCAGTTGGTCGCCCCATCTTTTTCTTTTCCATAATATCCATTGTGCTTTTTCCCTCCCCTATGCTATAGTATAGAGGAAGGGTGGGCAAGCACCCTTTCTATAGAACTTGAAGTCATACTATTTATAGTGTGGCTTCTATTTTTTTAACTTCTTAATCTTTTCAATGGCTTCTTCTGTTGTTTTGCTATCTCTCAAAATCTGAATAACCATATCAAGGAATATTTGAAATTGCTCGTTTGTCATTTTACTCATATGTATCTCCTTTCTGTACTTGCCTACTATTTGTAGTATCCTTACTACTCTTATATTATATCATTTTGTAGCCCAAAAATCAATAAATTTAAATAAAAAAAGCCTATCTTTCTCCTTTTTGGGACTATTGCAAAACCTATGCCAAAATGCTAAAATAACTTAAGTAAATATTTTTGTCTGACCATTTTGGTTAAGATTCATACATAATTAGCTCCAACTAATCATGTATGGCTACAGCCCCTGTGTATTCAACCACTAGGTGGCTGTTTTTATTATGTTATAAAAAAAATAAAGCCTACTAACATAGTTTTTACTCTATGCTAGTAGGCTCTTTTTATTACAATTAATTCTTTACAGCAAGATATATGACCGCTCCACTTAGTAGAATATTAAGCAATTTACTGTTTCGTTGTTGTGTTTTCGCTTTTTCGATTTCTTTCTTTTGCTCGTTCAAGTATTGATTTGCTAGTTTTAATGAGTTCGTCATTTCGTTTAATGATTGACTTTGCATTATTAATTTCTGATTTGCTAATTCCAATTGATTGGCTTGTTCTTGCATTAAGTTCTCGGCTTGTACTAATTGCTTGCTCTGTTCGTTCATTGATAGACTGACTACGTTCGATTGCTGATTTAGCATTTCTATTTTGTTCGATAGCTCTTGATTGTTCTTGTCTAACTGTAACAAGTTCTTGTTGAGCGTTCTGTATTCCTCTTGTGTCAATGTTATTTGAGTTTCGGTCGGTGTAGCACAATATACAAGCGACGATACACACGATAACGCAAATAGGAACAATAATATAGTAAACGTGCATAAGCTTTTTGATTGTATCATACATAGTTACCTCCTATAAAAAAAGCACCCTCTATGGGTGCAATATGTTATAATAATCTCGTTGCTTTCTCCAATCTGGCAACAGAAAGGAGGTGCAAGCATGATTGATATATGTAACTCATTCTTGGTATCTATCATAGCAAATATTGCCTGCCACTTTATTTGCAAATGGCTCGATAGATATATGTAAAGCAACGAGCATAAAAAAAGCAGGGCTGCCACCCTGCTTTTTTGTTTTGCGTGCAAACATGATCTATTAACTCATTCTTTTGCCTATCATCATTGTATACTGATTCAAAGGCATTGTAAAGTCGTTACGTGTTATTCGTACATATAATTTACATCTACTTCTTTGTCGGCTACTGTTCCACTATAAGAATATTGCCATATCTTTACGTTTGGATAGTCGCAAGTGCTGTTATATTGAGCAATCCACACTGGCACGCTCGGCATTTGACTGTATGCATATGTTTCATTCCATAGCAAGCTATATCCACTATACACGCCTACATTTTGAAATCCCGCTTGCCACAATCTGTTGATAAATCGACTAATGCAGTTAGTCATTACTTGTTTAGTTAATGCTCCGACATTAATCATATTGCGTAGTTGTCTATGTTCTTCATAGTCATACCAAATGCCAGCTTGTAAATGATAATTAGTATAGCCGTAACTGTTAAGTGTATTAATGACCCACTCTGCCTCTTGTACAGCTGTTGCTTCGTCGTATGCATGACTAAAATAATATACGCCAACTTCAAGTCCAGCGTTTAGTGCTGATGTGATATGTTTTGTAAAGAAATCATCAACACAATAATTCTCACCTAATTTTATAATGACAAACTCATTACCCTCTGCCTTGGCTTGTGTCATGCGTTCATCAGTGAAATACGGTTGCCTGTTCTCATCTTCTTGCCACGCTGATATATCGAACCCTTTTTTCATTCTTATCACTCCTTTCTTACCTATCTCTTTCTTCTAATTTGTCTGGTATTCCGTCACCATCTTTATCGACCCACAACGCAAGAAAGCCGACTAACGCAGTAAGTACTGACGGTATAAAGATATGGTCAATAATATTGATACCGACACTGATAAGCTTGTTCATGTCATCAGACACATACCCTCGAATAAATGCTAGTACATATTCAATAACTACTAATAAAATAGGTACTAGCATTGTAAATACTAGTACCCTTGTTGCTAATATACCTGTCGGTTTAATTGTTGCTATTCGTATCGACTGATACGCTTGTTTCGATGTGCTAATGAACTTTTGTAGTATGTTCATGAAAGTCCTCCCGTAGCTCATCTACTCGTGTTTCTAGTCCATCGACTCTAGCAGTCAATCTCACATGCTCTGCATACGATTTTGTTCTTTGCTCTCTCGATAATTTAATCTCCGTTTTTAACTCTAACAACGTTTCATTCAATGCTCCCATTCTTTCTGTAAAAATGAGATTGTCTTGCATGCGTTCATCACTGATACGTGTTAGAATCGGTAAAATCATCAGACGATAACTAGCACCACCGATAACTGCTACAATTGATAATGTAGTTAGAATATCATCTAATTGAAATTGCCATGTCCACATTCCGCCGCTCCTTTCTTCAATAAAAAAGACATCCATTTTATTAAGATAGATCTTTGTTAAATGGATTAAATTTATAAATTATTTCATCACTTACATAATATTGCTCTACTGCCTCTCCATTTGGTAGTCTATTTACTTCTCCATTTGGCAACACAAAAAAATACATATCATTAGAATTAACATTAAGATTTGGTAATCCCATATTTCTCATGCAATTCATAATTTTAGTTACATCTAATATTACTAATGGGAAGCTACCACACACAATTCCATCAAGATCTACTTCTCCTAAATAATCATATGTAAGAATCGGTTTATGTGATATTCTATCTTTCAATTTTACCCTCTCTTTACGAGGTTTTTCCATAAATTCTTTTACAGTATATCCTTCTATTTTTAGAGCATAACCAAACACATCAAAATGAACAAAGCAAGGGGAAATCATCATGGCGCTATCTCCTTTATAACCCCTGTCTGATTTATAAGCAAAAGCTGTTTCATTATTTGCAATAGCGTAGTAATGATTACGTTCCGGTTTAAAATCACTAGTTAATTTTGATATCTTTTTTACTCTATCATCATCTGATAAATATCCATCATCTAAAATTCCATCAATATGCTTACAACAAACAATCTTTGGATATAATAAATTTGATGAAAAAGTCACTTTGTTGTCTTTATATTTTGCAACACCATATTTAGGTGGTTTTACATTAGGATGCTTGCCAAAAAATGCAATCATACATTTTTGATTAATAAAATCCCGACAATTTTGTAGACTCATATATACTAATTTTTTCTTATATGCTTTATCAGAAATATACTTTTTATATTCATCGGTGTATCGTATTCCGTGGCATATTTCTGCAATAGAATATGGCGTAAAAATTTTATTGAACCATCCCTCATAACGGGATAACCGTCTATACTCTTCATGAATCAACAAAAACTCTACATCTATGGGCAGCAGAACTGCAATCTCTTCATAATCTAATAATTCAACTGCAAGACTTGCCATCCAATCAACGGGTCTATTATAAGTATTCCAATAATCTAACCGCTTTAATTGTAAATTACGTTCTTGTATATATCCTCCGCCCCATTTACCGAATGCTTCAAGACCACAAACAACCCTTGTTAAATATAATGCATTGCCAGCACTCCCTAAAAGCGTATCTATGCCATTTTCATAAATTCCTATACCCTGATTCATACGTATACCCCATATGTGATTTTGCAAGGAAGGTTAAAAGAATCGCAACGAAGATAAAAAGGATCCTTAGATGCTAAATACTTCCATTGCAGCTTACTATCATTAAATAATACAACAGGAATTTTTAAATATAATGATTTCTCATTATTATAATAGTCACTGTCATTCATGTACTGCACTTGTGAAATTAAATAAAAGAGCTTTCCTGTCTTTAATACTTCTATTTCGTCTTCAGGCGGTTCAATAAATCCATCATTTCCATCAGCTTTACATTCTCCTAATAAAATATAATTAGCATCTCCTGTTGTAAATGTCGTGAAATTCATATTTCTGTCTTGAAAATAATGATAACATTCAATCCCAATTTTATTGTTCATCTGACCAATCTCCAATTCTTACTATGATATTACCTTTCTTGTCATATACTTCAATTAACGAACCGCTAAATTTAACCTTGCCATTCTTGGTTTCCGTGTCAAATGTGCCAAAGTCAGCTGATATCGCCGACAACGTACTAACATTTAACTTATCAGCAGTAATAGCTCCTGTTTGAATCATATTTTTTGTAATAACATTATTACCAATTTGTGTAGTCCCATCAATTTTAATCAACGAAGATTTAATCTTAATGCTATCCGGACTGGCGTTAATACTAGATATTAAATCGCCTTTTCCTACTTTTAATCCCAGTGCATTGTTTAATTGTGTAATAGCTGTAAACTCGCTTTTACTCGGATCGCCATTCAACTGATTAACAACACTTGTAATTGACTTTTCTGTCTGCGTAACTTTAGAAGACAAGGTATTGACTGTATTCGTTGCCGAATTAACCGAGGTTTGCATATTTGATACAGTTGATTGAACGCCATTAATAGAATGTTCTACATCCACAATTTTAGTGTCAATTCCATCTTGCTTTTTCGCTACATCTGCTACCGTTGTTTTTACTCCGTCAACACTTTCTTGTATTTTAGTTATCGTATTCTTATTGTCGTTTGTAGAAGTCACTAGCCGTGTAATTGCATTTGTATTTTGCAGTATTTGAGATTGTACATCTTGTTTGTTCGTAGCTACAGTAGTCTCTAGTCCGTTTAAATCTTTTTTTATCGGTGCAAGAAGTTTATTTACTGTAGTCGTTGGATCATAGTCTTTTAAATTAGATAACGTTTGCTGCAATGAATTGCTTAAATTATCCTCTGTAATTTTTACGTTCTTTAATACAGACGGGTCAATCGTCTTTGTAACTTGTGCTTGTGTATATAATGATTTACTGCCTTCGCCAAACAAATCAACATATGCCACCTCGACTTTATATATACCCACATCTCTAGTGAAATATAACGAATTACTGATTGTCTTATACGCTTCACCATCAATATATACTAATGCACTTTTACAAGTGTCAGGAACCGTATCAAATGACACTGAGAACCCGTCTAATGTTGTTCTAGTATACACACGTTTGGGCGGCTTGGGTTTTGGCACATTATACTCGACTTTTGCTGCTGTACCGTACCCCTTGAATGGATTATGAGCTATTACATAAATACTTCCTTTTCTTTCAACTAATTCTGGTTCAAATGATGTGCCACTTGTACGCCCCAATAATCCGTCTGTTATATCTGTGTAAGGATTTGTACGCACTTCATAATAGTCGACAGTAGCATTTTGAACCTCTGCCCAGCTTACTTTTATAACTGATTTAATAGAAATAGCTACATTATCAGGAGCGTTTGGTACTTCTGCTTTCATTTCAACCGCTATCGTCTTAATAACACCTTGCGAATAGTTTCTGAACTTATCACGTACAAGCAATTTAACTTCATAAATATGCCCTATTTCGCAGCCGCTAATAGCAATTTGACCATTCCCATCTCCACCAAATTGCCATTCTTCTGTGCCTTTTTCTCGATACCAACATTCGACTGTATCTAAATGTTCTAGTGATGGCACATTAAATTTAGCGATTACATCGAATGTAGATACGCCTTTACCTAGATCATAATACTTAGTAAATAATGTATAGTTAGATACATCAGGAATATAATACGGTTTAATGTCAAATTCATAGCTCTTTACATCTGCTAAATCCTGCGTTGCAGCTCCAAACATATTAATTGATGCGAATTTAACCCATATTTTCTTACCGATATCTTCTTTTTTGAATGGCACTTTTAATAACGCTTCATCTAACCTGAGAACGGTTGTGCCAACATCATGTCCGCTAGCCACTGTGTTATATTGTCCTCGAATGCATCCAGTTAATTTATATGTATTCTTATCAATCAACATGGCTTTTTCATAAGAGAAACACTCTCCTCCAAGCCAACATACTGTGTTGCCTCGTTCTGCATCAACAACTGTTCCTGATGATAAATTACCGGTAATCTTAACGACTAATTCTTTTTCATTCTCTGTACAAGCGGTTAACAACGTGCCGAATCGTGCTGTATTTGTTAATGTGCCAATCCGTTTATATGCAGTATTATTATCTGATACATATACATCAGCACCGCTCCAATTATTACTAGCTCCGCTACCGCCTACCCACACTTCCATGCCGGTGGCGGTTAAATCTGACGGAGCTTGTATAATAACAGGTACAGTATTGTCCGCCGGCTTGTTGTAATCGATAAATGGTCGTTCATTTTCATGCACCACATATTTAGCTGGTGTATATGCTCCGGGTGGTCGCCCTATTGCAGTAAGTACCAGCTCACCGTCGCTTGATTCTGTAACTGATGTAATGATAACGACTTGCTTCACTAACTGACACGATTCGTCTGTTAACGTTACTAGATCGCCTGGTTCTAATCTGCAAAATGCCCAATCTAATTTAAATGTATACTGTGTTTTACCATACAAATACTTCATAGCTAGTTGCTCTGCATAATATTGAGCTCTAGACTTTGTAAATAAATAATGTGCCGGTTTACATCTAGCAGGTTTCACGCCATGCTTTTGTATATCTGCTAACACATCAAATGTTACTGTCTCTTTCTCATAGCCGTTAGCTCGATTAATAAATTCTACTGTAGCTTGATTGTACGTTTCAGCTGTGTCTTTGCGTTTAAAAATAATCAATTCTCCGTTACTGTTGGGAATAAAATCATCTACGGTAAGATCATATTGAACTTCTAAATTAGGGTCCCATTGGCCGATTGCTGTATCTGCCAACGGTACTATTTTTAATGAATCGTTTGACCAGAACAAATACGAATTAGTAATATCAGCAATTTCATTAATGATTGTTTGTGCTTTTTTGCCATTGCTATCCGGTGGTGTCGATATTAATATATCAGCTTCACGACAATACGTTCTGTAATTATTTAATCCTACAATGTTAGCATTATCAATGCCTATGCTTTTCAATATATGAACAATGTAATCAGCTGGATTCACGTCGATACCGTCGCCAGAATCTAGCAATTTTCCTCGCACTTCAAAATTAAAATTCGGTAACGCACCGCTATCACCTAAATCAACAACACCGGCCATATACGCAAGGCCACTATAAGGTAACGCCTTATCAGGGTGTTTGCCAATAACATATGGCCACGGTGATTGTCCGTAAGAACCATCAAACAAGGTTAGCTCGATATTATCATGTGGGTATGTATAAATTTCTTTATTTCTCCACACTTTACCAACGCCCTCGATAGGTCCTTCACATAAACCAATAGCAGCTGCTACAGTATATGTATAAGTAATTGATGTATGCTTAGAGCCACCGCCCTTGCCGGTTCGTTGTGTATAACTATGTTCATGAGCGGTGAAATCATCCCAGTAAATCACATTCCCGCTAACTCTTGTAGTGCCTAATATTTCAGGCACAATCTCACCATAGGATGCACTATTAATTTGAAAGTCCCCTATCATATCAGATCGAGTTGTGGTAGAGTGGCCACCAAAAAAGAATCCCATTATGCACCCCTCCTGACTTTCATAGCATTATAACGCCATGCTCCTCTAAATCTGCTAGTATGTGTACGATCATAAAACATGACATCATGAACAGTAGATAAGATAACACCTTGACCGACATATGCATGAATTACCATATCATCACCTATATAAATCGCACCATGACTGATACATCGCCCATATTGATATAACATAAAATCCCCTACTTGTGGCGGTCCTTCTACTTTATCAGCATATTGCATGACACGATGTAAAAACTTCTCTTCTGAACGATGTAAATGCCACTCATTAGAATACTGTTCGATAACGACATCTTCCACTTGAATTAGTCCTGCATCGATAACAGCTCCTACTAGCAAATGAGCACAATCTACGCCAACACCTTTTATCATTGCATTACTTTCATAGGGAGTACCCAACCAAGTTTTAGCAGCATTAGCAATTTTTACCCCGTTATTCATCGTATTGTCTCCTTTAGTGGCACATATGGTGTCGCTCGATTTCGACTAAAGTTATTAAATTTATGCTTACAAGTATCCGGAGTTTTATCGCAACCAGGATATATATATGCTTCATCACCTACTGATACAGAATGATTGAGTGGACTAATAAAAGTAATTCTATTATCTTCGCTGCTTATAATTTGCGTATTTTGCCCGACTAACGGTCCTGTCAACCATTCAATCCCACCTGCGTTAAAATAGTCATCAGCAAACTCTGTATTGAAAGTAACTGTATTTGTTGAATGTACGTTAAGTACATGAACCCTACGTTTATACTTATTAATATCAATACCGCACTCTTTCCCATACACTGTATAAGGGCACTGAGGGTAATATCTCTTACATGGCCATTCTGTTGTCAATTTTTGCACTATCGATTTAGCATTAATTTTTAAAGACAGACCGCCTCCGCTACTCACTTCTACAAGACCGGTGAACAAGTCAATCGAATCTACTACTTTTCCATCTTTAGAAAAGAACGCTCTGCTTAGCTGTAATTTAGCATTATCTAATCCACCATTATGTGCAACTGCCATAATCGGTGTATCTTCGATAGTATCTCGTTTATCGCAAGAAACTGTTACTGTTAATTTATCAACGCTAATATCTGATGATGTACTAATCTTATTTCTTGTAATAATCGGACCATTTCCTTTATACGTATGCCCTTTGTGATATACGTTAATATCTGTATCGGCCCAATAGTATACTAGCCCACTTTGCAATGTTAATTCATACAAATCACAACTCATAAATTCATTTGAATTAGAAAGGAGTGTTGCTAATTCATCACTTACTTGTTTCATCGTACCGTCACCAACTTCATCGATTTTGATTTATAAATATTGTTATATTTTAGTTCTGCAGTAAATTCACCATTCAATCTGACTTTCCAATAATATGTATAATCCGCGGTAATTACTGCATTGTCATTGACTTCATCTTTTGTAGTCAATACCCCTTTGTTATTATCAACATGTTGTAATGGCTTTCCATCTGCATATAATACTATATCCTCAATATATTCAACCGGTTCTATATAATCGCCCATTTTGCGAATAGCATTCCACTGACGGTCAATCCCTTTTCCTAATACAATTCCTTGCTCGTGATTATCTTCTGGATCAAGCCATAAGAATGGTTCTGTACCACCTTTGGTTGATGCAAAAAATCCCATAATCGTTCTATATTGTTGCGTATTTAAAATAGCAAACGATGTAGTAATTGTATAACGAGGATACCGCCATGTTGTCATAGTCCTAACTTTTCCCGACCCACTTGTCTTGACTTTCGTATCCCACGATTGCGACTTGCTAGAGTTCCAATCGAGGGAATTAATGCTAGGGAATTTCTTTATGCCTGAAAAACTCATCACCAAGTCCCCCGTTCTGTTGCAAACTCACGATTTTCATCTCTAAAAAATTGTTTTATTTTATCGCCAGCTCCTGATGATAGCCAGTTTTCAAACGAATGTGCATCCATTGTGCTTACATGAATCGTTACATCACCTGCACTACCTCCACCGGCTTTATTAATGCCTTGGCCAATTTGAGTAAATACCGATTCACTTAAAGGAACAACCGCCTCCGGATATCGACCTTCGCCAATTTCAGCAAATGTTCTACCGTAAGCTAATCCACCTGATGCCATTTTAGGTAATTTATTAGATCCAATAACGCCTGTAAAATCACGATTAAATAAACCGCCTGATAACGCACTTTGCATTTGTCCGGAAGCAGTAGCTGATGTATAAGCGGCCATACCTGCTGTTGCACTCGCTCCGAATGTGGCCATTGCCATCTGTTGTGCTAATTGTGTCCATGCTGGTAATTGTGCTTGTGCTGCTGCAATGCTAGTCGCTGTCTGTTGTGCTTGTAACGTTTTACCTAGTATCATTTGCTTTAGTTGTGCAGCTGCCCATTGTGCGACATAATCCATGACTGATTTAATCATTGCTTTACCCAAATTCTGTAATGCTTGCGTTAATGTTGTTGTACCTTGCAACAATCCGCTAATGCTATTTTTTAACGAATCAACGCCCGACATAAGCGAGTTATTCATTAATTCATCAAGAGAGAAATAAGCCTCTTTCACCGATTCAATATATTGGTCCATCAGTTCTTTCTTCATCTCATATGCATTTTGATGTTCGATGTATTCTTGACTTAATGCAGCTTGTAAAGCTTCAAAATTTTGTGTCCGTAACGCTTCTTGAATAGCATATTCTGTTTCAGCTCCATTTAATACTAACTCTTGTCGCTTTTTGTTAAATAATTCTAACTGTGCCAACTCTTCTTGACGTTTACGCTCTGAATAATCAAGCGTGCCATCTTCTAAAATTTCATACGCAATCTT
The DNA here is from genome assembly GCF_947090115.1 of Veillonella montpellierensis. Classification (NCBI taxonomy): domain Bacteria; kingdom Bacillati; phylum Bacillota; class Negativicutes; order Veillonellales; family Veillonellaceae; genus Veillonella; species Veillonella montpellierensis. The sequence goes on from NZ_CAMUMS010000002.1 coordinate 157,084, forward strand.
TCGCTCTTGTAACGATGCAATATAAACTTGTTTATCGCGATCTGTCATTTCTGCAAAGTCATCACTCATTTTTTGGTAACGATCTGTAATTTCACGCATAGCTTCCGCATGTTCTTGATTTAACTTTTCAAATGGTGAAACCGAACCAGTAGAATCTTTAGTGGCAACTGTGATAGTAAAAGCAGCATCCATATCGCGAATACTATTTTTAATCTCACGAATCCTTTTTGCTTCTTCATGTAATGCTTGTTCTCGCTTTTTAGCATACATTTCATTCAACATGTTTAAATCATTGTTGTAATTAGCATTTTGAGCTTTTGATTTTTCTAATTCTTCTAGTTCTTTCTTCCGCCATGCTTCTACTTCGTCAACTTTAGTGCCGAACATTTGACGGTAAGAATCTTCTATTTGTTCGTGGGCTCGTTTTGCTTCTTCAACGCTTTGTTGTAATGATGAGCCACCATCTCCGCCACTGCCACCACTAGAGCCACCTGAACCGCCAGAACCGCCTGAGCCACCGTCGCCACCACCTATAGAAGTATCGTCCATAGTGCCGCCCATAAACGCATTTGCTACAGTGCCGATAGTGTCTGCCGATGCATTTGCAAAATTCTCAGCTGCTTCTCCTGATATTTCACCAATCGCACTAAATTTCCCTATGTCAACATTCAATACTTTACTAATAACGCCACTAATACTGTTTAATGCACTTGTTAATCGATTGATACCTCGTATAATTACATTAATTGCCCATGTAACTGTATGAACAATGCTATGCCAAATGGCACTCATTGTTGATCCAAAACCTTCCGCTGCAACCTTAGGCCCAATAAATGCAGTTGCTAATGCAGCTAACAAGCCAATAACAATTCCTATCGGGTTTGCTTTTAGTACCATATTGAAAGCCTTTGTAGCAATTGTTGTTAAACTGATACTACCACGTAACGCCATCATTACACCTCTAGCAAATGCCATGGCTGTAGATGCTGTACCCATTGCAATTGCACCAGCAATGACTCTCGCTCTAAATGCCGTCATGACGGTGTTACACAATGCCACAGCTCCTTGATATCCCCTAATAGCAGCAGCAACTGCCATCGTTGCGACTTTCTGCACCGTCAAACTAGATGAAAATGCCAGTGACGCAATTCTCACGCCGGCAAAATACCCCATCAAACCTACCACCAATGTTCCATAAGTTCTAATGGCAATCGACGGTGCTGTGAATATGCCTTTCCAAGTGTTAGCTGATGTTGTTATTACTGAAGTAAGCCCACTGAATGCCCCTTTTACAATTGCAATAGCACCTTTGGCAACAATAGCCATAACTTGTATAGATACGATAATACCATCTAGCACGCTCTTAAATTCTTCACTCGCTGTCATAGATGAGATTTCTTCTAATACAGGTTGAAACGCTTGAAACATTGCATTTGATAATTGTTGCCCTACTTCTTGGAATGTCATAGGCATTTCAGCAAACTTAGCATTGGTTTCATCTGCACTATTAAATAAAGCCTCTTTGATAACATCTGCTGTAATTTTGCCCTCTGATCCGAGCTGTTTTAACTCACCAATCGATACGCCCATTTCTTTAGCAATCGCTTGTCCGAGCATTGGTGCATTTTCCATGACGGATCTAAATTCATCACCTTGTAATCGACCGCTCGCCATAGCTTGTGTTAACTGTAACATAGCAGCGGATACTTCCGTTACACTAGCACCCGATAATTTAAACTGCTTATTCAATTGTTCTACAAACTGAATGGCTTCGTCATTTGATGAAAAGCTATCTTTGGCCAACATATTTAATTTAGCAACACTATCCAGCATATCAATATACGAACCGCGAGAACGTTCGGCAGCTTGATATACTTTATCCATAATTTCAGCTGTTGTTTGCGTTCCATCATTAATGATGTTGATTCTAGCTTTCATAGATGTAAACGTATCACTAACAGCCGTTACTTTAGCTCCTAAATCTAATACTTCACGCCCTACTAAGCCAACGGCACCTACTAACCCAGCAATAGGAATCGCATTAAACGCTTTAGATACGATAGACCCCATACGTTTACCAAATACATTTTCTGCTTTTTGGCCAACTTCTGTTATCGCCTCTTTTGCACTTTCACTATTACCGCTTATCAGTACTTTTATCTCTTCACGCATTACATATCACCTCCTGCTGCGGTCCATTCTTGAATAAATAACTCTTCCTCACGTTTTTTGTCTGCATACGTAGTAGGATGAAACATTTCTACAACATCTTGTACTTTAATATGATGATCCTTTGTAAGCTGTACATTCGTTATCATGCATGCATAATAAGCGTCTTTTACATCCTGCTTTTTAGTCGCCATAGTATGCCCTTCTACTAAATCAGCAAAATCAAACGGTACTAATTCATCTAATTCTCTAGGTGTCATATGTAAATAGCCGTAACAAATAGGTTTAACTCTTTCTATCCATTCAAATATAGAAAGGGGAGCATTCGCTCCCCCGTCTAGTTTTTTGACTCTAATTCCTCGTCAATAAGCTTTTTCTTCACTGTTTGAGTGGCTTCTTTTGGGAATAACTTATAATACATATTCTTTCCTAAAATGCCACTGGCAACTAACACTTTATAAGCGGTTTGCATAATATCACCTATGCTATACGTTTCATTTTCAATAAGTTCTTGCAACTTTTCTTCATAAAATTCACTAGTACGCAAGCCATTGTCAATATGCTGCATTCCGATAGTATATACCTGAATCATATCTGATAACGACATTTGCGTATTAGACATAAGCTGTATAAGTGGTTTACCGATTGCCAATTCTAACTCTGCTAATCGTTTAACATTAAAATAAATCGTTTCATTTTTCCCAAAATAATTACAAGATAATACTTTCATATAATTTCCTTTCTATGGACGCTTTAATTCAGACAAAGGACCGACACCGTTTAATGAGCCTTTATAAGTGGCCACATCATCATGTGGTGCTTCAATCGATAATTCTGTTACAGAAGCCCATCCAGTTACATAAGATTTGTCAGGATATTCAAATTTCAAATGTACTTGTTGATCATCTAAAAATGCTTGATTAAGTACAGCTAAGCCTTCATCATTTGGCATAATCAATGTATCAACATCAATGCTCCACTCTTTTAAGCCTTGCAACGTTGATTTCCATCCACCAGAACCTTTATGTGAAGCGTCAATGCTATCAGCTTTACGTGATAACGAACCACCTCGCTGACCGCCTACTAATAGCCATTGAGCTCCTGTTGTTTCATCTGTTCCAGTGTTAATATAAATAAAATAATTCTTACCCACTGTAGGCATTACTTTTGCCTTAGTTGGTGCTAATGCTTTTTTCTTCCCTTGATTTTGATCCATAGTTGTTTCTCCTTTCAATCGTTCTTTGTCTTCTCTATCATTTTTTAGGAGTTCTTCTTCAGTCATATATTTACACTCTTTCTATCATCAATATATATCGATATCATCAACTAATGAATATAATTTACATCTAATAGTATACTGACTGCCTACCAAAGGCCGTATGCTGTCTAAATCGCCGACTTTACGTTCTACAACTATATCCATAAGTTGATATCTATCGTTAAGTACACAATATTGTTCATTAAGGCTTGTAACAGCCTCTCTAACAACAGTAAATGCCTTATCAATACTTTCTTCTAATTTTGTTAACAATTTATAGCCATTTTCCAAATTCGGACTATCTTCACGCACCCAAGCTTCAAGATACACCGTTACATCTGACATTTTTGTATCTTTCGCTTCAGCCATATATTCATCACCACGTATCAATAAGACGTTTCCATTACTGCCTACATCTAAATGTTCCGGTGGAATAGCACCGAGGGATACTTCAATAGTACTATCCATTTCAGTGATAGCTCGCTCGAGAAGTGTTAGCACATAATACCACATATTTACCCCCTATATAACCGCACAGTCCGATAATTATCACGAATACCACTTGTTGTATCTCCCGTTATGTCTTCCGCTGTTAACATGGCCTCTAACTGTTTAATTCGCATGTCATATGTTTTTAATTTGTTCGTGTAGTGATCATCTCTTTGTTGCCCACGGTACGGCGTTCCGATAGAGCCATATCCTTTTTTTACGCACACTTCTCTATATGCATACATAGCTAATAACTCACGAACAACAAATGAATATGTAATAGCCTCTTTTTCAACGCCCAATCGATTCGCAAAATAAAATAACCATTCATACGCCTTTTGCATGATATCTTCAGACACTTCACGACCGACGAGCTCATCTCCTAGCCGTATCGTTTCATATATTTCTTTATTTAAATCGAATGGTATAGCTATATTCTTTACTGTGCTCATTGTCAATCACCTCTTTCAATGCCGTTCTTGTATATCGAGCAAAGATGTTACGAATTGTATCTCGCTTACTTTTTAATGCCTTATAAAGAAACGGATCCGATTTTGTACCCGGATGATGTACTCGTTTCGCAAAGTGAAACGCACTACCGCCTTGTGCAACCCACCTCAATGCGTTCTTGTTCTTCGGAAAGATCTCATGAGCCATCGTTCCTTGGTGAACGAATGGCCCATGAGGTGCGGATTGCGAGTCAATATAAACGATACCACTATTTTCATTAAACTTTACGTCAATTGAACGTTCTAATTGTCCAGTGCGACTTGTAAATCTATGATTCATTTGTGCTTCGTCTTGCACCTCAATAGTACTTGCTTTAATCGCTTGACGTATCCGTCTTTGAAATATTGCGTTGCCGTTACTCATTGCCCTCATCTACTTCTTTCAACGTGTCCGCTGTTGTACTATCAGATGGTTTTTCTTTTGCTTTATTTGCACTTTTAGTTTTTTCATCGCATTCTACAATATAGCCACGTTCTTCAAACCATTCTAATAAATTATCATTGTCTGTTTCTGCTACACCGTCAACGAATTCTACAGATGCAGAAATTCCGTTGTAATTTTCTAATGGTGCATATACTTTAGCCATGAGTTCCCCCCTTACTTAACTTTGATGTTACGCAATACACCAGCAGATTTAGTCGCTTTCAATGCAACACCTGCTACCATTTCAACCTCGCCACGTTTTACTGCTCCAGCTGTGCTAAAATCAGGTAACCATGTTCTAACGGGTGATTGTCCAGTCATAGAGATACCGTGGAATCCATCCAAACCAAAACGTACTGCATATAAAGATGTAGTGCCATCTTCCGCTTTTGTAGATACAACATCTTCATTAGTGCCCGCTTTTGCTCCTAAATTGATTAATGGAATACCATCATAAGTAGATACTTGACGACCAAATGCGTCTTGCGTTTGAGTATACATAGATGTACGACGTGCTACGGCTTTAATTTTGTTAATTAATTTAGAGTTGCCCATTAATGCACCAGGGCGACCATCTAATGCAGATAAGAATTCATCTAATTGATCCAAGAATTTAATAGCATTCTCTGTTACTTTGTCAGATGTAGATAAATCAATCGCCTGTCCTGTTGCGTTGATTTCGGTAGATGAGCCTTTTAACGCTTTCTCTAAACCGTCAAATGCATGCGTTCCTAATGCAACATCGCCATTGATAACCGTGTCATTAAATAATGCAGATGCAGCCTTGATTTTTTGTTGAAGTTGTAACTGTACTTCATCAACAATACCACCCATGTCAGCAATAATACGGTCGATTTCAAATGATCCGCCAAACACTGCTAAATCTGCTGTAAATTTTTGACGGGTTACTTCTTGTGGTGTATATTCGTGATTAATTTCACGGAATTCAGCTGTCGGTTGAGTTAATAAACGTGTATACGCATATGTTAACGCTGCTCCACCGCCAGTAGGCGATACAACATCATCAAACGTTAATGTATCCCAAAAAAAATTAGATTTTCTAAACTCATCAATAACTCCAATTTGCAAATCATCTTGTACATTTTTCTTTGCTTCAGCTAATGTTACTGCCATGTTTGTTCTCCTTTTTAATTAATTACTCTTTAACACCGATTGCGTTTGCAATTGACGCTCTTAATCCGATAGGCTGTCCACCGTCATTATTTTCTCGATTATGGCCACTGCCTGCTCTTTGCGTGCTTTTAACAGCCCACGCATTGCCATCAAGCCATGTTTTTGCACCCTCGGCGATAGAATGTGCATTTCCTTTATCATCTGTATAAGAATATGCTCCATCATCTCCTACTGTTACTTTTGAAATCAATAACGGTGCTAATGTGTTCGGATCTACTGCGTTATGTTCACTCAATGCATTTACAACTTGTGTCATAATTTCGGACTGCACACGTTTATTTAACTCTTCTTGTCTTGCTTTCTCTGCATCTTCATATTGTTGTTGCAGCGTCTTTAAGTCAGCTTGTAACTTAGCAATGTCTGCACCACTGTTAGCTCCAGCAGATGTAAAGCCTTCTAGCTTGTTTTTTAAATCATTTTGCTTTTCCGTCAATTCTTTGACTTTGTCTTTTTCATCTTTCAAAGATTGTAATTGAGTGTTAAATCGTGTTTTACTTACATAATTTTTGCCATAATCTGCAACGACTGCCTCCGCTTGTTCATCAGTTAAACCTAACGCTTTCAATTCTTCTTTTGTCATGTCTTGACTCCTTTCTTTTTCCCGATTCGCTTGTTTTTCGTCAGCCACACCTGACGCTTACAGTCTTGTTCTTTTTCGCCTGCAATACTAAAAAGGCAATATAAAAAGCCCTGCACTAGGTACAAGGCTTTGTTATTAAATTATTTACTACACAAAATAGATAGAATCAAACACACAATAAGTATAAATATGATGATTCCCACTATAATCATTGGCAACCATAAAAACCACAATGGCAGCTGCAACTCAAATATCCTGTTAATGATTAAAAATAATACCTGTAGTAATAGTAACTTCATAACACTTACTCCTAACTGTGTATAAAAAAACCACCTACCTAAGTAAGTGGTTTAAATGTTATTTTTTGCAATCCACGTTCCAAAATCAACATGAGTGTAATCTTCAATTGCCTTCTTTAGGCTATTATTCTCGTCATCCTCAATGATTTCCCATACACCTTGTGCCTCACTGTTTAAATCCCTCGGAGTAAGAATATCGTATAAATAATCCTCTTCTGAATCATCAATAATTCGCAAGAAAGGATGCTCAATAGCAACACACTCATAAATCTTGTTATTGGTTAAGCTATCAACTCCAAATGATTCGCCTTTATATCTAACCTTCATGCTATTTTCTCCTTTCTTTTTTGGACTTAATTTTAAACTCTATAGGGCCTGTATCTTTATGATAATACCAATAAATATCAAAAATATATTTATTTGATGGAATTATCCCCACCAACTTACTCCATCCAATAGCATTAGTATTATACTTTTCACCCAATCGAACAGAGGTTCGTAAATCCTTATCACTACCCAACCCTGCAATAATTCGTTTTGGTTTCACTATTGTACCTAGAGGAATAAATTCAAATTTACTAATAGCTAAGCGTTTATCTGTCGCTACTTCTGAATTCATAATAACATTTACATCTATCTTAGGCAAGCGACTTTCTAATACTTTTCCACTATATCCTCTAGCCTTTTGTGTCCACGACGTCCCTTCTTCTACAGCTTTAGCTCCATGCACACCAAATAATCGTTCACGCTTATGATTAGTAATACCATCTAAATATTCTCGACCGCCCTCTTCAATGCGTTCTTTCGGCACTTCATTTTTTAAGCTGCCTTTTACTATTGGCTTTAGATGGCACATACAATTAGGATGTACCGGTAGCAAAGGGACTTTATCCTTTGGGAACACTCCTTTTCCCATACCGTATAAGTCTGCATTGGCATAAAAGTCGCAAATATCAAACACTGGATGTCTACTGCCCAACTTCCACTGAAAAGCGACTATGTCATCATCATCTATGCATCTAGATACTTGACCATCAGCATATGCCCTAGCTATCTCAGTGCGTGCAATTCGTTCAGCATTGTACCTTGTCTTTTCTTCTGTAGCAATCTCTATCGCCTTATCTAGTTTTTCTTGATTGTCATTATTTACAGCGTTTATAACTTCGTTATATGCAGCTCTAATACCTGCAGTTGTTCTCTTACTTACTTGCCTATGCACATTGCGTAATAACTTTCGCTTTTTATCAGCACTCATGCTAATCGGAATTTGAGCAACTTCTTTCATAAATTTTGGTAGCTCAGCAGTATCAATCACACCTCGATTCAATAATTCGCTTGCTATCTTTTTATTCGTATTACCTTTACCAATAGTCGCCTTGAGTATGTCCGCTACTTCTTTGCGTACCGCTTGCCCTCTTTTATGTAGTCTTGTAGATAGATTCAAATTATCTTTCGACCACGCTCGTTGCATAGCAGTAGATATGGCCTCACTCGAATATGGTATATCTCTAGTATCGACACCTACCTCAACGCTTGCATTCATATATCCGCTTATGAAAGACTTTATCATATCATCAACGATTGATTCTTTCATGCCGTCAATAACGGGATACCGTTTATACGCTTCTTCTATTGCTCTATTTACATCAAAACCTTGATCTAATAAATGACGAACAACGCTTTTAAAACCACTAATTAAAGTGTCTATCTTTTGACTCGTATTGTCCATTATTCATCTCCACTTAATGCTTGCAGCATACTATCATGATTTAATAAGTCGCTGTATTGCGTATCCTGTTTTGCTTGTGATGTGCTTTCCTCAACTTCTTTGACAATAGTATCGTAAATGTCAGGCATGATATTCGGCATATACGCTTCTAACACTTTCTTAGCAACTTCTACTGTAAAAGCGTTAGAACCAAGATTTAAATCGATAGCAGATTGTGCTTGCCCTAATGATTCTGTTACATCATTAATGCTAAAATCACGTGGATATTCACAAGTAAAATCTGTTGTTTCTCCAGTCCATAATTCGAATAACTGAACTATTCTGCGTTCAGCACTTTCGCATTGAACAGCAAAATCTGCTAGCCGTTGATTAATTCTTTGAAAATCCCACTGCTTAGCAACACCACTTTTTGACGCTTGCACACCTACAACACTATCCATGCCACTCATTCTGTATATTTCTTGAATGTGTCTATCCATTTGATTAGTTAACATATTAGCCGGTGAAGCATCGGGCGATATAAATGCTGGTGCCTTATTACTTTCAGACGGATATACTAATAAGTTATCTGTGCCAATCGTCAAATTATCCGTCATATTTCCATCATCGGGGAATGTTAGAATACTAAATGCTTGATCCACCAACAACTGCGTATGCCATGAACATAATTGATAGAGTGAATAATTCGTCTGTGCAATACTGATAAATTCGCTTGGAGGTTTAATGATATTGGGCGGTGTAGCACGTCCAAACCATTGAACAATTGGCACTACACCTAGCCCATGTACACCTTGATGTATGACGTCATCATCATTAATTGCTAGTGTTTTATGTGTTGACCACGTATCTCTGTCCCATTTGTGATAGATGTACTGCTTACCACTTTCTGTAAACTCTCCCACTTGCTTGAATACAAATTCAATAATTTCTCCATTCTCGTCTAACTTCCAAGACACTACATCATTTGGAAATATCTCTGTTACAAATGGATAATTCCCACTTTCGATATCTTCTTGTCTAGTAGTTGCTACATTCTCTATGTTATTGACTAGTATATAAGCGACGCCATACAACTTAGCCGCAACTGCAACACGTCTCATATATTCTTGCAATCTTGTTCCTGCGTGGTCTGCATTTTCAAGAAATAATTTAAACAGTGCGTTCTCGCTATATTCACGTTTAATCTCATCTTTAAATATCGGATCTACAGTAGCATCTACAACGGGACGTGTATAATTCCAGTAATACGCTAATGATTGACGTTTAATGTAATTTTCTAAACTCTCTCTTGCGTGCTTTTGTATCCCATTGCCATAGCTGAATATACCATTACCGTGGTAGGCATCTCGCAGTAATGTATATTCATCTATTTTTACCGTTTGTTTGTATACTCTATCTGCCACATTCTCACCTCATTAATATAAATTAACTCGACCACTACGCAATATCGGAGCATTGATTTTCTCTGCAACTCCCGTCAGTGTGTCCGGGCCGTCATCATTATCATTCTTGCCATCTCGTTGATATCTCAATATTGCTTTTGCAAAATCTTTCCATCTCACTTGCCAATCAGTCGGCATATAGATGTGATCCATGACCCATGTCGCTTGCGACAATATGCGACTTTCTTTATTTTTTGATTGATGAAACGCTACTAACTTTGTGCGATTACTGTTATATTCTTGTTCTAGTATTCTGCGTACACTTCTAACAAACCCACGTCCACCATTGTTGCTTTCAATGTCAGCAATCACAACATTATAATCATAAATTGTTTTTGCCACAAGTGGCTCAGTAACTTCCATTGATTCTTTTGTATAAATAACATCAAGTAAATATGCTTCGTTCTTATATACACCATACGTGATACTGCATAAATAATCCGCACCTTGGTCAGCAGTATCTGTATAGCTTTTAATCATCTCAAATTGTGGTGTTGTATCATACGTTTTAAACCCACTATATAAGCACCCTTTTAAATCAATAGGTATTTGTTGATAGTTAGCACTCGCTATGTCTTCTCCCATAGCTGATACTTTATCTCGATATGATTCCAAGCTTAATATTTCATCACATAACATCGTGCCGTCATCTTGCAAAGCTTTCATTGTTATCACTTTGGCTTGTTCTCCAAAATGCTCTATCGCTCGGCCAGCTAAATCGTCACTAGCCCACCTTGTCATGATTATAATGATTTTACCGCCCTCTTCTAACCGCGATAACATTGTATTAGTAAACCAATCCCAATGCTTAATCTTTACATTCTCGTTATAAGCCTCTTCTGCATTCTTAATGATGTCATCTAATATCAATATGCTAGCTCCAAAACCCGTTGCAGTACCACTCGGAGATGTCGCAAGATAACTATTATATCCACCTTCCAAACTCCACATATCCATACTGCCATCGCCACGTTTTATTCGTGTATTTGGAAATATATCACTGTATACAATTATATCTTTATCTGCTTTAATCATTTGAATATCATTTCTGACGTTTTTAGCAAATGTAGTAGATAATGTCGTATTGTAACTTCCTGTCATTATCTTTTCGTGCGGATGTGTCCCCAGTATCCATTTAACCAACATCTGAGCACTTCGACTTTTTCCATGGCGAGGTGGCATATTCATGATTAATACTTTGGCGGTTTTATCTTCATAGAACCTTTGCAACTCATGACATAAATTAACTAAATAATGTCTATCTTTTTTGTAAAAATCAGCTGCCATAATACTGCAAAAATAAAAAAAATCACGTCTAGCTAATTCCAAACGTGCTTGATATTTTATCGCATCTTTATTCATCACCTATCAACTTCTTAATATCTTCTGTGCTAACTCCATCAAATGGATTATTGACATCTGCTTTTACCTCAACCTCACTATAATCTCGCTGATCTAAATACTGTTTGCCAAGGAATATGGCCATCGTTGCACTTCTTTCTGCTAACTTCCATTGCTTTCTTCGCAAACTGATTTTTCCTACCCCCTTTTTTTGTTTAAAAACTTCGGAAAAACTCGCTTTATATTCTCGCTTACACCATCTTGTTAACGTTTTGTCAGTAACACCAAACCATCCGCATATTTCTGCTTGTGTACACTGCAACCCACATAGATTTTCAAACTGCTTTTTGTCAATTTTTATCAACGGTCTTGCCATCTTTATATTCCTTTGATTGGTATCTTGATGACAGGGTTATAATCCATCTTCTTACTTTCTCTTTTCTGATTTAGATTTTTTGCATTATCTATTTTTACTATTTTTGATCCCCATTTTTTCATCAACATACTCAATTGTTCTTCTTCCCTTAAATAATTTCTATATGTTGCACAGCCTCCAACTTGTTTACTTTGTTTACAATCATAATGATAACTGTTTACACGCAAACACCCTCTATATTTATTCACATGTTGGATAGTTAAATCATAATCTTCTTTTAACGGTAATGATTCATCATATCTTAAATCATTTTTGAGGTGTACAGAAAATGGGGCTCCTATAAATGCCAATGTGCTAAATGGACTATTATGTCTATATGCCATTGGATCTCTTAAACAATTTACGCCCCACAAATAAAAACCAAACTCTTTGCAAACTAATGTATATTTTTCTAAAAACTCAATGAATTCATGTGCCTCTATTTTATGTTTCTTATATGCATTTTTCCCCTCTACATAAAAACGGTATATGCCTTTCATATCATCATCAATAATGCATACAGCCTCATTTTCTTCTAATTCTTTATCTAAAATATAATTCCTAATTCTGCAAACATTCCCCTGAATCCCTTTTGGAACTGATATGATATTATTCTTGAAATTTGGATTTGCTTTTATATACTCATCATATTCATCAACATCAACATACACCCTACACATTGGCAAATAATCCAATGTTTCTACTTTGGGTCTTTTATATGATGGGCAACACACTGATATTTTCATCACTTAACCTCTTTTAAACTATTTACTAACGCTTGTATTGCTCTAGCACCATTCACTACTCGACCAACTCCATACGTTGTCATTTTTTCTTTTTCAATCCCATCTTTGTTAGTCGGTAACATTTTAACCCGTGGCAATTCAAATAAACTTTGTGCATTAATCCAATCAATTTCATTATCAAAATAAAGAACAATATAATTGTGTTCTTCACCCAACACCTCTGTGAACTCTACTTCAGCTTTTTCTTCTACATCCTTTTTAATTTCTTCCTCAACATCATCAATAAACCCAAAATCTGACATATCTATATCAACGATATTGCCTAACTCCATTTCCAATAATTCATCATACCATGTAACAATTTCACCGACCTTGTTATCTGCTAATCTAAACGCCTTAATCTGTTCATCTGTAAGATCATCAGCAATAATGCAGGGAACCTCTTTCATGTTTAATTGTTTAGCAGCAAGTAATCTAGTATGACCACAAATGACAATGTTATTATTATCTACTACAATAGGTACTTTAAAGCCAAACTCTTTAATTGAATTAGCTACATATTCTACTGCTTCTGTATTGTTACGTGGATTGTTATCATAAGGAATTAATGCATCCGTTGAAATTTGTACAACATTCATACTTTTTTCTCCTTTCTATATTTTGCATACAAAAAAAGCACCCCGCTATAGAGATGCTTTTTTGTTCTTTGGTAATTATGCTGTTAAGAGAGATAGTGCACACATGAAGATTGTTTATTGCCTTTCTTCGACATATACATCATATCACTGTCAAGGGGGTGCAATCAATAGCATTTTAGGTGCACTTAGTGTATTTTTTGAACACTTAGTGTAACATTAGGTGCATTTAGGTACACCCCACCCCTCATGAACCCGCTCCAACACTGAATAGTTATAGTCACGTTAGGTGCACCCCCTATTTTTTAAATTTTTTTCATAAAACAATTCTTCAGCTCTTCTAAGTACTCTCTTAATATAATTCGTTGAGTTATTTTGCATACCTAACTCTCTATATACCACTGATATTGCGTATATATCTCTTCTGTTCATATATCTTTCAATGAGTATCGCCCGGTACTTAGGCTCATTGATATTGTATATTTCTCTAATTACAGTAAGCTCACATTCAACAGCTTTTTCTTTTAAATCATCAATTTCATCTTTTAGTTTTGTTAGCTGCTTAAATTGCTGCATGATGTCTAGATCGCTATTTTTAGAAATTCCATCAGAATTGCCACTCGGTAGTTCTGCCGGACCCATCCTTTCAATCAATAAATTTAATTGCTTTTTTAATGCCATTTCTTCAATGTAGTAATCATTAATTCTTGTAATGTACTCTCTTGTTAATCGTCTTTTTTCCTCTTTTGATAACTCTGCCACTTATCGATTAGTCCCTTTCTTATTATATATTTCTCGCTTAATTTTTTTGTTATATTCATGTGCACAAGCAACGCCACACGTCTTTTTATCTTTTCTATTTGTAGAAAATTCGTTACAACAAATAACGCATATTTTCTTGTATTTTTTAATTAATTTTTCCTCTTTTTTCTCATAATTTGTGATTACTTTTCTATCTGTGTGTTTATCGCACATTAGTTGTCCATGTTGTATTTCATATATGCACTGATTACAAATTTTATCAGTACTTCCCGGTGTAAATAATTTACCGCATCTATGACATTTTCTCTGCATATTACGCCCTCTCATAGCAATACTCATATAGTACTAGCCAGTTCAACCTGTGTCGCATATAGTAATCATTCATTATCTTACATGCTCTTTTAATCATTTGTATTCGCATGCTTACTCCTCTTCTGCTATCTTGCAATATTTATACCCAATAACAAACCCATCAGTAGTTGCCGACCATGACGTTGCGCCATTGATATACACAATGAATGGATAGCTTGAATTTTCTTGATATTCTTTAAAATATCTATTAGACCAGTCTTTACCACCATCGGATACTAAGACTTTAGTATCTTTTGGTATCGTTGACCAATCAGTACTATCTAGTTCTTTGGTGATGTCAAATGGTTCTTTGTCCTCAAATGTTAAGTAATCAAATAAATCATCGAACAAATATAGCCATGTGCTTTTTTCTCCCGCCGTCCAATAAATGTCCATTTTTTTTGGCTTACGACAGTAAGAATAAAGACAACTATCCTTATCTCTAGCTATGTATCTATACCCAAACCTATATAAACGTTCCAATAAATTTTTTTCATATTCTTTCTTATTCATTTTCTCATTCTCCTTTTGCTATATCATTGATACTTGCAATCAATCGATAATACCTAATTCTTCGGCGATATTGAGAGGTTGTTTATCTTCAAAGCTTACATCTTCAAACAAGCCATCAGAAAACGATAGGCTTAGTGCTAAATCCCCTTTATTAATCCAGTACAATCCTTTCTTTTTTGGCAATTCTTTATGAATATGCACAGTACCAGTTATGCTCCTTGTGATATATCTATAACCCTTGTTATAGACTAACTCCAAAGTGCTTTTTCGTACGTCTGTTGTATTCATGTTAGTTCTCCTCTGCTAGCTTGCAATACTTGAACCTAATTGTTCTCATACTCGTCCACGACGTCGTCCCATTTACGTAAACTTCAAAGGGATATGTAGAACATTTTCCGTTATATTGTGCAAAGTGTTTCCGTTCCCATTTCTCGCCATCATTAGATACTAAAACTTTAGTATCCTCGGGTACTTGCGACCAATCGATAATGCCTAATTCTTTAGCTATATTGAGCGGTTCTTCGTTCTCGAACGTTATATCTTCGAATACTTTATCAAAAAAATACAATCTTATAACTTTATCGTTACTCAACCAATACCTTGCTCCTTTTATCGGCTTTTCAATGTGAATATATCCAATTCCATCTACGTTACGTACGATGTATCGATATCCTTTATCGTAAATCAGCTTTAAAACTTCATTTCTTAACTCTTCTTTGTTCATTGCAATTTCTCCTTTCTTTGATTTATTAGGCATCATTTCCATCGCCCGCACCTAATTCATGTGCTATATAAAGTGGTTCTGCGTCATTAAATGTTACATCTTCAAATGATTCGTCATAAAAAAAAGAAGCCCCCTCTAATTCCCTCTTTGCATAACCAGCAAGCCTCTCCCTTTGTCGGTTTTTTTGTAAAGATGTGCATATAGCCGTTTTTATCCCGTGCAAGGTATTGATATCCGCATGCATAAAACATCTGTAAAATCTGTTTTTTACGCTCTTTCTTGTCCATTTCTCGCTCCTCCTAATCAATAGTGCCTAAAGCTTTAGCAATATTAAATGGTTCTTCATCTTCAAATTCAATATAATTGTATAAGTCATTAAACAAGAACAAAGAAAACGACCGCTGTTCCGGTTGACTGCCCATCGTCCAGTACATACTGCCTTTTACAGGTTTATACCAGTAGGCGTATAGCGAAAAATCTGAATCTCGTACTATATATCTGTAACCTGCTTTATATAAACGTTTTAACAATTCTTCACTTAATTTTTTCTTATCCATTATTATCACCCTTTCAATCTTCCATTACTTTGATGTTTTAACACATGAACAATTACATATGACCGTGTGTCTTTGTAAAATTCATCATATAAATGTCCAATGTACGCTTGCTTATCATCTTTAATAACTCCAGCTTGTTTAAATCCATCTAGAATAAACTTTTTAGCAAACGCTATATTGTCATGATCATGTTTTGTCGCTACGTGCCATTCAAACAGCATATCCGCTTTTTCAGTAACTTTATTACAATGTTTTGCCAACATTTTAGTGATATTTGTATACTTTTGTTTCTGACTATTCGCACTATATCGATTATTTCTTTCAACATTGATATACTCGTTTAACGTTGGATATTGACAATCTAATGTAATGCTCATTATTTCATCAGTCATATTTTTATGACCCTTTCTTTTTCTTATACATGCTTAAAAAACTAAAAATTTCATAGCTATTTGCTTGGTTTTTGTATTTCTTAATAAAATATACATCACATTATTTTTACCGCCCTTATAGCTTAAATTTAAGCGTTTTACATTTTTATCGATGTGACGGACCTAAAAATACGGCTTCTTCATAATCACTTCCTCTCAATCTGTCAATCACTCGTTCGCTATAATGCTTTTTCGTTTGATCTTCATTGTAGTTTGTTGTCAATATAACGGCTTTCATTTCGTGGCAGCGGTCAATAATAACGCTTTCTACTTTATTGTTAACCCAATCCGATTTTAAATATTCAGCTCCGAAGTCATCTAACAATAATAACGGTATACTTCTAAGCTTTTGCTCATATTGTAGAAAAGCTACTCTATCGCCTTTCGACAATGTCAACATAGTATCTAACAAGCTTGGCATAGAAATCATCATGCAGCCTTTTCTTAATGCAATTACTTTTTTCAGAACGCTAACAGCTATAGATGTTTTACCCGTGCCAGCTGGGCCTCTTAAAATGAGACCCTTGCCGGTACTAATATTCTTTTCTAAATTGTCAGTATACTGTTTAACAACTGCATATGCTCCCGCATTTTCTTTCGGGAACTTACCATGTTTACGTAACCATTCAAAACTCATGTCATAGTATCGCTTAGGTATTCCTACCGCTGAATAATTAGCATTTGTATTCAATTTCATAACAACAGGTTCATCATACGTTGGATAAAAGAATTCATTGTTTGCCGTGCACTCTTTCATATTCGGCTTGCCAGTCAACTTGTTCATCTTTCTGATTCTGTCTATTTCTGCTGTTACGTTTAGCTGTTCCAAGATCTGTTTGCACTTCCTTTCGCATATTATCTTTTGCCACCGTTTCAACATACTTAATACTATTTCCATGATTGTCAGAAGAAGTATCAATCGCTATAAGAGCACGCTTAATTCCGTACTCTTCTACCAACTCATCTAATCGTTCTTTGATAATTGGTGAAATCGTCCCTATCTTATTCATGTACGCTTTGTAAATTTTTAAATTTTCTGCCTCTCTTTCTTCTTCTTCTTCTATATTTTTCTTTTCTTTTCTTTTCTTTTGTTCATTTCGTTGAACATCCGTTGGGTTTTGTTGAACGGTCGTTCCATTTCGTTCCTTTTTTCGTCTTGCTTCACCACTTTTAATGCCTGCCAGCCTACATTGTTCCTGCTTTTTTTCAAATTTACTTTTTCGGTCTCCTTGCCTACGAATTAAACTCGGCGACCAAAAATGTTCATCATCACATTCTAATAATTCAAAATCATAAATTAATGAGTTTACAAAGAAAAACGATTTATTCTTACAAAAAAAGCTTTGTTCATTTTCGTTGAACGGTCGTTCATTTTCGTTGAACGGTCGTTCATTTTCGTTAAACATCTGTTCGTTTTCGCATTCTATTTCCAGCTCTTTATCTAATGCAATAAACGTATATTTTTTAAAAGGTAATTTATAATCTTCAGAAGTAGCTAATTTTTCAATCAATAGCCACCACCACGCATATGAAATAGTGCCATACCTAGATACCATCGCCACTATTTTTGGATCGCTGCTAGCATTAACATCATGGCTAAAATAATATGGTTGATCCTTTGCCATTATTACTCCTTTTCTTTATGTACAATTACTAACTTACCGGTTGCCATCTGTACCGCTTGTTTAAACTCTTTCTCATTCGAATTTTCATTTGATAAATGGATCAAATGAATTGATTTGCATACAGTTAGATCCATAGATTGTAGAAATTTAATTACATTCTCTAACGCAAAATGCGATTGAATTAACCGTTCCATTCTATGTTTAAGCAATACACCCTCTGCCACTTTTTTGTTTAGTATTTTATAAGAATGGTTACACTCAACCAAAATGTGATGTACACCTTTAAATGTGTATTTACAATAATATGTATCGGTAATATATAGGAGCTTTTCCTCACCGTCTGTTATTAAATATCCAACATTGGGTACATCATGTTCTAATTCAAATGGTAGTACCGTAAATACTCCTATTTTTATTGATTGTTTCGGTATTATTTCAATCCATGTGCGTTCATCAAGTACATGTAACGCTTGTGCCGTGTCTCGTAACATGTATATCTTATGTCCCAACTTCAACATATCAACCACCGCTTTTGAATGGTCTCCATGTTGATGTGTTACTACAGCCCCTAACAAATTAATAAAATTGTACCTACAAGCCCGTTGTACATCTTTAAATGGTAAACCTACATCTAACAACAATTCATCACCATTCACGCTTGATTTAATTCGATAGCAGTTACCTTTCGAACTGCTACCGAACGCTTCAATATTAATCATTACTAAACATCTTTTCTGTGTTTAGAATTTCACCAGTTTCACTATCAATAAATGTAGGTTCATCTTCAATAGGTACATCAATTACTTCACTATTAGCATTATGCTCAATAGTAGTAGTTACATCATCAATGACATCGCTTACTTTGCCTTCTACATCAATAATTTCATCAGTAGTTTGTAATCCCATTGAAATCTCGGGTGCAGTCGTTCTGATCAACCACGCTGCTGCACGATATCTCAACATTTGGTCAGGCATTGTTTTCCATTTGGATCCTTTCTTTTCGTACCAGCCCTCTTGTTTTGCAAGAGCAATGGTTACTTCGGGACCTGCTATAATCTCATCACTGCCTTTTTCTTTTGTGTAAGCAATAATACCTTGACTATCAGTGCCTTTTGTTCCTGTAGGTCTATATTTAATTGCTTCAAATCGCCCACATTGATTAAACGTTGCAATTAAGAATTTTGATGACCACCCCGGGTTTCCATGCACAACATATAAATTCTGCATTACCATTAATGGACTTGCTTCCATTCTCTGTGCCATCTCTAATGCAATAATTGTATTACCTAAATTCTGTTCTCCTTGAAACTGCGGAGGAACAAGCGTTGAAAGTGTAAACATCTTCGCTTGCCGTTGTAATAATTCAAAACCTTCTGCTGATTGAAAACCTGGTAAATTATTATTGTTTCTTGTTGCCACTTCGTTTGCCATTTGTATTCCTCCTACGCTATTTTTAATGTTTTACAAGTTACATCAACGATAAGCTCTATCGTTTGACTATTCACATCAATAAATTCAGTTACTGCTTCTGCATTATCAATAAATACCGGTGCAGTTACTTTATAATAATTTGTTAATGCATTAATAATATCTAACCCTACATTGATACGTGCTGCATTATTCATGCTCCGGTACGGCACATCTTTATATGTAGTTTCGCAACACTCATCAATGTTGCCATTCACTAATACATTGAACATCTTAAATCGTGCATATTTAAAATGCTTATTAATCGACTGCTCTAACATATCGACCTTTGCTTTTATAAACTCGTCCATCAGGAACATAGCTTCATCTAGCTCATTCTTATCATTTGCGAGTTGTTCTTGCTTGCGTTCAAGCTCTGCAATTCGTTTGTCGATATCATCAACTAACTTATATTTATTCAACTCACTTTCGAATGCATTTCGTTTTTCTTTTAATGAATTAATTTCAGCACTTTTTCTCTCAATTTCTTCTTCATTATCTTCATTACTTGACGATTCAAGTAAGAATAATTCACCTTGTAAATTAGCATATTCATCATCACTATTTACATCAGGCTCTTGTAACGCTTCAAACCTTTCTTTACTTGCTTTACATGCATTCTCTTTATCTGTTAATTGATTTGCTAAACTATCAATTTTAACAGTGAGTAATTCTTGTTCTTCACTGTATGTTTTTTTGCTCTCAATAGCTCGATTTATCAAGCTTTGCAACTTATCGAGGTTATCAGCTTTTTGTTTATTAAATTGTTGTTCTAATGCTTCACGTTGATCACTCGGATATGTCTGTCCGCACGTCGGACAAATTATGCCATCAAATTGTTTAGTGTTTAACTCATTAAATTCATCTTGTAGAGCCTTACTGTGTTCGTCTTCACGTTTGATATTTTGTTCAATATCATAACTTTGACTTATAAGCTTTTGCCGTTCCTCTTGTAACGACTTCACCTCTTTCAACAACAACTCATATTCACTCTGTAAGCGTTTTTTATCCATACGATACATGGATAGTACTTCATTTTTTCTTGCCTCGCTTTTTTGTTGTAAATCTTTAATTTTTAACTGGTTCTCTACTGCACTTAGTCCATTACTCAATAACGCTTTCTCTTCTTCTAACTTTTTGATGTCGTTATTAAGTGTACTGATATTTTCTTTTAATACTTCTTTATTAGTTGTTATTTCCGGCTTGTTTTCGATTGCTTCATCAATCCGAACTGGTATCATATCCAGTTCTTTATTGATAGCTGCTTTTTTAGCTGCAACTATTTTTTTATGCTCTTCAACGGTACGGCCATTAAGAATTGATGCTAACTTTCTCAGTTCTCCATGACAACGAATAACGCTTTCATCATCTACATTTCCGCACATTTCAAGTAATAATTTCCGTCTGTTTTGCCAACTGTACTGTTCGTTAAAATAGAGCGGATTTGTAATCAACTTGAATACATCTTCATCAATGATATTATTGATGTAAGCTTTATATTCCTTTTCTTTTACCGGCACTTCATCAATGAAATAATCTGTAGTATGTCCCGTAAGTTTGACCTCTCTCCCTCTCGGACTACTATATTTCTCGCGATATACACGTCTTAATGTGAAAGATGTACCATCATCATTGATAAATTCTCCCTCTACTTCATGATTAACTTTATGCAATGGAGTGCCGTTTTCTATCGTCTTTATTTCAAAATCAGCTCTATCTAAACTATCTTTGCCAAACAATAACCAGCACATGCTATCAAATACTGTTGTCTTTCCTGTGGCATTATCGCCCCGGATAACAACATTATCTCCATTAAATTCAAAAGTATTTTTTTTGATCCCTTTGAAATTTCTTATGTTTAATTTTTTCAGTTTCATAATGTACCTCTCTTAACTAGCTTGGGCTGTAACATCAATGGTAGTAGGTGCAATTTTTAACTGTTCCGCCCACTTCAAGACAGTGGCATTAATGCACTCATCTTTTGCTACACGTTTATTCGCGAATAATTTAGCTTGTACTAATTTTGAAAATGTACCATCACATCTTTCTAACTCTAAACATGCAATAGGTTTCATGTTTTCATTGGTTACAACAACAATAGCTGTATACCCCCTTAATACTCTATCTTTATATGAACCAACACAATTTTTTAATTGCTTGCCTACCGTCATTAAATCTGCAGCGGTTTTTGGCACTATAAAATGCATACCGTTGACATCTTTATTTAATGCTGGGATAGCTGGCAAATTCACATCTCCATATTCTTGCTTGTTATAAACTTCAACAAGCAAGTCATGAAATTCTTTTAACTTGCACTTTTTATCCCATACTGATTTACGATATTCTTTATTCAACTTTTCATACATGATTGAAATATCTCTGATTTCATGCCTATCATTTGACAATAAATAATTTAAAATAGTACTTTCGCCATGTCGCTTGATTAATCGTACCCACATATCACGAATGAGCTGGTTTTCAACTCGCATTGCTTCGCAAATGCTCTGTGTTGTTATTCTGTAATACCCTGTTTCCTTTGTATTGTGTGATAATAGCCTACGTCTAACATTCTCATCATTAAACAAATTTAAAATGTTAGCTGTAGTAACTACCATCACATCTGTTGCCATTGCTTTACGCAATGCCCTTGAATTAGGAGCATGAAAATGTTTAATTAAAGCGTCGATAAACCCGACGCCTTTTCTTGTAGCATAAAAAACCACATCATCAATATCACCACATATTGGCATCCGCCTATATTCTCCCGTCCACCATTTCGTACTTCTATATATTTCTGAAATAGGTGGCATGTCTGGCGCCCCCATTTTAAATGCCATGTTCACTAACATAGTATTGTAATATCCACCATACTCGCCAATTTTAGGCCTTATGTATACTTTTTTTACAGAAAAACCATATGTTTCTTTTAGCCTACGTTCAAACGCAAGCCGTAAAGTTTTGAATACATTGTTTAATTCTGTTTTTCTGCTTCCACACACTGCATATGAAGTGCTTAAATATTTAAGCACAGGCAATACACTATTCGTATTGCTGGAATATGACGGTGTTATTTTGTGGTACACCTTGTTTCTATCGATTAAAAATGCACTCTTTTTTTTGAAATCAAAGCGAAGTTTTTCTATATAAGATTTTTCTTCGCTTCTAGTTCCGTTCAAAGATAGTTGAACTCCTCTGTAACGGACTATTAAGTCCAAGAAATTTTTAAAATTAATCACTTGTATCTCCATTGAGATAGGATATACCTCATCTGCATTGTGTGAGACGTGTATCCTGTCTTTAAGCGGATTAGACCGCTTGCCACACTTAGGGCAAATATAATATTTGGATTCCGTGGAAAACCCGGTATAATATTTGAATTTTCGCTTCCACGCTCCACCAAACGTATGCCCACAATCAAAATGGTATATAGTTGTGTAATCGCAAGTATCCGTTTCTAAAATGATAGAATCGAACATTTTGCGAACACTTGTCCACGCTAACCATTCTCCAGCCATAATTACCTCCTACTTACTCACCACCGAATAAGCTTAATGCGTCATTTTCTTCTGTAGCCTCTGCTGGCTTTCCTTCAGGTGCTTTTTTCTTTTCTTCCGCCTCTTTTTGTTTCCGCTTGTTATCCTCTTTATTAACAAGCTTTATTGCTTGTATAATTGCCGACGTTACAGCGATATTGGTTTGGCAAAAAGCGATTGCTTTTTGATATTCTCCTGCATTATCAGGATCTAATTCGATTGCCTTTTGTAACACCTCGATTTGAGGTGTTACTTCGTCTAATACTCTTTTATACTGTGTATATTTTGCCATTATCTCCTACTCCTTTTATGCAGCCATCAACGCTTTTAATTCATTTACAATATCATCAGTCAATTGACTTGATGATGGTTTTTCTATGCCATGCGTTCTAAAGATTTTCAACGCACTTGTCGCACGTTGCCCATCTTTACCCATCCACGTTAAGAGCTCAACCCAAAATGCCTTAGGGTCAAACGGAATAACGTCAATTTCTTCGACATGTGCATCCACTTTTTCTTGTTGTTTTTCTTCTGTAAAATCAACTACAGGAATTTCCTCAGCTGTAGGAGTTTCATTGGCTACTGGTACAGCCTTAACCTCTTCAACTGGTTTTTTTTCTTCTTTTTTCTTTGTTTTTTCTTCTTTCTTTGCTTTTGTTGGTTTATCTTTAACATCTGTTGCTTGTGCTGCTTTCTTGAATGTATCTTTGAGTTTGCTTTCCGCTAATTCAAGACTACTACCTGACATACATTGACATTGGCATTGATGATTTAATCGTTCATTCCATTCTGCCACTTGCGTTGCTAATTCATCTAATGTATTGAATTTTATTGTTAAGATATTTTCCATGATGTTTTTCTCCTTTTAAAAACTAAATACTAGCTCATTTTTACTAGCAATACCTTCAATATTTTTAATTATGCCTAAGCTTCTCAATTCATTTAAGACAATGCGAGCTCTTGAAATAATTATCTTCGATTGTTTCAATTCATACTCTTTGAAATAAATAGCTCCATTCACATTCTTTTCAGTAATCGGCAAAATATGAATTTCCCTGTTTTCTTTATCTATACCAACTTTAAGACCTAAAGGCTTACCGATAGCTTTGTATGCATCAAGGCTTAGACCACATGCAGAACCCCACATGTTAAATCGTATTTTAGGCGGGAATCGTCCCGACCTAGTGAAGAAATTAAAATCTATATTTTTATCAGGAATTGGCATAAGAACCCCCTTATGTGCTAAAATAAAACTGGTTATTTTTTTATTTGCCTATTAACTAATGTCGTGGTTGGTTAATAGGCTTTTTTAATATCAGAACATCACCGGGATGTATATCCCGCATATGTTCATTGATATTGTTGTCAAATTTAATATCATATATTTCTCGGCGAACATCTTTTTGTTCACCGACATTTTTATATGCAATACTCCATAATGTATCTCCTGGTTGTACTACATATTCATATGTAGCAGTAGCTTGCTCTGTCGGTATCATTTGATATACCCCTATAGATATGCTACCTACTACAGCACATATCATAGCTACTCTATCCCACCGTAAAACTCTGTACCACGGAGCTTTACGCATGGTTATTGTTCTCTGTGCGTATCTCATGTTTTCTCCTTTCTAGAGATACATTTACCACGATACATGTACCTGTTAACTCTTTTATTTTGGCTTGTATGAAATTTATTTCTTCATCTGTACTTGGCTCTCCGCACGCAGTTTGTATCAACTCGTGCATTATTTCATTAATACCATTTAGTTGTTGTTGGAATTTTAATACCGCCATTTCAAGAGTTACCAACTCTATCTCAGGTAAATACAACTTCCCAATCGGACAACAGCTTGATAATTGAGCTACTGCTAATCTATGCAGCCCGTATTCTCTTACCGCTTGTGCCACTACATCACAAGGCGGTTGCTGTTTCCCGCTTATGTAATTATTTAAGCTTCGGATACTTACATTTAGATCCTCTGCTATTCTTGTTTGATTCTTATCTACGCAACGGAGTGCCGAATCAAATTCACTCCGTGCAATCTTTTTCATAGCACCACCACCTTTCTATGTGCTATTTTGTAGTTAAGGTAAGTTTTCTATTAAATCACCTACCTCGACAGTTATTACATTTTGTACTTTTAAGAATTTAGCTTTTAAACGTCTGTTTTCTTCTTGCAAACGTTTAAACTCTCTCTTTAAAGCGTTATATTGTAATGGTGAATATTCTTCATCACCGTCTATAAATGCTTGTACAGTACTAACGCTGTACAGCATAGGTTTTACTCCCTTAATGGGTTGTAAAACTCCACGATTTTTGTAATTCATCAGAGTGCTTTTTGAGCAATGAAGAATATCCATTACTTCCTCTGATGTATATGTCATTTTCATATTTCACGCCCTTTCATTTATAATCTACTTTATGTAGATTTTTTGATTAAAAAAATATATCTTGCATGTTTAGTTTTGGATTAGTTCTTCTCAGAACTTTATATACTTTGATCATCTCTGCTGGAGTAAACTTTCGTATTCCATTTTCTTTATGGTTATAATTTTTAATAGATAACCCTAGTTTTACTGCAAACTCTGTTTGAGTTAGTCCTGCTTGCATTCGCAACTTAGCAAGTCTTTTTAATTTCATTGAATCCCCCCTTCCTTGTGTTCTACTTTTTGTAGATTTATCTTATGTGTTCATTATAGACTACATTTCGTAGAATATCAAGTACTGATTCTACAAATTGTAGTTTTATTTTTTGTTCTACATTATGGTAAATTAACTATATAGGAATAACCATTTGGAGGTATTCATGAGCACATTCGGATCAAGATTAAAAGCTCTGCGTCAATCAAAAGGATTAACTGGCGTTGAGTTGGGTGAAATATTAAATGTTTCAAATAAAACAATATCAACATGGGAGAATAATACTCGTGAGCCTAACCAAGAAATGACTGCTACTATTGCAGAATATTTCAACGTAACAACAGATTACTTGCTCGGTAGGAATTCTACTACTAACGAATTAAAAGCTGAAATAAACTATGCTATACCACTTAGCAGGGGTGTTCGCGTTCCTGTATTAGGCTCTATCGTTGCTGGCATTCCCAATACGGCTGTTACTGAATATGATGAATGGATAGAAATTTCACATTCGATGGCCATGCGTGGAGAATATTTCGCCTTACGTATTAAAGGAGACTCAATGGAGCCTACCCTGTTTGATAGTGATATTGTTGTGATTAGACAACAACCTGATGTTGAAGATGGAGAAATCGCTGCCGTTTCTATTGCAAATAACGAGGCGACCATCAAACGCATATACCACCGTTCAGATGGTATAGATATTGTTGGTGATAATGTAAGGGCATTTCCTAGAATGTTCTATAGCAATCACGATATAGCAACTTTACCAATTATGATTATCGGTAAAGCGGTAGAAGTTCGAAGGGATTTGTAGGAGGCAGAAATATGGGTACATTTATTGGTGTATTAATCGGTTTAGGGATAATCGGATTTATCCTAATGTTTATTATTGGCATGATTTCACCGAAGAAGGTATTGCCAAAATCTATTCAAAATCCAACACGTGGCAAAGTTCTTGGTTACTCTGTTGGTGGCTTTATTTTAATGATTGTTTTATTAATCGTTATTAACCCTGGCAAGATGGATTCAGATTCTGCAAACAATTCTAATACTGCAGTTACTGTAACAGCTGAACAAAAAGAACAAGCTAAAAATGACGCATTAGCAATTTTACAAGCTACGCCACAAAATATTGATGAAGTTGAAAAAGTTACATGGTATAAATCATGGGGTACTGACAAATATCCTCCTATGAGCAACGTATACTGGACAGCTAAAGTTGATGGCGATAAAAAAGTTAGTGAGTATTTAAAATTTGTACACTTTGATAGCAATATCGATTGGGTTTTCTGGGATAAACTTATCTTCTCCACAGATCAAGGCAAATGGGAATTAAAACTTAATACTTTTGCTGGACAAAGCGGCGATGGCAAAAACACTCAAATCGTAATGGGTGGTAAATATGAAACGTTGGATATTCCGTACGATAAAGCCTATGATGGTATTAAATTATTGTTAGAAGGTACAAACCCTATTATTCGCTACCAAGGTGAAAAATATAAATATGACTACCACGTTCCAGCAGAAACATTACAAGAACTACAACGCTCTATGCAACTGCACCAAGATTTAAAAATAATTAAAAATTCTTTACAATAAAAATAATCCCCCTCGATTGAGGGGGAATAATTTTACAAGAAATTAAGAACATATGTTTTGCAATTCAACTATTGGAATATTTCCAATACATAGAGCTTTCACCAATAATGCTTATATATATTCAGTAATTGGCGTGTCTTGTGAAACTTCTTCATACATTCTATCAAACACATCAGGCTTACAAGGATATTGCTCACCTCGTATACCTGTAATAATCCAATCCCCAATGCTAGCATGCATTGGACCTTCTAAAGTTTGAACGGTCATCTCCTTATCTGTTTGGTACGCCTCTATTACAATTGGCTTTTTTATAAATTTCTTTTTCATTGATCCCCCTATAAAAAACAACCTAACATTACTTTCAGTATATCATATTAGGATTTTTATGGATTCGACATATAAAATAATATTTAATTAAAAGGAGTAACCATGGCAAGCTATTCAATATCAACACGACAAAAAGATAAAAACTGGCAAGTTATTGTGAGCTATAAAGATAGGTATGGCAGATGGCGACAAAAAAGCAAACAAGGTTTTTTGACTAAACGAATTGCCAAGGATTATGGAGATATTATTGTTAAAGAAATAAAAGAAAATTTGTTACTAACAAACAATGAAGAATTAGCAAATATGACGTTCATTGAATTTACTCGCTTATATTTTGACGACATGAAAGACAAATTACGCACTAATACATTGTTAAGCTATCAAAACGCAATAAAACATCTATACCCCATCCATGACATTAAAATCGCAGACATAACCCCTTCTGTCGTTCATTCTCTAATACAAGAAATGCCTTTGCAAACTCAATCAAAACATTATCCCTTGCGGTGTCTTAAAACTGTCTTGTCTCACGCTATATCTCACTACAACTTATTGCCACGCAACCCTGTTACAAACTCTATCCCGTACAAACCTAAGACAACTAGAAAACGCATAGTAACTGTAGAAGAAATAGAGATGTATTTTAATAATTCAGACTCATTGTCACAATACCACGTAGCTATTAAAATTTTGTATTATACTGGCATTCGTGTTGGTGAGCTGCTAGGTTTAACATGGAATGATGTAGACTTGGATAGTATGACAATATCTATCAATAAACAATGGGTAAGACTCGGAGCTAGCAATAATCATGGATTCGGTCAACTAAAAACAAAGAATAGCAAACGTATATTGCCTATCCCTTTGATATTAGTCAAATCACTAAGCGACTATAAATACAACTCTACAAACGACAGGATTATACCTGTCAATTATTCATCGTTGTTATACAAATATATAAGTCAACACATCAATAACCACAGCCCTCACGATTTTAGGCATACATACGCAACAAAACTTTTATCTAACGGTGTAGATATTAAAACTGTTGCATCGCTGCTGGGGGATACAGTGGATACTGTGATAAAAACTTACATCCACTATTCTGATGAAATGAGAGAAAATGCTCGTACAGAAATACAACGAATTTTTGAGTAAATTTTATATTTTTTGACGTTTTTCTGCCGAATAAAAAAAGAACCGCATAACAATGCGGTTCTTTTTCATTTTGATTATACATACATATTATACGACATAATAATAAATATAATCAACAATCATCTAAAAT
>NZ_CAMUMS010000003.1:0-160252 GCF_947090115.1 Veillonella montpellierensis
GTTAATAGAATTGTAGATTTGGATACTGTTCAATTTCATATTGCAATTTAAGAATTTTTATAATTGTCAATTGCTATAATGTATTGGTTAGACAGACAATACATTGTTATATTAGCTTTATGATTTCGTATAATTAATGGAGGTATTATCAATGGCAGCTATTATTGATGTATACGCAAGAGAAATTATGGATTCTAGAGGAAACCCTACTGTAGAAGTTGAAGTGTATTTAGAAGATGGCACTATTGGACGAGCAGCAGTCCCATCTGGGGCATCCACCGGTATGTTTGAAGCTGTTGAATTACGTGACGGTGGCACACGTTATAATGGTAAAGGTGTGCTAAAAGCGGTCGCTAATGTAAATGAAATTATCGCTCCTGCCATTGAAGGCTATGATGCATCTGAACAAGTGGCTATTGATAAGATTATGTGCGAATTAGATGGTACACCTAATAAAGCAAATCTTGGAGCCAATGCAATTTTAGGCGTTTCTATGGCAGTAGCTCGTGCTGCTGCAGAATCGTATGATTTACCATTATTTCAATATATGGGAGGACCTAATGCAAAAGAGCTTCCTGTACCTATGATGAATATTTTGAATGGTGGTGCCCATGCAGATAATAATGTAGATATTCAAGAATTTATGATTATGCCTGTCGGGGCAGCATCATTTTCTGATTGCCTATGTAATTGTGCAGAAGTGTATCATACATTAAAGGCAGTATTAAAATCAAAGAATTTAGCTACGTCAGTTGGTGACGAAGGAGGATTTGCACCTAATTTATCCTCTAATGAAGAAGCTTTACAAATTATTTGTGAAGCGATTAGGCAAGCAGGATTTGAACCAGGTAAGGACTTTATGTTAGCCATTGATGCTGCGTCTTCTGAGTTCTATGAAAATGGCACTTATAATTTAGCTGGTGAAGGCGTTATTAAAACTTCAGATGAAATGATTGATATGTATGAATCACTTTGCAAGAAATACCCTATTATTTCTATTGAAGATGGTTTAGCTGAAGAAGACTGGGAAGGTTGGAAACGACTTACTGAACGAATTGGAGATACAGTTCAATTGGTGGGTGATGATTTATTTGTTACTAATACTGAGCGACTTGCTAAAGGTATTGCATTAGGTGCAGCTAATGCTATTTTAGTAAAAGTTAACCAGATCGGAACATTAACCGAAGCATTTAATGCGATTGAAATGGCTAAACGTGCTGGATATACATGTATTATTTCTCATCGTTCTGGAGAAACGGAAGATTCTATTATTGCAGATATTGCCGTAGCAGTTAATGCTGGTCAAATTAAAACTGGTGCGCCAGCTCGAAGTGAACGAGTGGCTAAATATAATCAATTACTTCGCATTGAAGATATGCTAGCAGAAACAGCTGAATATCATGGAACGGATGTTTTCTATAATATAAATAAATGATTTGTTATTACACAACTATTGCTATGATTTTGAGGATAATTGGGACGATGCTAAAACAGAATTAGAGCGTCAAGTATTAAGTAAAGAGTTTATAGGAAAAATAATATATGAAACAATAATGACATAACCGCTTACTTGGTAGGCGGTTTTTTAGTAAAAGTGTAAATAAAAAAATAGCGATTGATGGCCTCTTCCTACCACGCCGAAGCGTTTCAAGGGGAAAAGGTATCAATCGCTTTATTAAATTTATTATATAGTATTTTCTCTGTTTTTTCAATAGAGGTCAGTGTTATGAAGCTAACATTGCTATAGCTTTGTTGCTGATAAGTTACCAGTTCATCCTAATTGTATGTGCCATTTAAAGCCAATAGTAAAAGGTACTTAAAAAAATGAAGTACCGAAAGAACGCATTGAAGAAGGCGGTCGAGAATATTTAGATGGTATTACTAATCATAAGCGTGAACGATTGCTCGGCGTGCATGGGGCTAAAGCCGTAGAAGTTGGACGAAGTTGGACAGAGAAGACTCGGAATTACAGTGGGAAAGTGTTTGAAAGTAGGATTAAAGATAGAGATTTAATGGCGTTAAACCTATTAAAGCCAAATGATGAGTATTTATATAACCTTGCAGCAAAGCAAAATAAGATTTACACTAAAGGTAAGAAAGGCAATGAGGGCTTTTATTCTGATGATGGACTGCCTATTTGGCCTGAAAATGAAAGTGCAATCGGTAATATTAGACGTATAACATTAAAGTCTAATGAGTTAATAGTAGATAGATATGGTACCACGACAGGCAAGTATTTAGCTCCAGCAGATACACCGTGGAAGATGAGATCAATGCCTGTAGTAAAAGATAAAACTACACCTAGAAACATAAGACATTTTTATAAAATAAAGCAAGATTTTGATGTTTCAGAAGGAGTTATTGCTCCATGGTTTGGTAGAAAGGGCGGCGGGATACAGTATAAAATGAGTGTTAGCATACAGAAATTACTAGATGATGGTATTATTGAGGAGGTATCTCACAGTGAATATCTTAGAATTAAAAAACATACTTAATCGAGAGCATGTACCTGCTAAGTATATTTCGTTTAATAAATCCGATAAAATGGTTAGTGAAGTTACATTATGTCTTAGAAAACAGGCCGATGGAAGATTATTATACTATGTGCAGGAACGTGCAAACCGTGAAGATGAAAAGTATTTTAATAATGAACATGATGCTTGCTTACATATCTTGAAGAATTTAAAATATGATTATCCGTCAACACAAAAATATTTATAACCGCTTACTTGGTAGGCGGTTTTTTTTTACACATTTAGGAGTAAGTTATATGAAGCTACTATTGCTACAGATATTATTTTTAATCATTAATAGGATATATGAGTTGCAGCTGCCATTGTGGTTTTTATGTTTGCCAATGATTATAGTGGGAATCATCATATTTATAATTATTGCGTGTTTGATTCTATATATTTTCTATGATACATAATTTAATAACAAAGCCTTGTACCTAGTGCAGGGCTTTTTATATTGCCTTTTTAGTATTGCAGGCGAAAAAGAACAAGACTGTAACGTGAGGTGTGGCTCACGAAAATTAAGCGTAACGAGAATTTTAATTACAAGAAGGTAAACAAAAGAGAAGTACCTAAAGAACGCATTGAAGAAGGGGGGCTAGAATATTTAAATGGCACGACTAATCATAAGCGTGAACGATTGCTCGGCGTACATGGGGCTAAAGCTGTAGAGGCTGGTCTATCATGGACGGCTAAGGCTAGAGGGTATAGTGGTAAGTTACTATCAAGTAGAATTTCAATACCTGAAACATTGAAACCATTTATTATGGATGGTAAAATAAAAATAGAAAATATAGCTAAGAAGTTACCTGGCGAAACTGACGAAGTATTTGAAAAAAGAATTTGGGATTATATTAAATCGCCATTCTGCACAAAAGCGTTTACTAATAGACAAAATTACCACATAAAGTCGAGTAACGAATATCGTGAAGGGAAAAGTTATTATTATAGTGAATTAGATAATCAAGAAATTGAAAAATTAATATATATTGGCTATTTAAAACTAACAAAAGTAGGAGATTGGAATAGAAAAGTAGCTACAAAACATCCGCAAATAAAAGGCGTTATAGCAACAAAATTAGGAGATATGACAACACATTCTGGTATGGTCCATTTTGGTGATAGTGGTATTCATATAATACCTAGAAAGGATGATTATGAGTAAATTATATACTTATGAAGAATTTGATGCATTAATTGGGTACATTGTAGTCCTTATAGACACTAACCATAAGAAATGGATTGGAAAACTTGAGGATTTAACGAGTGATTTAGATAATGAAACAGATGAAAAAGAAGGCGAGATGTCTGTTGGCATTTATCAAAATGGCAAGCATTATGAGTTTTATCAAAGCGAAATACTAAGTGTTATGGCATTGGAGGAATAAAATGGATAATTTTAAAGTCATTTATAGTATCCTTAAATATATCGAAGCATGTATGGATTATGCCGAGTTTGATGAGGAGCATTTTACAGCTAAGCATTTTGGAGTATCTGAAGACCGCTTTTATTTTCTTTTGAAGACATTAGTTGATGATGGTTATATTAAAGGAATAAAATGTGAATCAATAAAAACTGGAAATTATTATGTTTTAATTTTGCCACAACTCACATTAGCTGGCATGGAGTATTTAGGAGATAATACAATGATGAAAAAAGCCTATAGAGAGTTAAAAGGAATTAAGAATATAACGCCAGGGATATAGCCACTTACTTAGGTAGGTGGTTTTTTTATACACATTTAGGAGTAAGTTTTATGAAGCTACTATTACTACAGACGTTATTGTTAAGTACTAACCATTCATCTGAGTTGCAAATGCCATTGTGGGGTTGGTGCTTAACGATAATTATAGCAGGTATCATCATATTTATACTTATTGCATATTTGATTCTATATATTTTTTATGATACATAATTTAATAACAAAGCCTTGTACCCGGTGCAGGGCTTTTTATATTGCCTTTTTAGTATTGCAGGCGAAAAAGAACAAGACTGTACCGTGAGGTGTGGATCACGAAAAGTAAGTGTAACGAGAATTTGAATTACAAGGAGGTAACACATAGGTGTAAATCAAACAAAATATTAATGCAGACCTTTGAATTATTGGATGTAATCAAGGATAAGAAGAATGGTATTTTCAGTGATTTAATTGTGCTGAATAGTATGTAGATATTTTTTCCCTACGATAAGATATATTTTAATCATAGAGAGGGAAAAAGACATAAAGAAAGATAGGGCAGAAAAGATAATCATATATATTTTAGAAAGTAAATATGAAAATTCATTACTAAATTCATTGCATACGTTTTTACTATTGACCGAACATATATTCGTATGGTATAATTTCCGTGTAGGCAAACAAATGTTCGTAGATTTTATGTTCTATATTATGGTTATAAAATGTATAAGGTGGAGATACAATGAAACGACAAATATATATGATGGTGACATTATGCTTGATGATAATGATTGGTTATCATGTAATGGGAGAAACTGTTGTATTAGATACAAACAATGTACAGCTGGTTACGGTATCTCATGGAGATACTATTTGGAGTATTGCAGAAAAAAATTCGTCAAATGATGTAGACATAAGAGATGTAGTGTATTCGATTAAAGATTTAAATCATATTGAAAAGTCTGGAGAGTTAGTGCCTGGTAGTAAGTTAAAAATACCAACTATTAAAGTAGTTAAACCATTATTTGATACTAGTTATATAGCTAGAAACTAAAATAATGTGTCCAGTGTATAAGTTAACATGACATATAATAGCTCCTAATAGAAACTTTTACAGTATCAGTAGAATTTCTATTAGGAGCTATTTTGTCGATGATAATTTATATAAATTGATATATCACTATTATTTTTATAGCGTACGTTAAGTGTGGTATTTTAAATTTAAGAAATATACTTTCTAATATATAGAACGGTATCTTTTTGTAATTCTCTAATACATAGTAAGCTTATGTGTTTAACATAAAACTTTTACACATGGCAATGATCATTTAGACCATATAAAATTATGTAAAGCATGTAAATTCTGGATAATAGTATATTTTTGGCGGCTACTATTTTCTTTTGTTAAAGATAGAAGAGATAGGATTATCTACAAATTTATTAGCTTCATTAATATAGCGCCTAACCATGTTAACACTATGATGACGTGTTTGCCGCATGATATTTCTTTCTTCTACACCATATGAGGCAGCAGTTGTAGCAAAACCATGTCGTAGACTATGTGCGCCATACATATCAGGTTCTAATCCAATGAGTGATACATATTTTTTTACAATATTGGCAACACTTTTATCACTTAATGCTGTTTTTCTAAGAGAACCATTTTTTGTAAATCCTCTGAATAATGGACCAGATTTAATATGAGATAAGGCCAACCATTTTTTTATATGTGTTACAGCGCATAATTCTTTAGTGTCGATATATGGTATAGCGACGATTGCTCCTTGACCTTCTTGATCGGCTTTAGAGGAGGCAATAAAAATTTCCATGCCATTAGGAGAAAATGTAATATCTTCTACTGTAATGGCACTTATTTCACTGCGTCGAAATGCACCCATAAATCCTAATAGTAAAATTGCCTTATCTCGTGTGGCAACCATGTCAATGTCAATTGTTGTTTCGTTAATATAGTTGATAATATCCTTGATATCTTCCAATAGTAAGGGAGTTTTCCCTTGTTGGAAAGTACCTTTAAATCTTCTAATGCCTCGGAGCGCACTTTTTACTAGTGGTGAGGTACATGGGTTGCTAGATAATCCAGAAGCATTTAAATTTTCAGAAATAGCACTGATACGTCTTGATATAGTATTAGCTTTTGCATAATCAGCCAAATCATTAATATAATTAACAATTGTTTCTGGTGTGGGTGGAAATGGTTCTACGTGATTATAGTGACACCAATCAACAAAGTCAGACCAATCCGATTCATAGGCATCAATAGTATGTTCAGCTTTAGATAGTAAAATACTTTTCTTGGCTTTTGCTGATAATTTAGTGCTATTTAGCAACTGATCATTATGACGCAAGAAAAAGTGTTGCGTATTAGATTTTATAGTCATCATATCTCCAATTTAACATTTGTATAACAGTATCATATAGTAGTGTACAATTGCATGATACATTATATATAGAATCATACATCTATATGTATTATATCATGTATATATTATTATACCACATTACTTCCGATAACGATATATTATCGGAAGTAATGTGGTTAAGTATAGGTACTGACTAGGTTCTATTTCTGACGGTTGTACTATTGGTTGTACCTTTAGTATACCTGTATTTGTTCCAATATACTCTTACGAGTTCCTATGGATTTACCGTATACTGCGTATACAAGAAATAGATTATCTTAGACTAATTATATTAGAGAAATTTTTTAATTAATACTAGTATGTAATACATGTGATATATATTGATTTAGACCATTGATACATCTTTAATATACTCAATTATCAATGGTTAAAATTCTAATCTCATTTGATTGTCAACCCAACTTGATTCACTAGCATCATATATGATATCTAAAGGTGTAGATGAACCTATTAAAAATGGTGATTTAGAGTTATGTTGCTTCATGTTGTATCTTACTGTTGCTATATCGGTATTTGCATAGCAATACCGACAGAAATGACCACAGGAATTATATATTCCGATATCATCATGGATAAAACAATTACATTGCTTTCTTGCTGGTGGTTTATTAGGCAATATAAGATTTGTTTGAAACGCACGTTTAAAGGTATTTTTATTAAAACACCCAGATGTGTCAGCCCCTAGTGATGTATAATCAATCAATTCCCCACAAGTCTTAAGTTTCATTCCATAAGAATTGGCAATAGTTACTAACGCTTCTATAACTTTATAAGTTTCTATTTTTGTTGGTCGACAAAGAGTTGAAAAATTACGACGCACTTTTGGATATAAATCAATAAAACTTACAATAACTGTATCTGTATAATCTTTTAGCTGTTTTGCAATATAGTTAAATGTACGTAGATGATACGCTAACGTATATGTAGACGTGAAAAAAATAGGATCATATCTCCACACTAATTGATAAGGCGATACATAGTTTGATAGCTGTTTGAAAGTCTTAATAATGCTGTCAATTGATGGAACATTAGGTTCTATATCTTTGCCATATCCAGTTATTGTTACATGCCAATACTGTCTGTAAGATGCTAATAATTTCATATATGTCAGCATTGGCTTAGGATTTTTACTACAAAATATAATACCATCAATTATAGTGGGATGGAGTATATATCGCTTTACGGATAACTTACGATAAGGATTACGCACTAACACATATCCATCTTGTATTCGATTAGCAAACCACTCTGCATAAAAAGCAGGTATATCTGTACGTTGTCCTGTTTGTAATATCATTTCATGGTCAACACTTCTATTAATATATGCCACATAGTTACAAAGGATGTAAGCTCCATTCGTTCTTGTGGTGTATGTAAATCATAAATTGTAGGCCCTATAGATATGCAATCAATATCTTGCATATATTGGGAAAAATAGCTACATTCTAGACCTGCATGTACCATTTCTAGTTCAGCACGCGTACCTAATAGGTGTATTCTCGCCTTTTGAAATTTATCTCGTAATGAGGATTCCTTTTTAAAAGCCCATTCAGGATATGTCATTAGGCAATGACTTGTTATGGTTATCATTGAATTTGTGATAGCTTCAATATCTTGAAAAACAAAGTTAGCTTCTTTGGTATCTACACTTCTGATTTCACCGAATATGGTTATACTATTTTCTACAGTTTTAATGCATCCGATACTATTAGATGTAAGAATGAAGTCTTGTATAGTAGCATCTTTTTTTATAATACCTACCGGAACGCTTAGTAATAGAGAAAGTAATTCATTTTTGCAGATGTGATTCATAGGAAGCTGACTTGTTATCAGTGGAGCTATAGATAATGAAATATGTGGATCACTATGCTGATAGCGTTCTTTTAATTTTTTTTGTTCGAAAGAAAGCCATACATTTATTTTTGATAGTTCATTGTGTGGAATGGCAATAATTGCTTGCGCACTTCGTGGTATTGCATTAGAGGCTGCCCCACCATTTATTGCTATAAGTTCTATTTTATCAGTAGATATATATGTTTTTAAGTTGCTAAGACTAGTAGCTAGCTCAATGATAGCATTTGCTCTTTGGCGGTGAATATCTTCTCCGGAATGCCCACCAATGCCACCATCTATTTCTACAGATAATGTTGTATACTCTTGACTGATAGGCATACAGTTAAGAGTTTGAGTAAGCATAAAGCTAGCGCCTCCAGCACTACTGACAGTAAGTCGTTGGTCATTAGAACTATCAATATTAATTAGCTCTTTTCCTTTCAATAGCGAATAATCTAAGTTTGCCACACCTGTAAAGTCTGTCTCTTCCGATACAGTAAACACTACTTCCAAGGCTGGATGAGATAATGTGGTATCTGCTAATATGGCTAATCCATAGGCTAATGAGATACCATCATCAGCTCCTAATGTAGTGCCATTCGCCATAAGAAAGTCTTCTTTAATTATTAATTCTAATGGATCCGTGGAAAAATTATGAGTACTTGTGGGAACCTTTTCACATACCATATCCATATGTCCTTGTAATATAACAGGAGCTAGGTTCTCATATCCTGGTGCAGCAGGTTTGTAAATAATAACATTCCCTACTTTATCTTGGATGTATGATAAGCTTTGTTCTTTTGCAAAATCAACTAAAAAGTTACTAATTTTTTCTTCGTGACCTGATTGTCTTGGGACTTGTGAAATTTTCCAAAAATAATAGGCAATATTATTCGGATTGTACTTTTCTGTTAGTAAATCAAGTGTAGTAGGCATAGGCTATATACTCCTTCATGTTTGAAAACAAAGTAAAGATTATATACTAGTATTTTGCTTTGTATTGTTATTCATTATATAACATATATTCATTATAATAAATTATTCAGTAAAATAGGAGAAAACAGTGTTACATACATCAAAAGACTTTATTAGTATTGATAAGACAAGAAAAAAATATTGCCGCTTATTGGAATGAACGAGCAGAAGGTTTTACCACTCTTAGAAGTCATGCTCTGCATGTGAAAAATATTATTTATGGAAAGATGAAATCATTAAGCATATCCCGGATTATCCATTACGGATTTTAGATGTTGGTTGTGGATCTAGATTTTTTTAGTCATTATACTAGACCAGATTGGGATAAAGAGATACTAGAACAATATCATCCGCAACAATGTATCGTTGATACAACTGTGGGGTCTCGTATATATGAAATAGAGGATGAATTTTATATTACGGCACCCATGTTTTGTATAAAGGCTATCAAGTAATATTACATTACTTGATAGCCTGAGTACTTTCTGTAGTTCTAGATATAACTATAGGGATTTCTTGTTACATAGTTCAACAATAATCATGGAAGTGCCCATGCATATGCAGATGGGAAAAAAATAAGAGGGAGAAAATCTTGATAATTCTAATAAAAATATAATAGCCGTTAAGTGCATTTTTTGAGCACATCCTAGAAACGTAGCAGCGCCGACTACAGTGCATACTTCTAATGGTAGTGTGTATAGAGGTAATACGCTATTCCAGATAGATCCACCTATAAAGGCCAATAGGCTACCTAGCATCATGGATGGTGAAATACGACCACCATAAGCGCCTGCTATCGTTGCTAATAGTAAAGCCCCCCATTTTGTAGCAAATAAGCCAACAGCATAGGACCAATCTAGACTAGTAGTGAATGCTAAGTATACACCAGGTTTACCATTTCCTAAAATTTCTGGAAAGTATATACTCATAATTCCGATTATTCCAAATGATACTATGGCTACAGGAATCATATACCAACTAGTACGAGGTAGTATGGATAGTTTCGAAAAGGATTTATTGAAATAATGAACACTGATACCAATACATAGGCCCATAAGAGCGGCCCATATGATTAAGTAATCTGTAAAGGATACAGATGATAGTGGATATTGTAAAGTATCCCCTAGTCCCATACGTACTACAAACGTGGCAATAGAACAGGATAATAAGGCAGCGATTATATGATTCATTGACCAAGATAGTAATAGAGTTTCTAAAATAAAAATTGTTGATGATAATGGTGCGTTGTATACTGCAGCGAGGCCAGCACCGGCAGCGCAAGCGAGTAGGACTCTTTTGGTATTGTTATCTAGTGCCATATCCCAATTGGTCCATTTTAACCACCCTGTTGTTAAGGCTACACTCATTTCACGCGGTGCTACTTCTCTGCCTAATGGAGAACCTAAAGCGACAGTAATAATTTGTAATATTGGATGCAATATCATTGTTCCTATAGGCATTGATATTGCATTATTTTGTATCACTTTTTTTATATCCGTAATGCCAGAACCATATCGATGTAATAATACCCAGCCAAACCCCGTCAATACACCACATAGTAAGAGTACTAATAGTCTATGCAGTGGAGTGGATGTTTCAACTAAGATTTTAAAGGATGTATGTGTTGTTGAATTTCCTGATCCAAAGGCTAATTGTTGGACTACATGTAATAATTCTGTTAATACAATACCAATCATTCCAGCTAACAATCCAATAACAATAATGGTTATTAATACTCGTATATTTGTGACTTTCATAAGACTATATCCTTTAGAAATTGTACTGATTGTAATTGATCATTGAGTTGATAGGCAGCATAGGCATACAATAGAAACTCTATTTTTTGCCATACTGATTTATTCAAATTAATCGTTTCTTTATGGTTCCATTGATATGTTAAGACTTGCAACAAACCGCTTTGGACTTCACTTGTTATGGGAGATGGTGTTATATGTGCTAATTCTTTCCAAAATTCAGAAAGACCATTATTGCTAAGGATAGCTTCTCTATCTGGTGTGAATCCAGCTAACATTAATAATTGCCACCCCATAATCAATGAGGCCAGTTTAATCGATTTTGTATGTATCATTTGAGAGAATTGATTGACTAACTCATACAATGATGTATCCATATCTTCTTTGGCGGTTAGTTTAAGAATCAATTCACTGATAATTGATGTATAGGCAATGCTTTCCAAATTTCCTTCAATAGTAGAAAAAATGGTAATACCATCAATTTGCTCTATATGGTAATGATCACGAGTAGGATTGATAGTAATATATATCTTACTAAATGGGGTTAAATAACTGGCATTTTTTAATCTTTGTAAGCGTTTATGATCCATGGTGCATGTAATTAAACCGCAGTGATAACTAATTAGAGTAAATTTAGAATAATTTTTAAGTTTTTTTCGCCAAATTACGATAGCTTCTGTTGTTAGGGTGTTTTTAAAATTAATCATACGTTTAACTCTCATATCATAGCCTGTAAAAGTGTACATTATTCATTTACTATATAACTATAATTTTTAGGATATATAGTGGTGAAAATAGATAAAACGCTAGCTAATAGACACGCTGAATTCTATTGCTCGCTTATTAGTTATGGAACATACAGTTACATCTTATTGGATTCTATATCTATAGATTCGTTTAAGGGCTCTGCTTTCAATCGTGTGATGCGGTATCCTTGCAATCCTAGTACTTTAAATAGATACCCGCTTGCTTCAACAGTATCACCAATACAAGGCGTTCGCTCTAATAAACCAAAAATATAGCCACCAATTGTATCTTCTTCCACATTACTAAATTCTACATTCATCAATGACTCTACGTCATCAACTAGCACTTTACCATCAAATTCAAAGGAACCATTATCATATTGGACGGTAGGAGGCACATTTGATTCGTGTTCATCTTGTATATCGCCAACTAATTCTTCAATAATATCTTCTAAACCAACAAGACCTACCATACCTCCGTATTCATCAACCACGATAGCTTGATAAATACGACGCGTGCGCATGTACTGTAATAAAGTTGATAATTTCATAACTTCTGGAATGGTTAAAATATCTCTGCGAATTGTTTTTAAACTGGATTTTGCCTCTGCCTGATGTTCCATTAAATCTTTAATGTGAATTAAACCAATTACATGGTCTTTGTCTTCTACACATAGGGGATATCGAGTATGAACAGTAGATCGAATTGTATTCATAGTTTCTTCAAAGCTATCTTCTAGAAATACACAATCTACATCTTGACGTGGTATCATAACTTCTTTAGCCATGCGATCTACAAAGTCAAATACATTATCGATTAATTCACTTTCCACATGGTCTAATTCACCTTCCATATGGCTCCGATTAATCATCATTCGTATTTCATCTTCAGTGTGGACGAGATCGAGTTCTGTTCGATAAGGTGTTTCAAAAGGTGTTAATAATAAGTTGCCTATTCGGTTTCCAAACCAAACAAATGGTTTAATTAATTTTCCAATTAATACAACAATTGTAGCACTAGTACTGATGTACTTTTCAGGAAATGATAAGCCGAGTGCTTTAGGAATGATTTCTCCAAAAATAAGAATAATCATGCTAATGATGAGTAGAATAATAGCATCTAATAATAATCCTACCCAAGAATGCATAATATTTAATTTAACTTGACATATATCTATAATATTTCCTATAAAATTACTAGTTAGGACGGCTAATAAAATAATGAAAAAAAGTATTAAAAATTGTGTTGTATTAATGAATTGTTCAGGTTGTTTATATAAGTTTTTTAAAAAATTTTTTTTATCTTCACTTAGTGTTTTCATATCATCTACATGTTCTTCTCGTAGACGTGCAAATGAAAATTTGGCAATTACTAAAAAATTTATAATTAGTAAACAAATAATTGCAATTAACAGTGGTACTACCCCATCTATTATATCCATTATGAAAATAAATTCCTTTCTATGATCCTATTATTATAATAATATTCTATCATTATGTATTATTTATACCCTAGCTCTGACAATATAGCTGATTTATTACGCCAATCTTTTTTTACTTTTACCCATAAATCAAGAAAGACTTTAGTAGCTAATAAACGTTCTATATCTTTTCTTGCGCTAGCACCTATTTCTTTAAGTAGAGTGCCGTGCTTTCCTATGATGATACCTTTTTGGGAGTCACGTTCACAGTAAATCGTAGCTCGTACATACATAGTTCCATCAGACCGAGTTTTTATTTCATCAATATCAACGGCAATAGCATGTGGAATTTCATCACGAGTAATCAATAAAATTTTTTCCCGTATAATATCTGAAATAATAAGACGTTCTGGTTGATCAGTTATCATATCGTCTGGAAAATATTGTGGACCTTCTGGTAAATTTTTGGCCAACTCCTCTAATATGACGGAGAGATTACTTTTTTCTTTAGCAGAAATAGGAATAATATCTGCAAAAGGATAGGCGGATTGATAAGTAATAATATTTTTTACTATTTCCTCTTTTGTTAATGTATCAATTTTATTAATTAATAAAAAAACGGGAACAGTCACTTTTTTTAGTTGTTCTATAATAAAATTATCACCAGGTCCACGTTTTTCGTTGCCAGCTACAACAAATAATACAGCTTCTATTTCTTTTAATGATTCCACTGCTGCATTAACCATAAATTCACCTAATTTGTGTTTTGGTTTATGAATACCAGGTGTATCCATAAAGACAATCTGTTTTTCATCATCTGTATACACACAGATGATACGATTGCGTGTCGTTTGTGCTTTGTCGGAAACGATAACGATTTTATCATCTATTAATGCATTAATTAATGTAGATTTTCCTACATTAGGTCTACCTACAACAGCCACAAATCCCGATTTAAATGGTTTA
This sequence comes from Veillonella montpellierensis, assembly GCF_947090115.1. NCBI lineage: Bacteria > Bacillati > Bacillota > Negativicutes > Veillonellales > Veillonellaceae > Veillonella > Veillonella montpellierensis. The sequence continues at coordinate 14,329 of NZ_CAMUMS010000003.1, forward strand.
TTCATTATATGGAGCATCCTCTCTTACATAGTTTAAATTGCTTAGTATAAATTCTTCTTCTTTTCGCATAATAGCTTTGTCTTCATCTGTCATATGGTCATACCCTAAAATATGTAGGCATCCATGGGTAGTTAAATAGGCTAATTCTCGTTCAAAACTATGGCCATAGGTATTGGCTTGCTCAGCAGTTCGCTCTAAAGAAATAATTAAATCACCTAATAAATGCGATTCTTCCTCCCCTTGCCACTCATTTCCCTCATTTAGCGCAAATGATAACACATCAGTAGGTCGATCAATGTGACGATATGTATAATTTAATTTATGAATCGTTTCATTATCGCATAAAAGAACACTCATTTCATCATTTTCTAAGCCATATACACGGGAGACTTCATTGCAGACTAGTTTAATTACTCGTTCTACTTCTTGATTCACAGAGGTCCCGTCGGCATAACTAATGGTAATTTCCATTTACGTATCCAATTCCTTTCTTTCATTATGTAATGCATATACATCATAGGCTTTAATAATCCTACCTACTAAATCATGTCTTACTACATCTTCATCGCTAAAATATATCATACTAATACCTGATATACGGCGTAATACTTTTTCAGCTTCGCTTAATCCAGATATCGTTCTATGCGGTAAATCAATTTGTGTTTTATCACCATTAATCACCATTTTAGATTGATTACCAAGTCGTGTTAAAAACATTTTCATTTGCTCAGGTGTTGTGTTTTGTGCTTCATCTAAAATAATGAAAGCATTTTCTAGTGTTCTACCGCGCATATAAGCAAGTGGTGCTACTTCTATAATACCACGTTCCATATAACGTGTGACTTGTTCTATGCCAAACATATCGTGTAATGCATCATAGAGTGGCCGTAAATAGGGATCTACTTTTTCTTGTAAATCACCTGGCAAATACCCTAATCGCTCACCTGCTTCAACAGCAGGACGGGTTAAAATTATTTTTTCTACATCTCTATTTTTTAAATAAAATGCTGCTAATGCAACGGCTAAAAAGGTCTTTCCTGTACCAGCAGGGCCAATGCCAAACGTAATAGTGTGATTTCTAATACTATCTACGTAAGACTTTTGTCCTTCTGTTTTTGGGGTAATGCTTTTACCACGGATAGATACATTTAAAGTATCTTCAAACATAGTATGCAATAGATGGACTTTATTTTCTTTAACTAATTTAGCTGCAATTTTTGTTTGTTGTTCATTAATTGTACTACCTTGTTGATATAAAAATACTAACTCTTTTAATACAATTATAAATTGATTGACGATTGTGTCATCACCGTTTAGGATAACCATATCGCCACGACTTGTTACGTGACAAGGTAGCTGTGATTCAATAATACTTAAATGTTTATTTTGATGACCTAAGATTTGTGCAGCTAATTCATAGTTAGGAAATGTAAACATTTGTTGACTCATAATAATTTTTAGTATAGTAATAGAGGATATTCCTTGATTCTAATAAATCTCTAACTACTATATTCTCCTTTCTAACCGGATGAAATAAAACGATAGCTATAACAGTGTATTATTTGTAATAAAGCTACTAGTAGAAGAACAAAAGTTTATGGCTATATGAATTACAAAGTAATTAAGATAATCATTAATTAGTAGATGGGATCTTAATGGTTTGAACTGCCTGTATTAGTAGTGTTTATAAATTTCCTTATAGCAGAACCGTTTAGATAGTTACATAAATCGCCTTGATAGGCATTTTTTTCTTCTAATGCATGATCGATTAAGTCTTGAATGCGCCACCATCCCATAGACCAATTCGTAAATAAAGTATTATCTTCAGGGGCCCTGCCCACTAATCGTTGAAGGACAATAGTAGGAGATAGATAGCGAATAAATGTGACAACTCGTTCAACATACTCCTCTACACTAATGAGATTTAATTCACCAGTTTCATACCAGTTAGCCATTAGCGTATTTTTAACAATATATAATGCATGAAGTTTTACTTGATCAACATCTAATGCGGATAGAATCTTAGCACCTTCTATGACGTCTTCCATAGTATCCCATGGAAGATTTAATATCATATGTACACATACATTAAAGCCAAATCGCTTAATACGTAATACTGCATCAATGAGCTCTGCCATAGAATGCCCACGATTGATTTTTTTTAAGGTGTGATAATTTACAGTTTGTAATCCTAATTCAATATATATATCAATCTTTTTTTCTTCTGAAATTTCTTTTAGGACCAACAAATATTCATCGGAAATGCAATCTGGTCGAGTGGCAATTGCTATTCCAACAGCTGTATCAATACAACCTGCAGTCATATAATTTTTAAAATCTTCTAATGGTAGATAGGTATTACTAAAATTTTGATAATAAGGAATATATTTATACGCTTTATATTTAGGCGCTATATGGGCAATGTTTTCTTCTAATTGTTGTTTCACTGTCATCCAAGCAGGGCGATTTTCATAACCCGCACCAATTTCTCCACAGAACACACAACCACCTACACCAGCAGAACCATCACGATTTGGGCATGTGAGTGGTAAGGCAACTGGTAATTTATAGACTTTCTCCCCATATTTAGCTCGAAGCCACTGAGAATATACATTATAACGTTTCGTTTTTTGATTAGCTTCCATAAGACTCCTCTTTCATAGCAGGACGAATAAAAGGCTTGACAGTATTCATTACATCAATAATAATAGGTATTTTTTCATTGACACGCATGTAATCATCATTAGTATTTTGATTAATACCTAAATAGTCTACTGTTGCAGCAGATAGATTGACTTCAAAGTAATTTTGACGAATACGACGCCATTCTTTAAAGGAATATTCTGGTATATAACGGCGGACTAATTGTTCATCTTTCCAAAAATATTCGCTGGATTGTAGCAATTTTTTTGACTGTACAGGCAATCCGATTGTTTCAGTGCGAATTTTTCCTTTATAGCTCATAATTACATCATATTGCAATAATTCTATGGCCACTATATCGTTATGTTTTTTAAAAAAAGAATATAAAAATTCTATTTGATCTTTATCATTCAGATTGCGCTTATGATTATCGGCTGCAAGCCATGCTTTGGTCATGTTAGAAAAATAATCAAATGCACTTTCTCGATTATCAATCAGTTGTTTTCCTATATAGGTGAATACAGTTCGATACCGTTCACTGTTATAAAATCGTTCAAATACATCTTCAAAATACTTTAAAAATCGTACATCTTCATAAGGTAGTACATGGGATCCTAATACTTCATAAGGTGCTAATGGATCAAATATATAGTGATAGTCATCCATAGCGCGAATACCAGACCCTTTTAATAGCTTTAAAAAGCCGATTTGTAAAGCGTGCGGTTGTAAACTAAATAAGTCGTCAAAAGAAAGGCCAAATCGTTTTTTAGTTTCATGCGGCAATCCTACTATTAAATCCATATGCACATGGGTATTCCCACTTTCTATAATAGGACGAATTACTTTCTTTATATGTTGCCAATTATTGTAGCGATGTATGGCCTTTAATGTTTTTGGATAGGTGCTTTGAACACCCACTTCAATTTGGATACGTCCTTTGGGGGCGTTGCATAAATAGGAAACTTCCCGTTCCCCCATTAGTTCAGCTTCCATTTCTAGATGAAAGTTAGTACGTGTATCAGCTTGACTTATAAATTCCATAAGGGGAAGATGATGCATAGGCGCACAGTTGAATGTGCGATCGACAAATTTTACTTGTTTTACATGATGGTCAATGAACCATTGTAATTCAGAAATTGTACGTTTTTGTGGGAAAAATCTTACTGTGTTTTTATTACCTGATAAACAATACTGACATGAAAAAGGACATCCACGGGAGGATTCGTAATAGATGATTTTGTGTGCTAAGTCGCTCATGTCTTCTTCTGTATAGGGAAATGGAATTACGGATAAATCTTTTACTTCTACAACGCTAGATGAGCCGCAAGGTTGTCCATGTACATCTCGACTACGAATTCCATCAATAGTGTAATTTTCTAATGTTTTATAGGTAGATAAATGTTGAATCAGTGCGGTGAAAATCTCTTCTCCTTCACCTTGTACAATATAGTCTACGGAAGGTGCACGATGTAAAATTTCATCGGCTACATAGGATACTTCTGGACCGCCTAAAACGATAATAATATCTGGTTTTACTGTTTTTAATAAGGCTACTACATGAAGCGTCATTTCAATATTCCAAATATAACAGGCAAAGCCAATAACATCAATATCTCGTTCTGTAATATCACTAAGGATATTCAAAACAGGCATATTAATAGTATATTCTACTATATCATATGCCTGTCCTTGACTTTTACCATACGCTTTTAAATAGCGCAATGCTAATGAAGAATGTATAAATTTAGAATTTAAAGTTGTTAATACTACGTTCATGTATACCTCGTCGTAATTCATCGAATGAGTTGGTCTCACCGTCTATCGTCATAATACTATTATTATATCATAGATTACCTAAAGGATAACAGTACACATTGATACATACGGAGCTGTATTGGACTCGTATAATGATTTACTAATAGAACTATTCATTGTATTACACAATCAATATGGCAAAATTACTATTATAAAGTTAATTATAAAATTTACAGATCATGTGTGCAGTTACTGAAAATTAGTAGTTAGTATAGCCTTTTGTTGTCAGTCAAATTGATTACATCTAAATAGTGCTATATATTTTACTTGTTCCTATCGTTAATAATCAGTATAATAGACAATGCTAATATAAAAATTACGTATTATATATATGAGGTATAGTATGAATTCTGAAAATTATAAAAATTACACACTTGGTTTGTGTACATCGTTAGCAGCTTATGTTTTATGGGGGTTATTACCTCTATACTGGGCTATGTTATCTAAGCTTGATTCTAATAGCATACTAGCACAAAGAGTCATTTGGACAGCTCTATTTGTGCTTGTATTAGTATTAATCACACAATCTAAAAAATTCATTAATGATATCTTTCAGTTGTGGAAAGAGAAAAAACGAATTCTTTTGTTAGTCATTGCTTCACTGTTAATTAGTATTAATTGGCTCGTATATATATGGGCAGTTAATTCCAATCATGTATTAGATACTAGCATCGGTTACTATATGACACCGTTATTAAATGTTGTGTTAGGACGTGTCATATTTAAAGAATACATTATTATAGCTAAAAAAATTAGTGTATGTATAGCAGCCATAGGCATCGTTATATTGACGATTCAATTGGGAACGTTTCCGTGGATTTCTATAGCACTAGCAGCAAGCTTTGCTTTATATGGTGCTGCAAAAAAACAGTTGCAACTCAACCCTTTTTCTAGTATTGCCTTAGAATCTATTTTGATTTCTCCTTTAGCGATATATTATTTATTATGTGTTAATCCTCTATCATGGACGTATTATTCAAGTAGTACTATTGATATCGCCTTATTATTAATTGGTACGGGACTTATTACAGCAGCACCTATGATTTTGTTTTCCTTTGGAGCGAATCATTTACCATTAAATTTATTAGGATTCCTACAATATATTTCTCCATCGATAGCATTAGTATTGGCAGTATTTTACTTTCAGGAACCCTTTGATTGGCCACAATTATTAGCCATTAGTTGTATATGGATTTCTTTAGTCATATTTAGTATGTCTGAAAGATTTATCATTACAAAAAAATAATGAGGGTAAGCATAATATAACCATTATATATGATAAAGTAGTAAGCCTCAGTATGATAATCTATTGTATTGATTATTATACTGAGGCTTTACTGTGTAATCATAGAAATTCATATGGTCTATAGGGTATAGACTAATTAGTATATTGTGATTTTTTATCGCCTAATGTTAAAAGCAAGAAAATAATTGCTAAAATACATGCACCTACGAGAGCTACGAATCCCCCGTCCCATCCATATAAGTCTACCATAAGTCCCATGAAGGCACCGGCACCAGCAGAACCAACGAGATAACCAAGTAATCCAGTTAAACCGGTAGCTCCACCAGTAGCTTCACGAGGAACCATATCAGCTGCTTGTAAACCAATCATCATAACTGGTCCATAAATTAAGAAGCCAATAGCGATTAAAGCTAAATTATCGATAAGTAAATTACCTGCTGGATTGAACCAGTACACGAGAATTGCTAAAATAACAAATACCATAAATAAAATTGTAGCTGGTGCACGTCTGCCACGGAATAATTTATCGCTTAAATAACCACTTACTAGCATGCCTGGGATGCCTGCCCATTCGTATAAGAAATATGCCCAACGCGAGCCTTCTTTAGAAAAACCTTTCATGGCAGTCAAATAAGTTGGAGCCCAACTGACAACACCATATCGGATAAAATAAACGAAAATATTAGCAATTGCTAGATACCATAAAAATTTGTTATGAAGAATATATTTGCTAAATACTTCTTTAAATGATTTTTTATTTTCTTCTACATGTTTGTCGGGATAATCATTTTTATATTCTTCAATAGGTGGCAATCCACAAGATTGAGGTGTATCTTGCAATAAGAAGAAGGTAATTATGGCAAGGATTATAGAAATTAATGCAGGAAAGAAAAAGATACTATGCCATGTACCAAATAAGAAAATACCTAATGTAGCTAATGGCGCGATAATACCGCCACCTAAATTATGTGATACATTCCACCATGACCACCAGGCTCCGCGTTCTGTTTTAGAAAACCACGTTACCATATTTTTAGCATATGGAGGATATCCCATCCCTTGGAACCAACCATTTAGAAAGGCTAGTACGCACATGATTGGAATACTACTTAATATACCAGGCACTGTACCAAATAATAGCATTACAAATGCACTTAATAATAAACCAGCAGTAGCAAAGAATTTAGGATTTGATCGGTCCGATACATTCCCCATTACAAATTTACTAATGCCATAGGCAACAGATAACATGGTCATGACAATGCCAAGATCAGCTTTTGTATACCCATATTCAGCAATCATATATGGAACAGCTAAACTAAAATTTTGGCGAATTAAATAAAATGTAGCATATCCAAGAAATGTGCCAGCAAATACTTCTTTACGCAATCGATTATAGGTTGCATCAATTTGACTTTCTGGTAAGCGTTCCTTGAATGGAGCTGGTGAAAATATTGACATACAAACCAATCCTCCCTAAAATATAACTTTATAAAAATTATGTTATTATATTCATTCTTGCTATGAGTGTTGTAATGAACTAATAACTACTCCCCATGATAGCATGATTTACAGGTGCTAGCAATTATGATGAATATACATCGATTAATTGCTTACAACCATAGAATTAAGTGACACTTTCGATTTATTATTGAGTTGTATATATGCATACATATCTTAATGTATAAAATTATTTTATTAAAATGCAATAAAACTATATAAAATGGCTTGTTCTTAATCATTCAAGTTATAAAATTAACCTACTAACTATCAATACATTATAATTAGTTTTGCCATTTTCACTAGTTCTTATTGGAATCATTATTTTATTTTCTCATATAATCGTTCCAGTCCCTGACGTGTAACAAGCCAATTCTTTCCTGATTTTATAGCTTCATCATGTGTAAACTGTTTATTTGTATACCTCTTTAAGCAACATTGCTTGATTGAGTCCGCTGGAATATCCCAACGTTCCCCTGCCTCTTGCGTTGTCATTACATCCTATAGTTTCATAATACTCCTAATATGATTAATAAATTATATACTGATAATATATAATAAAAGCGCTAAAAATTTGAAATATAAGATTTATTAGAAGAATAATCCTGTTAATAAGGAAATAATCAAACCAATAACGGCAATTATTCCAAAGCCGATTAAGTAGATTCCTCCAAAGATGATAATACTTATAATCACTGCTATTAGAATAGCGGCAATAGCAAGTTTTAGTAATAATGATTTTGGAGTCACTGTATATACTTTAAAATTTTGATATTCATAGTGAGTGCGCTTTGAATTAGCATGTTGTGAGGTTATAGGTTCATCATGAATCTCTTCGCCTTTTTCATCAAGCGTTATACCATCAAAAGTTTGATGATCTTCATCAGTCAAGATAGTTGTATTAGATGTATTGTGTATAGTTTCCTTATTCATCGTATCTCCCATAAGCATACACTATTTATGAGAAGAAACAGAATTATGTGTCTTCTCATAATTCTGTTTCTTCTACTCATATATAGGAAGAGTATTAATGTAATATATTGTTTATATAATATAGTCAAACATATAGATAGATTGAAGGTCTACAAATATAAGATGATACTGAATTATACATAGTTATATAGATAGATACGAACTACTATATAGGTTATGCATGTAACAGTTTCTGTAATAATTGATTTACAAGACCTGGATTTGCACGACCTTTACTTTCTTTCATAACTTGACCGACTAAGAAACCAATCGCCTTATTATTTCCTGATTTTACATCTTCTACTGGCTTTGGATTGTTAGCGATTACTTGCTTTACAATTTCTTCAATAGCACTCGTATCCGTAATTTGTACTAATCCTTCTTCTTTTACAATTGTATCGGCATCTTTTCCTGTATTCCACATAGAAACGATTACTTTTTTAGCAATTTTCCCAGAGATAGTACCTTTTTCAATCAATGCAATCATAGTGGATAATTGTTGAGGTGTTACTTTCGCTTTGTCAAAAGTTAGATTATTTTCGTTCACCATTTTAGATAAATCACCTAACATCCAATTTGCTACAGTTTTAGGATCAGAGCCAGCTGCAATAGCAGATTCAAAGTATTCAGCAGATTGTCGAGTAGATGTTAAAATAGTTGCATCTTCACGAGATAATTTAAGCTCTTCTATAAAACGTGCTAACTTTTGATCAGGTAATTCAGGTAATGATTGGCGTGCGGCTTCAATTTGTTCATCAGAGATAATAATAGGTACTAAATCTGGTTCTGGGAAATAACGATAGTCATTTTCTTTTTCCTTCTTACGCATCGATAATGTAATACCTTGTGCATCATCCCATGTACGTGTTTCTTGTACAACACTGCCACCATCTTCTATTAATTGGGCTTGGCGCAGTGCTTCATACTCAATGCCTTTTTGAATACCTGTTAAGGTATTCATATTTTTTATTTCTGACTTAGTACCTAACTTTGTATCTCCCATTAATCGAATCGAAATATTGGCATCACACCGTAAACTGCCTTCTTCCATACGACAGTCAGATACATCTAAATATTGCAGAATGGAACGTAGTTTTTCTACATATGCTTTAGCTTCTGCCCCAGAACGAATATCTGGTTCTGATACAATTTCTAATAAAGGCACACCAGTACGATTATAATCAACATTTGATGAATTGGAGTCAGAAATAGTATTACCACTATGTACGAGTTTACCAGCATCCTCTTCCATATGGATACGAGTGATGCCGATACGACGAGTATTACCATCTACTTCGATATCTAAATATCCATTTAAGCAAATTGGTAAATCATATTGTGAGGTTTGAAAATTTTTAGGCAAATCAGGGTAATAATATTGTTTTCTATCGAATTTATTAAATTGTAATATATCACAATGCAATGCTAATCCTACTTTTATAGCGTAGTCGACTACTTTTTTATTAATCACAGGTAAAACACCTGGTAAGCCTAAACAAACTGGACATACGTGGGTGTTAGGGGCTCCACCAAATTCAGTAGTACAACCACAGAAAATTTTAGATTTAGTTTTTAGCTCTGTATGAACTTCTAAACCAACGACTGTTTCATATTTCATAGAATAACCTCCCCAGTTGGTGCGACGCTACTACATTCAGGACAAGCTCGCTCGAATGTATAGGCAGTACGAAGTAATACTTCTTCTCCCATAGCCGGTGCTAATAATTGCATACCAATTGGTAAACCATTTGATGATATACCAGCAGGAATACTTATGCCAGGAATACCAGCTAAATTAACTGGGACTGTACAAATATCTTCTAAATACATAGCTAATGGATCATTAATTTTTTCACCAAATTTAAATGCTGTATGTGGTGCTGTTGGCGTTAATAATATATCGCATTTAGCAAAAGCATTATCAAATTCATTTTTGATCAAACGACGAGTTTTTAGTGCTTTTAAATAATAGGCATCATAATATCCAGAGCTAAGTACATAAGTACCTAACAAAATACGACGTTGTACTTCTGGACCAAAGCCTATAGTTCTCGTTTTAGTCGACATTTCTACTAAATTATCAGCGTCAACACGTAGTCCATAGCTAACACCATCATAACGGGCTAAATTTGAACTCGCTTCCGCTAAGGCTACGATATAATAGGCAGACAAACCATATTTAATAGTCGGTAAACTAACTTCAATAATATTAGCCCCTAGTCGTTTATAGGTTTCAACAGCGTTATCTAATGCATTACGCACATCTGCATCTAATGCATCGGTATAAAATTCTTTTGGTAGTCCAATTGTTACATCTTTTACATTTTGTATTAATGCTTTTGTATAATCAGGTCGATCGCCAGGGATAGATGTGGAATCCTTTTCATCGTGTCCAGAAATAGCGTTTAGCACAATAGCAGCATCGGTTACATCACGAGTAACAGGGCCAATTTGATCTAAGGAAGAGGCAAACGCAATTAATCCAAATCTGGAAACATTGCCATAAGTAGGCTTTAAGCCGACAACGCCACAATAGGATGCGGGTTGACGAATGGACCCCCCTGTATCAGATCCTAAACTCCAAATAGCAGAACCAGAGCTAACAGCAGCGGCACTACCACCTGAAGATCCACCAGGTACATAGTTAGTATTCCATGGATTCGTTGTTTTTTTTAAGGCAGAGTTTTCTGTAGAGCCACCCATAGCAAATTCGTCCATGTTGACTTTGCCTAAGCTAATGTAATTATTTTTTTCTAATTTTTCAATAACTGAAGCATTATATGGAGGAATAAAGTTTTCTAGCATTTTAGAAGCACAGGTAGCAGGTTGTCCTTGAATACAGATATTATCTTTTATAGCGCCGGGAATACCTGCTAACATAGGAATTGATTCACCAGCAGCAATTTTCTTGTCAATCGTTTTTGCTGTAGCTAAGGCTTCTTCGTGCGAATCTGATAAGTATGCGTTAACAGTCGGTTCTACCTTTTCTTTATGTGCAATCATGGCTTGGGTTAATTCAACTGCAGATATGTCTTTGTTGACTAATTTATTATGTAAATCGTGAATTGTCACTGCTATGCCTCCTATTCTTGAACAACACGAGGTACTCGGAAACATCCGTCATCCTCTTCTGGTGCATTGGATAGTGCTAAATCATGATCTAATGATGGTTTCATTACATCCTCACGTAAAACATTGTGCAATTCTACTGCATGAGGCATAGGAGTCACACCTTCTAAATTTAGTTCATTTAATTGATCTACATATGTTAAGATATCACTTAAGGCTTTTTCGGTTTCATCCATTTTTTCATCAGGAATGCTTAAACGAGAAAGAAGCGCAATATTTTTAATTTCTTCCTTAGTAATTTTCATGAATACACATCCTTTCAAACAAGTATACGCCTATCATTATACTACAAAATATAGTGAAATAAAAAGAATTATAAGGGAATAAATAGTAGTCTAATCACCGTTTCAGTATATGCATTAGGTTTCTAGATTTATGAAATGGTAGTTTTGGATATATATTTTATGGACCCTAGTAATATGCATCTATCATCATTAGTAGCATAATATATGACGTAGAAGTAATAAAAATCAATAATACGTTAAAGGATAGATTTGCTGGATGCTTTACGTACTCTTTAATTGATTAGTTAATTGTATAAATTCATCTTCTCCTATGATACGAATGCCTAATTCTTGTGCTTTCGATAATTTACTACCACTATCTTCCCCAGCAATTACTAATGTTGTTTTTTTACTAACTGAATTAGTTACTTTAGCACCATGAGCTTCTAGTAATTTAGCTGCTTCACTGCGCCCCATGATAGCAAGTTTGCCTGTCAATACTATGATTTCACCTTTTAGTTCTTCACTACTAGCTTGTGGCGTATGCATCGTTAAGACGACACCAGCTTGTCGTAAACCTTCGATAATATGGCGATGGTAATCATCATTTCGGTAGTTAATGATACTTTCTGCCATAGTTGGACCAATTTCTTCAACGGCTATTAAATCGTCTTTACTAATGGTTAATAATTTATCAATGGAATGTACATAGGTGGCAATTGTATTAGCTGCCTTTGCACCTATAAAGCGAATCCCTAATCCAAATAATACTTTATCTAATCCTCTATTTTTAGAAGAGGCAATAGCATTGATTAAGTTTTCTGCCGATTTTTGACCAAAACGTTCCATGGTTATTAACTCTTCGGTAGTAAGATGATATAAGTCAACTACTGTTTCTACCAAATGATTTTTAATTAAGCTATCGACAATACTAGGACCTAACCCATCAATATTCATAGCATCGCGCGAAGCAAAGTGAATAATACTTTCTTTTTCAACAGCTGGACAGTGGGCATTACTGCAACGGACAGCAGCCTCACCTTCTTTTCGGATTGTTTGTGAATGACATACAGGGCAATGTGTTGGCATAGTAAATAGTATTTCTTGACCAGTACGCTTTTCTGGTACTACACGAATGATTTCAGGGATTATTTCTGCCGCTTTATGTACTAAGACGTGATCTCCAATTCTGATATCTTTTTCTTTAATAAAATCAATATTGTGCAATGTGACACGGCTAACGTTAGTTCCTGATATGAAAACTGGCTCTAATTCACCGGTTGGTGTTAAAACGCCAGTTCTGCCAATATTGATAGAAATTGATTTGAGAACAGTTTCGATTTCTTCTGGAGGATATTTGTAAGCAGTTGCCCATTTTGGATCTTTGATTGTGGACCCTAATATTTCTTGGTCTTTAAAAGAATTGACTTTAATAACAATACCATCTGTATCGTAAGGTAATGTATGCCGTTTATCGCTCCATTCATGAATCATGTCTAAGACTTCATCTATGTTTTTACATACACGATAATTAGTGTTAACAGAAAATTTATAGTGATGAAGTGTTTCCAATAATTCTTGTTGAGAGCTAATCGTTGCTCCATCAGATTCACCAATGGCATAGGCAAAAAAAGCTAATTCCCTATCGGCTGTAATTGCTGGATCTTGTTGACGTAATGATCCAGCAGCAGCATTTCTAGGGTTAATAAAGGGAGAAAGCCCTTCTTCATCGCGCGCTATATTGATACGTTTAAAGGCTTTATGCGGCATATAGGCTTCTCCACGAATTTCTATATATGAGGGAGCATTTTCGATATATAAAGGAATTGATTTTATCGTTCTCGCGTTGAGTGTAATATCCTCTCCTATCTTACCATCTCCGCGGGTCACAGCTTTTACAAAAAGCCCATTTTTATAGTGTAAATTGACTGCTAGTCCATCAATTTTTAGTTCTACCACATAGGTGGGGGCATGTCCTAATTCTTTTTGTATGCGATTATCAAAGGCACGTACTTCATCATCGTTGAATACATTGCTTAAACTAAGCATAGGACGACCATGAACAACTTTATTAAAGCCACCCTCTACTTTGGAACCCACTCGCTGTGTAGGCGAATAGGGTGTAATATATTCTGGATATTTTGATTCTAATGTTACTAATTCACGATATAACATATCATATTCATAGTCAGAAATAGCTGGCGCATCATTTACATAATATAAGTATGCATAATGATTTAAATCTTTCTGAAGTTTTTCAATTCGTTCTTTGATTTCTATCATAATATGAATTACCCTTTCTTCACTGGTGCAAACTTGGCCATTACCATACGAATACCCATAGTAGGAAATTCAATTTTTAATTTCATTGCAGCACCATTACCAACTACATCAATGATTGTGCCATTTCCCCATTTAGCATGGATAGCCGTATCGCCTACTTGCCAATTTTCAATTTCTGTATTTCTAATAATTGGCTTAATCTTAGGTTTAGTAGATACGGACATATGTGGTGGTACAACTCGTTTTATATCATTGGAAACTTTTTGCTTATTCTGTAATTGATCCATTAAATTTTCAGGAATCTCTCCTAAAAAACGTGATGGTAAATAGTTAGACGTGCGACCAAATACAGTTCGCGTAATAGAATTTGAAATATAAAGTTCTTTTTCTGCTCTTGTAATACCTACATAGCATAAACGACGTTCTTCTTCAATTTCTTCTGGATTCATTAATGTGCGACTATGTGGAAATAGACCTTCTTCTAAACCAGCTAAAAATACAATGGGAAATTCTAGGCCTTTCGCTGCATGAAGTGTCATTAATGTAACCTTAGAGTCTTCTTGTTCAAAGGAATCAACATCATTGACTAATGCGACTTGTTCAAGAAAATCTTCTACCGTGCCTGATTCATGACTATCAATAAAATCTTTAGCTACAGATAATAACTCACCAATATTTTCTGCACGTACTTCATCCTGTGGATCATCACTATCTTCTAGATTTTTTAAATACTTTGTTTCTTCTAATATACTTTCTAATAATTCTAGTACATTTTTTTCATTCATCGTGGCCACAAGATTAAAAATGAGAATTCCAAATTCTTCCAGTTTCTCTCTTGTCTTACCTTTGATGGTAGGAATTGACTGCAATTGGGTTAAGGCCATAAAAATAGAATTGCCAGTAGCCTTTGCATACTCTTGCAGTTTAGTAACCGTTGTAGTACCAATACTTCGCTTAGGTACATTAATGATACGCAATAAACTTAAATCATCAAATGGATTATATAAAACACGTAAATAGGCTAGTACATCTTTAATTTCTTTTCTGTCATAGAATTTCGTGCCTCCCACCATAGTATACGGAATACCACGTTTTATTAAATTTTCTTCCAGTATACGTGATTGTGCATTAGTGCGGTATAAAATAGCCATATCCCCATAAGGAATTGAATGAATGCTATATTTTTTATAAATAGTATCGCCAATAAAAGCAGCCTCTTCATGTTCTGATTGAGCTGTGAAATGTTGTATATTAGTGCCATCTACTTTATCGGTCCATAAATTTTTAGCAGGTCGGCCTTGATTATTATCAATTACTGCATTGGCTGCATCTAAAATAATTTTAGTAGACCGATAGTTTTGTTCTAGTTTAATTAGAACGGTTTCTGGATAATCTGTCTTAAAATCTAAAATATTTTGAATATCTGCACCACGCCATGCATAAATACTCTGATCCACATCCCCCACTACACATATATTTTTCCAGTGGGAGGCTAATAATTGAGATAATATATATTGGGCGTGATTAGTATCTTGATATTCATCAATCATAATATAGCGAAAACGATGACTGTATTTATCGAGTAGGGCTGCATTAGATTGTAATAATTTTACTGTAACCAATAATAGATCATCAAAATCAAGGGCATTATTTTTTCTCAGCTCCCCTTCATAAAACTCATAGACATCGGCTACTTTTTGACTATAAAAATCACTTGCATATTTCCTATACTCAGAAGAAAATAGTAGTTTATTTTTGGCTGATGATATAGCTGTTAGCATGGAACCTACCGGAAAGTAGGTGTCATCTAAATTTAAAGATTTTAATGCATGCTTGATGACAGCTTGCGAGTCAGAGGTATCATAAATGGTGAAATTACGGGTATATCCCATATATCCATCAATTTCAAAACGCAAGAGTTTAGCACAAAAGCTATGGAACGTACTTAACCAGATATTTTTAGCTTGCTCTCCTACCAAATTTTCTACACGTTCTTTCATTTCTTTGGCAGCTTTATTAGTAAACGTAATAGCTAAAATTTCATATGGACTAATACCTTGTGATAATAGATAGGCTACACGTGATGTTAATACTTTTGTCTTTCCGGATCCAGCACCAGCCAATATGAGTAATGGGCCTTCTGTGTGTTTTACTGCTTCTTGTTGTTCTTTATTTAATTCTAGTAAGAGTGGATTCATAGTACTTCCTTTCATCCATTCACACGCATAATAAAAACGTTGCAAAATGCAACGTTTTTATTATGTACTACTCTTTTATTTCATTGCACCTAAAATTGGAGGGACAATTTGCTTTTTACGAGACATTGTTTTTTCTAAGAAGATGGCGTTGTCTGACACTTCTTTGCCGAAGGCTTTCTTGACTGTATCAGTTATATCACCACTAAATATTAAATCAGTACTTTCTTCTAAAATATTAGTAATCATTAAGTAGGAACCTATATATCCATTACTTTGACGCAATTCTTCTAATGCTTTTATGATAGATGACTTGCGATTTAAAATATCTGTCGTATCCATTACAGATATTTGTCCGATAGAAATAGTGTCGTTACCAGCGGAAAATTCTTTCATATCAGTGCGCACAAGTTGTTCATCAGATAAATCAGATACATCGGCACCAGCTTTTAATAACTCCATACCATAGGTCTCTAAATCTACACCAGCAATAGTAGCTAGTCGTGTAGCTGCGTCTTTATCTTTTGGGGTACAAGTTGGAGAACGGAATAAAACTGTGTCTGAAATAATAGCAGATAACATTAATCCCGCAATATTTTTAGGAATATCTTGATTCATTTGCCAATACATATTAGAAATAATAGTAGAAGAACACCCTACAGGTTCATAATGAATAAAAATAGGATTTTCTGTAACTAATCCACCTATTCTGTGGTGATCAATATTTTCGATGATTTCTGCTTCATCAATATCATCAATAATTTGTTTAGCTTCATTGTGATCAACTAAAATAACTTTTTGTTTTTCTTTAGGTGGTTCTGCATTAGCCCATACCATACCTAAATAAACACCATCTTCTACAACAGGAAATGCACCGCTATGACCACGATTAAAATCACTTAATTTTAGAGATGGTGAAATTACTTGACACGCAGTTGTTTTTGCAATTTCTCCAGCAGTAATAGTAAGATTTTTTCCATTTAATGCATCGCTCATAGCATCTAATAAATGTTTTGGGGTAATGACACCTATGTACGAAGAACCGTTAACTACAGGAATACGATTCATCCCTGTTTCTTTGCGCCAAGCATCAATAGCTTTTAAATCAGCGTTTGTATCTATCCCATCGATTGAAACTAATACATCTTTCACTCGTACAGCAAAACTTGTATAAATTTCAGGTTGTTTGAATCCAAAATAGTTGAGAGCAAATGAAGTTTCTTTATTTGCTTTTCCAGCACAAATTGCTTTTGCATTAACACCTAATTGTTGCTTTAAATTAGCATAAGCAATAGCCGAACATATGGAGTCGGTATCAGGATTTTTATGTCCTGTTACTAAAATTGTTGATTTACTCATATATATCACCTCATACATTGATACTTATTGGTATTTATCTTACTTTTAACTCTATAATTATAGCATATTTTATAAATTTTCTTCAATTAGTCACCTTGAGAATACATAAGGAATATGACAAACGAGAAATGAGTTATGATATTACGTATAGCACGATTGCTTATTATTAGTCTATTAGATAGGTCATAAATGGAAATTAACCTATACGCTTTAATCATTACGTTGGCCTAATTTTTCAATTAGAATGAATAACATGGGAATGATAAAGATACCAAATATAGTTGCTGTAGTCATACCTGCTACAACGGTTATCCCCATGGATATACGTGAAGCAGCACCAGCGCCACTTGAAAGTGCTAATGGTATAGTACCAAGAATAAACGCTAACGATGTCATAAGAATAGGTCGTAAGCGAATTTTAGAAGCCTCAATAGCAGCGGATACAAAGTCCATTCCATGATCGACACGAATTTTAGCATATTCTATGATGAGAATTGCATTTTTAGCAGCTAATCCTACTAATGTTAATAATCCTATTTGAAAGTATAAATTATTCGATAATAGGAAAAATCCGGTAAAGTTTAATAACATAGGAACTACTACGGCTCCAAAAATGCCAGAAGGAACGGAGAAAAGTACAGCAAATGGTACTTTCCAAGATTCATATAAAGCGGCTAAGATTAAGAATACAAATATTAAACCGAGTCCCAGTATAATAGCCGATTGTGTACTAGCCTTGCTCTCTTCTCGAGATTGATCCGCCCATGAAATAGAATATCCTGAAGGTAATGGAATTGCTTTTAATGCGGCCATTGCATTGCCAGAGCTTCCAGTTGGAGTTACATTGATTCGTATTGCTAAGGCATTATCAAATCGTGTTAATGTAGCAGCGGATCCAGATTGTTTTTTAGTAATATAATTAGCTATTGGTACTGATTTACCTGCGGAATTTTTAACGTAAATCATATGTAATGCATCTGTATTTTGCCTAAATTCTTGGTCGGCTTGAAGCATTACTTTATAATTTTTACCAAATTCTGTGAAGTCATTCACTTGCAAACTTCCGTAGAATCCTTGTAAAGCTGTATAAATATCTGTTAATGCAACTCCATCATGTGCCGCTTTATCACGATCAATCGCAAAATCTAATGTCGGTGTTGTATTACTAAATGTCGTAAATGCACGTGCAATGGATGGATCTTGATTAGCTGCTGCTACAAATTCTTTAGCAACATTTGCCATAGAATCAGTGCTATCTCCGGCCTTATTGATTAAGTACATAGTTATACCTCCAGTTGCACCAAGTCCTGGTATAGATGGTGGGTTGAGGGCTAATACAGTAGCTTCTGGTACTTCTTTTCCTGCAAAGCCAAAGGTTTTTCTGATTTTGGTATTTAATTGTTGTTCCATTCGAGTTCGTTGATCCCAATCATGTAGTGCTGCAAAGATAGCACCTGCACTTGATTTTTGACTTCCTCCTAATAAGTCAAATCCTGATACAGCAAACACAGTTCGTATATCTGAATCGCTTCGTAAAAAATTAGCTATTTTTTCTAGGATCATATTAGTTCTTGAATTAGTTGCTCCGTCAGGAAGATTGACAGCTACGATATAAAAACCATTATCTTCACTTGGTACAAATGTAGTCGGTGTAAGTTTTAATGCGCCTAAAGAAGTAACTACAAATATTACTAATACAAGAATCGATAACCATAACTTTTTGCTTAGTTTAACAAGAGCAAATCCATACCAATTCGTGAACTTATCAATCCAAGCATTAAAACGCTGTAGCCCACGATGAATAATATCCTCTTTTTCCTTTAATTTGTGTGGTCTCAACATTGTGCCACATAAGGCTGGAGTTACTATAAGGGCTACCATAGCCGATATAATGACTGATACGGCTATGGTTAAAGCAAATTGTTTATATAATATACCTGTCATCCCGCCCATAAATGATACAGGCACGAAAACGGATACTAATACAAAAGCAATGGCTATAACTGGGCCTTGTACATTTTTCATAGCCGCTAAAGCAGCTTCTTTAGGCCGTAATCCATTATATTTCAATTCATATTCTACAGCTTCTACTACTACAATGGCATCATCTACGACAAGACCGATGGCTAATACCATAGCAAATAATGTTAATGTATTAATTGAAAAGTTTAATACTTGGAATGCTGCAAATGTACCTAATAAAGATACTGGTACAGCAATCATAGGGATAATTGTAGAACGCCAAGATTGTAAAAAGATATACACAATTAATAAAACTAATAATAAAGCTTCTACAAATGTATGTAGTACTTCCTCAATGGAAGCGGTTACAAACTCCGTATTGTCAACAACGATATTGTATTCCAAATCTGGTGGAAAGTTTTTAGATTCTTCGTCTAACACCTTACGTACTTCTTTAATTGTTTCTAATGCATTGGCATCATTGGTTAAAGAAATAGCAAAACCTGCAACTGGCTTGTTATTAACTTGTGCTACAAAGTCATAGCTTTTACTAGCTAATTCAATTCGTGCAACATCTCGTAAATGCAATACATTACCATTTATATTAGACAGTGAAATATTGCCAAATTCTTCGACAGATTGTAATTTACCATTTACTTTAATAGGGTATTCAAATTGTTGATCCCCGCTAGTAGGATTAGAACCAATCGTACCAGCAGCGGCCTGCTTGTTTTGCATTTGTAGTGCTTTAGTAATGTCAGCAATAGTAATATTATAGCGAGCCATTTTGGATGGATTTAACCAAACACGCATAGCGTAATCTGCTCCAAATTCTTGGACTGACCCTACCCCATTGATAGACTTTATGGCATTCATTAAGTAGTTACTACCATAATTTTTTAAGAACACATCATTATAGGTTCCATTGGGGGAATTAAGACTAAATATAAATGCCATATCCCCCGTTGATTTTACTGTAGTAACACCTATGTTTTTTACTTCACTTGGTAATGCAGCTTCTGCTGCTGCCACACGATTTTGTACATTTACTGTATCCATATCTGCATCAGTCCCCTGATCAAATTGGATAGATAATGAATAAAAACCATTATTAGAGCTATTAGATACCATATAATCCATATTTTGTACACCAATAACTTGGTTTTCGATAACAGAGGCAACAGTGTTATTAACTATTTCTGCTGTTGCTCCAGGATATATGGCTCTCACTTGTACAGTGGGTGGTGTAATTTGTGGATATTTAGCTACTGGTAAATTTACCATAGATAGGACACCAATCAATGTAATAGCAATAGCAATAACAATAGAAAATATAGGTCGGTTAATAAAAAATTTGGACACGTTATTACCTCCTATTTACCAGTAGATTCTAATTCATTTTTGCTAATACATTTGGCCTTTACGATAGCACCATTTTTTATTTTAGTAATACCATCTACAACAATTTCGTCGCCAGTAGCAACTCCAGATTTTACAATCGTATAAATTCCCTGTGTTCCTGCTATTTCAATTGGTTTTTGAGTGACTTTTCCGTTTTCATCAAGAATATAGATAAAATTCTTATCCAATACTTGGACAATTGCTCTGGATGGTACTAATATGGCATTGTTAACAACCTGTCCAGGAACCATTACAGTAGCAAACATATTAGGTATTAACAAGCCGTCAGGATTAGGGAAAGAAGCTTTTATAATTAATTTACCCGTACCAGGATCTAATGTCTTAGCAGATTGCATGATAGTTCCCATATATGGATATAAAGAACCATCGCCAAGTTTAAGTTGTAATTTGTTATTTGCTCCAAGTCCGAATTCTTTCATAAGGCTCAAATACTCAGCTTCTGTAAGACTGAATTGAACAAAGATAGGATCAATAGAATCGATGGTAACTAATGTGGTTTGTCCTGCTGTTACATAGGTTCCTAAGTCGACATCATTCATTTCAAGGGTTCCAGTGAATGGTGCATATACGATAGTATCTGAAACATTATTTTCTGCAATTTGCATAGCTGCTTCATCGGCATGTACTGCAGCCATAGATTGTTCTGTTGTAGCAGCTTGTGTATCTACTGTTTGTTGAGCAATTGCATTGTCATTAGCTAGTCGTTGATACCGTTCTAAATCACGACGAGCATTTTCATAGGCAGCAGTTGATCTGGCTACTCTAGCTTGAGCACTAGCTAAATCAGCTTCATATTGACGAGAGTCTAATTTATATAGTGGTTGACCAGCCACTACATGATCGCCACCTTTTACATATTTTTCGATAACATAACCTGTTACACGTGCATGAATAGCAGTTTTATTTTGTGCAATAATCGTGCCAGTGTAAGAAGAATTAGTTTGTACATCTGAACTAGAAAGTTTATAGGAGTTGACGATAATATCTCCTTTTGGTGGTGCCTGATGTCCACATCCTGTAGTAGCTATCATGACTATAGACAGACTTATAGCTGATAGTAATACTACTAATTTAGTGTTAAATAATTTCATTACTGTAACTCCTCTCATTTAACGGATTATCCCTTTTAGTATAATATCAGTCCCTTTTAGACAGTATTGATAACATTCATCTAAGCTTTTAGAATTATCATAAAATATAAGCTGCATAAGACCTTTCAGCAATAAAATAGTTGTATCAATATCTACGTTACGAATTTGCCTTTTTTTTGCGCTTCCCATAAAAACTCTTTTAGCTCTTGCCAATCTTTTTCTGTACGCTTTGTACAAAATTCTAATACATCAGGCATTTTAATATATAATTCACGATAATACTCTCCTTGTAATGAGCTAAAAATAGGCGAACGATAGGAAAAATACTTTATCAATTTTTCTTCTACCGTTAATGTAGTATCGATTAGTATAGCATGATGTACTTTATGAAAGTCGTTTACTAAGTTATTTATAATTGTTTCTATGATTTCTTGTTTTGATGAAAAGTGCTCATATAAAGTACGTTTACTGATGTTCAAATTTTTAGCTAAATCATCCATTTTAAACATAACACCTTGTGTTTCAATGGCAATTTTAGCGGCTTCTAAAATTTTATCTTTCATATGGTCCTCATATATAAGTAGAATTAGTAAAAACTTAAAAAGGCTAATTCAGTACCACATCTAATTTTACTGAAAAAAAAGAGGTGTGTCAAACATCCCCCATCTATTGTAATATAGATATATTGTGGCATATCGCTTATAAAGTTTTCTAAAATATGTAAGTATTAATATCTTCTCATAGAATTTTTATATCATGTGTTAAAGTATTTTTTATATCATTATGGAGAGGTAGTGCTGCGGGCGCTTCTGTTCTCATATGATAGGATTTGATATTGACAATAATAGGTATGACTTTTATAATGAAATAACACATACCTGGGGATGTAAAGGTTTCGACAGGGGCGAGTGTGGTATAAATAGCGAGTCGGCGTTCCATTAGGCCGATAAACGGTGGAAAACATTTAAACGCAGAAGAAAATTTTGCATTAGCTGCATAAGCTACGTTCTTCTATCTCTGGCCCGCAGGGATAGAAAGAACGTCAAACAACGGGCTAGCTTAATTTAAAGACTCATATAAATTAAGTAAAATTACATGAGTTAGAAATAGTCTAGTTTGTTAATGTACAAAAACTATTTTGAAATCATAAAACATTAACTGCACTCGGAGAAGTTTATATGGCAACGCTTTTGGACACGGGTTCGACTCCCGTCATCTCCACCATCTATATAGTATTAACAGTAATAAGAGATAGTTTTTATTACTGTTTTTTAGTAGAAAACAGCAACATCTTGTGCATGATTTGTTAGGCGTAATATTCTATAATTTTACGGACTAGTTCTTGCTTAGATGTTGCTGTTTATATGTATAATAAAATTAATTTTACTGCTTATATACGATAATACAGACATACTCTGTTGTTTTTATAGTCTAATTCTCTTCTTATGTATAGAGGAGTTTCATGGAGTGTGGTCATGCAGTAATAATTGTACATATACTTTACTGGAAGTGAGTTGTATATCCTATTTATCATGTATTATTAAAAATAGATATAAATGCATCCACTACTTGATTCAATTGTTCTTCTGTATGGGAGGCAGTAACTGTTAAACGTAATCTTGACTCCCCTTTTGGTACAGTGGGCGGTCTAATCGCAGTTACTATAATACCATTTTCTTTCAATATATCTGATAGGCGTAATGCTTTTTCTGCATCACCTACAATAATCGGGAAAATAGGTGTATGTGAGGTAGCTAAAAGACCTATTCGTTGTAATCGGCTAGATAAATATTTTACATTATCATATAATTTATTAATCAAAGTTGTATCTGATTCGATTAGTTCTAATGCCGCTAAGGCGGCTCCTATATTAGCAGGCGCCAAGGCAGTAGAAAAAATAAAAGGACGGCTAGTATTTATTAGATAATCAGAAATAATGGAGTTTGTTGCAACAAATCCACCAACAGAGCCAAGTGCTTTACTTAGTGTACCAAGTTGTATATCTACTTTATGAGCTAGATGATAATGATGGGCACTCCCTTTACCATTTCCTATGACACCAGTAGCATGGGCATCATCTACCATTAATAAGGCATTATATTTTTCTTTTAGCCAAACTAATTTATCCAGTGGTGCTATGTCCCCATCCATACTAAATACGCCATCTGTTACAATTAATTTATTTTGACTTTGATTGCCATAAGATTGTAATTTTTTCTCTAAATCGTTCATATTACAATGTTCATACGTAATAATATTAGCTTTACTCATGCGACAACCATCGATAATAGAAGCGTGATTTAAGGCATCGCTAAAGATGAGATCATCTTTTCCCATTAGGGCACTAATAGTTCCTACGTTTGCCATATAGCCTGTGTTAAATACTAGAGCCTTTTCCGTCTCTTTATAGGTGGCCAATTCTTTTTCTAATGTAGTGAATAATTTATGCGTACCATTAATTAGTCTAGAACCACCAGAACCTGTACCATATGTTTCTAGTGCACGTATAGCCGCTTGTATAACTTTAGGATGATGTGTGAGGCCTAAATAGTTATTAGAGGCCATCATTACATATTCTTTCCCTTCTAATACAACTGTTGAGGGAGACTTAGGGTAATATTCTGTACAATGACGATATAATTTTTCTATTCTTTTATTTTCTAATAACGTTATATATTTAATTAAATTCATAGCATATTCCTTATCAATATAGTGATATAGTTGTTATTTCTAAAAATTACTTATAAAAATGAGTGCTATTCACTATGAATACTAACATATCTACTATTTTGTAATTAATTTTTACATATACTAGCTTGTATATATGTTAGCACTACTTCAATAAATTACTACTTTGTGTAGTAGATTTTACGAATAACTTTTATTTTATACATGCTTGATTTATATCAACTAGTACATCAGTATTTTCTAAGTAATCTATAATAGGTTCTACTGGCATATGAGGTTGAATAAAAAATACGCGTCCTCCCATAGGTGATGAAGGAACTTTCAGTTTACTAATTCTATGATACGTATGATTACAGCTGACATAGCCAATTACGTATTCTGGATCATCTGACCAACATAGTTCTCCTAATACACCG
This sequence comes from Veillonella montpellierensis, assembly GCF_947090115.1. NCBI lineage: Bacteria > Bacillati > Bacillota > Negativicutes > Veillonellales > Veillonellaceae > Veillonella > Veillonella montpellierensis. The sequence continues at coordinate 39,274 of NZ_CAMUMS010000003.1, forward strand.
TTACAAGATGATACCTTACTAGCCAATGTGAGTGCTTCATACATATGGTGTTTACCTGAAAGAACTGTATTAGATTGTATAGCATCCATATGACTTACTCGAATACCACGATCATTAGTAGAATCTAATCGTTTGCCTGTTACGGCATCCAGTAATATGGCACCACGCATATTGGTTGTTAATGTAAGCAATAATTGGATAGCACGATTACAGGCCGTTGGAGTGATACCACTTTTTACTAATAAATCTGTAGCAGTTGCATGTCCTTCCTCTACAGAATTGACAGTATGAGTTTCTATCGGTAAGCTGTTAATATAGATGACGTTGTCTTTATTAACGGTATCAATAGTAAGATTAATATAGTCTGCTTGTCCCTTGGCATGATGTAAAGCCCTAGTGATTAATTCTGATGCAATGGTAGATAACTCGTTATCTGCTACAATCCGTTCTGCACCTGAAATATGTGTACCTCCTGTTTCATGCGATCCACCCTTGGCTGCTCTCATTCGAATACTGTATAACATAATATGATCCTTTATCAATTTACTTATCATTCATTATTATTTTATAATACGAGTGATGACGAGTTAGTATCATCTTTCACTTGATAGGAAATTAAAAAATTTCTTCTTAATTAGGATAGGCAACTTGTTGTGGCAGACAGTGCTTTACTGCGTTTTACGACTAGTATCATGACTTTTGATAAAATAGGGGCCATTATTGCAGTAAATATCATGCCTGGAACGGCTGCAGCTACCAATGCAATACTTAGTTTTCCAAAAAATATACCTAGGGAAATCCGAGATAACGTAGAAGCAATTGGGCCAGCAATGATAATTGATAGTATATGACGTTGGCCAAGATATATGATTAGTCCTACGATTAATCTAAATTGTAGGGCAATCATAACATTGACTATTGTTTGCGTACCGAGTAATAATCCCAACAGACTAGAAATACATCCTGCAATAATGTATTTTTTGAATCCAAAAGATACACATATTGCAATCGCTAATGGTGCAGATAATTGAAATTCTAATCCAGGTATAAGATTAGGAATTTTGATAGCCCCTACAATACTAATTAAAGCAGCAAGAATAGCAATTTCGATAATAGATTTTGTTTTCATCACAGCACCTCGATAAATAAAATTGTTAACTAAAATAATAAAATAAGGTTTACATTTGATTTAATTATAAATAAAGTTGTCTTAATTATCAATAAGAAATTTAAAATATAAAAGAGAATGCCCTACAGTCAATACTTAATAGACTATAGGGCATTCTCTTTTAGAGATATATAATTTTATAGGATCATACAATGCCAGTTTCACGTATTTATGTATCAAAGCTCAGATGAGTACATAAATAGATGCAAGCATAGCTATGATACTAGTAATTTAATGATAAGGGGATTAATATTTTTCTTGTTCTCGTAAGCGACGTTGAATGTCACGCTTTGCATCACGATCTGCTATATCATGACGTTTATCATAATTTTTTTTACCAGTTACTAATCCTAATGTAACCTTTACATAACCATGTGCATAGTGAAAGTTAAGAGGGATTAAAGAGTATCCTTTTTCCTTAATCTGTCCTAATAATTTATGAATTTCAGACTTATGCATAAGTAATTTTCGTGTTCGTTCAGGGTCATGATTAAATCGATTACCTTGATCATAAGGGCTAATATGAACTTGATATAGTAAGATTTCCCCATTTTCAATACGACAAAAACTATCTTTTAAATTTATTTTTCCTTGACGAATTGATTTTATTTCTGTACCAGTTAATGCAATTCCTGCTTCAAATGTATCATGAATATTAAAATCATGTCGAGCTTTACGATTATCTGTAATTAAAGAATTGCTCGTTTTTTTAGACATAGCTATCTCCTTTTGTTATATATGCTTCTTCTTAGCACAGCGAGTTTTATGTTTTTTCTTTATCGGGTTTTTTCCATTATTTTTATCTTTGTAGTGTAATTTTTTTATATAGTATTCTTCCGTGTCATTGTAGAGCTCACTATTTTCTAGATTGCTAGAAATATTTGATATTGATTTATACTTATTACTAGTTTTGTGATGATGAGAGGCGGATGTGCGATCTATTTTTCTCTTGTCTTTAGTATGGTGTGTTTTATGAATTTCTTTTTTCTTACGGGAATAATCAGTTTTTTTAGAATTACTATTCACATTTTTCTCTAGTTGATTTTGTAAGCTCCGTAGATTATCAACCTTGCCAAGTACAAAGTCGATTTGTTTTTTCTCTATGTCCGCTTTAATTAAGGTTACTTCAACCTCTTGACCTAATCGATATATTTTACCAGTCCGTTTTCCAACTAATACAAAGTGCTCTTCTTCATAAAAATAATAATCATCATTCATCATATTAATATGGACAAGACCATCAATGCCATTTTCTAGTTCTACAAACATTCCAAACGATGTAATACTACTAACTTTTCCTATAAAAGTATCACCTATAAATGGCACCATATATTCTGTTTTTTTTAAATCCTCTGCATCTCGCTCAGCTGCTACAGCTATCTGTTCTTGTTTTGATGCATGCTCAGCAGCTTTCATTAAAAACTGTTCATTATAATCACGTTTTATATATCCAGATGACCAATGTAAGTTAGCCTTTAACAATCTGTGCACCATTAAGTCAGGATAGCGACGAATGGGGGAAGTAAAATGTGTATAACAGGATGAGGCTAATCCAAAATGACCTTTGTTTTCAGTACTATATTTAGCTTGTTGCATGGAGCGTAATGTCATTATTTGTGCCACTACTTCAAAATCAGTACCGTTGCTATAGTTTAAAAATTCTTGTATGGCTTTAGGTGTGATTGTGTTTGCATCAAATGTAGTAGAAGAGCCTAGATAATGAGTAACGGTTTGTAATTGATTTAATTTCTCTTCACTAGGCTTTTCATGAATACGGTAGATAGAGGTGTGTTGCGTTTTTTCTAAATGGGAAGCTACGGTTTCGTTAGCTAGTAACATACATTGTTCAATTAACTCTTCGGCTAATGTACGTTCCCTTTTTACAATTCTAAGTGGAGTTCCATCAGTATCTAATAGTACTTTATATTCGGGAAAATTAAAATCTAAGGCGCCTGATTTTTTCCTCATAGCTTTTAGGATCTTAGATATTTCATATAATAATCGAATCATATCCATGAAAGGCGCTAAATCATCAGGGATAATCTGTTGGGTAATCGCTTTATAAACTTCTTTATAGTTACAGCGACGCCCCACATTGATAATAGAAGGTGCTATTTTATAATTTACCACTTTCCCATGAGCATTAATCTCCATGATACATGTCATAGTATTTCTGTCTTCATGAGCATTTAAACTACAAATGTCATTAGATAATATTTCTGGTAACATGGGCACTACACGATCTACTAAATATACACTAGTTCCGCGATTATAGGCTTCTTGATCAATAGCACTACGAGATGTTACATAATGACTTACATCAGCGATATGCACGCTTAATTCAAAATGACCATTATCTAATCGTTTAGCGCTAACAGCATCGTCTAGGTCTTTTGCATCTTCCCCATCGATAGTGATAACCAACTCATCGCGTAAATCCATGCGTGATTGATTATAGTCAACAGATTTCGATATAGCACTACTTTCATCGATAACTTCTGCGGGAAAGGAACATGGTATATGGTGGTTAGCCATGATTAGACTAATATCTAATCCGGTATCTCCCTTATAGCCTAAAATCTCAATGATTTTACCTTCTGCTTTTTTTGTTTCTGTTGGCCACTGTGTAATTTTTACTAGAACTTTAGCACCAGAACGAGCATCTAGTGCATTAGATAAGTCTATATAAATATCATCACCTAGTCGTTCGTCAATCGGTGTAACAAAGCCAAATTTTAATAATCGATCATACGTACCTACAATTGTTTCGTTAGCATGTTCTAAAATTTTGACAATCATTCCTTCGCGATGATGATTTGTACTTGGCGAATTAGACAATAAACGCACTAGTACTTTGTCATTATGCATAGCTTTATAACGATTACTTTCACTGATATAAATATCTTCGACGCCATTTGGCATTAGTACAAAGCCATATGTTGATCGATATGCTTTATAAATACCTTCAAATTCTTCATAGGCGGTACCAAAAGAATATACTTGGTAATTAGTTGTACATAAAATACCTTCGTTCGCTAATTGCCGAGCTATTTTGATACAATTGTTTAATGCATCTGCGCCCTTTATATGAAGAATATAAGCAGCATCTTCAATATGATAGGATTCAGGTGCAATTTCTTTAAAAAAAGAAATTAACTGTGTTCGTATAGAATTCATAGACTCTCACTTTTGTTGATAATTAGTTATATAGAAAAAAGCCTGCATAGCAGGCTTTTTGATTAATATTGATTAAGATAGGCACCAAGTATAAGACTTAAGACCGCAAAAATAATGCCTAATATAATCGTACACTTTGATAAAAAGCCATCTAATCCAGTTTCTCTTCCACCAAATGATTGGTCAGCGGCACCAGAAACACCACTTCCCATTCCGGCTGTTTTAGAAGATTGAAAAATTACTGATAAAATTAATAGAATAGATACAATTACTTCGACTACCATTAAAAATGTTCTCACAATAATCACCCTTCTTAATTACTATACATTCTGTTCTTTAGCTAAGCGCTCTTCTAAATACTTATCTAATTTACGTTTTACACGTTGTAATGCATTATCGATTGATTTTATACTACGACCTGTTTCTTCAGCGATGGTTTGGTAAGGTTTACCATCTAAATATGCTAATAAGACTTCCCATTCTAGGTTGCTTAACATTTTTCCCATCATTAATTCAGTATCTTTGAACTGTTCTTGACTAATTAACAATTCTTCTGGATCAGTAATCGCCCTTTCTGAAAGCATATCCATCAAGGTTCGTTCAGATTCCTCTGTATAGATAGGCTTGTTTAAAGATATATATGAGTTAAGCGGCATGTGTTTTTGTCTAGTGGCAGCCTTAACAGCTGTAATCATTTGTCTAACAATACAGATTTCAGCAAAACCATGGAATGAAGCTTGTTTTTCTGGCTTAAAGTCGCGGATAGCTTTATACAATCCAATCATTCCTTCTTGAATAATATCTTCATAATCAGCTCCCATCAGAAAATAGGATCTTGCTTTAGCACGAACAAAATTTTTATACTTGTTTACAATGAAATCAATAGCAGAGTCATCATCTTTTGTTTGTGCAAGTTTAATAAGAGTTTCATCTGTCATAGTCCTATAGTCAGATGTTTCCTTATGTATCGTATCCATAGTATCCTTGTCCTATTAATAAAACAAATATACATACCATTATACTTGATAGTTATTAATTCTGCAACTTTCTATCAAATACATAAAAATATCTCTACGAAGTATCTGTATAGATAAGGTCTATGAAATATATATAGTATTCTGCAACATATGATTCGTATCTAAAAAAGAGTAACCAATAATGATAGATACACATCATAAAAATCAAACTGCAATAGATTATTTTAATCCACGACGTATTTTTTCTAATTTTTCTGATATGGAAGTATCTAGTAAAGATCCTAGTTCATTACGTTTGATTTGTATAGCATCTCTTGTATGGTCATTTTTATAATGGTTCCGTTCTTCTTCTTTTGAAAGTTGAACCATTCTCCATAATTCGCGAGCAGGAATACGTAATCCTCCGGAACCTAAGATTTGCGTTTGTTCAGCTCCGTCTGAGGTTACTACATAAATATGTTTATATTGCCCTTTTTCATCAAATACTTTCTTTTCAATATACGAGTCTGCTGTTAATCCCGGTGAAGTATATACTTCAATAAAATCATCTGTAATATATTCTTCTTTAGGCATTGTATGAGCATATTGTCCGTCGTACACTAATATGATAAAGTAACCTTTATACTTTCCATAATTTAGTAATATATCACGTAATTGTAGACGTGCATGCTCCAATGATTCATTGGCTAGTGATTGTAAGTCTATCCAGGAAAAAATGACATTATATCCATCTATAATTAAAATATCCTTATTCATACTAACCTCTGGCGCAACGCTTCATACATAAGAACTGCAGCAGCCACTGATGCATTTAGAGAGTTAATAACACCATTCATGGGAATTCTAATTAGAAAATCACAGGATTCTTTAACAAGACGACTAATTCCTTTTCCCTCATTGCCTATAACTAGTACAGTAGGTACTGTCATATCGGCTTCATATAAAGTTTTATCTCCATCCATATGAGCCCCCATCACCCAAAAGCCTTGCTTTTTTAACATGGTAATGGTTTGTACCACATTGCCTACTTGTATGAGAGGGATAGATTCAATGGCACCAGCCGATGTTTTGGCAACCGTAGCATTGATAGGTGCATTATGTCGCTTAGGAATTAGTACCGCTGTGGCACCAACACATTCAGCTGTACGAATAATGGCTCCCATATTGTGAGGATCTTCAATACCATCTGTCAAAATTAGTAGTGGTGCTGTACTTTTAGAGAAACGCTGTAATATATCGCCTAAATCTTGAAATTTGATACTACTAACGAGCGCCACAATTCCTTGATGGGGGATAGTATCAGCATATTTTTGAAGGTGTTTAGCTTTAATTGTTCTAATTTCCACACCTTGTTCTCTAGCTAAGCCTAGTATATCTCTAAAAGCAGAAGAATCTTTGCTGTCATCAATTAATATACGTTGTATAGAACGATTGGCACGCAATGCTTCTCGTATAGCATTTTTTCCTACAATATAATTGTCCACACCTATCTCCTCTCTAACTACAGCGTTTCTAATGTAATGGAAAATGCTGTATCCATGAATGAATTGAGCCGTTCTTTTTGTTTTGTAATGTATAGAAAACCTAATATAGCCTCAAATGCAGTACTAGCTCTATACTCTTGAACGCTACTGCTCTTGGGTACATTAACATGACTATTCCTAGCACGTCTAGCTATGAGTGCTTCAGATTCGTTTAATAAATTAGAAATAGTTACAAATGATGTAGCTTGTGCTTTGGCGTTAATAAAATCAGTAACTAATGCATGTAAAATTTGTACTTTGCTAATAGAAATGCTACATAATTCTACTCGTACATACATGGAATATACTGCATCGCCAATATAGGCTAACATAATAGGATCTAAAGTTTTAGCTATATCAATAGGGAGTGATATTTTTTCATACGCACTACGTATTTCTTTTGCTTTTAGGCGTTTAATTGCTTCTTGCCGTAAAAATTGATACTGTTTAAATTTCACGTTTTTTCCACCGTGCTCCTTGTGGAGAATCTTCAATAGTAATGCCTATATCTGACAAGCTATCGCGAATTGTATCGGCTAACTCCCATTGTTTTTTCTCTCTACATGTTTGGCGTATATGCAAGATAACATTCATTAGTTCATCATATTCTTTAGCACTATTACTGTTTTTAGCTCCATTCCATGCAGATGATAAGATACCAATGATATCTGTCATGAATTTAAAAATTTCTTTTACAGTAGCTAATGTTTCTTTACATACAGTTCCGTTACTGCTTTGTACAATTTGGTAATAAATATTAATTTCTTTGGCTAAGCCAAACATAGAAGAACTGGCAAGTGCTGTATTAAAGTCATCGCACATAGCTTTTTCAAATTCCTCTTTATAATCGTTAGCTTTATCTAACAATGTAGCTGCTTCTTCAGCACATGGTCCTTCAGGGCAAGATTCTAGATACAGTACATTTTCAATAGCCGTAGTAAATCGTTCTAAGGATTTAATAGCTTCGTCTAGTCGTTCATCACTGAAATCCAAAGGACTTCTATAATGGGTACTTAATAAGAAATATCGTAACACATCAGGTGTGTACTGTTCTAATATATCTTTAACTAGGAAAAAATTATTTAAGGATTTACTCATTTTTTCCTGATTAATTGTAATAAATCCATTGTGTAACCAATAACGAACTGATGGATGATGATGAGAACAGCCTTCTGATTGAGCAATTTCATTTTCATGATGTGGGAAAATAAGGTCACTACCACCACCATGGAAATCAAATTCTTCACCTAAGTATTTTTTACTCATAGCAGAACATTCAATATGCCAGCCAGGTCGTCCTTCGCCCCAAGGACTTGTCCAAGAGGGCTCGCCCGGTTTAGCACTTTTCCAAAGTGCAAAATCCATAGGATTATGTTTTCTATCATCAACGTCAATACGGGCACCAGCTTGCATATCTTCTAATGTGCGACCAGATAAATTTCCGTAGTTTTCAAATTTTTCTACACTGTAATATACATCACCATCTAGTTCATAAGCATAGCCATTGTCAATTAATGATTTAATCATAGTAATAATATCTTCCATATGTTCTGATACACGTGGATATATGTCAGCTCGTTTTACATGAAGTGCGTCCATTACATCAAAATAACTATCAATATAACGATTGGCAATTACACTCCAAGCTACGCCTTCTCCATTCGATGTATTAATAATTTTGTCATCAATATCGGTAAAATTTTGCACCAATGTAACTTTATAACCTACATGCGTTAAATATCTTCTAATCACATCCCATGTAACAAAGGGGCGAGCATTACCAATGTGAGGGTGGTTATATGGTGTTACGCCACAGACATAAATTTTTGCCTCTCCCTCATGAACAGGTTTAAATAACTCTTTACTTCTTGTCATGGTATTAAATACAGTAATATCTCTCATCGTTACCGATGCCTCCAATTTCTTAACGTATCTATACATAAAAAAAGACCTATCATCTCATACAGAGACGATGGCCCGCGGTTCCACTCTGTTAATTGTAGTACACAATCACTCAAACGCATAACGGACGATACCGTACAATCCTACATATCGGAATGTCAGCTCCTGAAGGCATTTCCTTTATCTATCCGTAAACCCTCTCACCATCAGTTCTCGCTCAAACGTTAGTTTTAAAGTACTTCTTTCAATCATAGCCTTTATGTCTATCAATATACAATAATTATATATTGATAGATATGAGTTGTCAAATTATTTCGATTTTATGTCGATTCATTGGCAGTGTATGTATGTTAATCGCTATGTCTATATAAATTTAAATCCTTAGTTACTTTAGATGTCATAGGGCGCTCTTTTTTACTAAGCTTCTAATTAGTTTCGCCATATTGGAGATGCTGTATACTTTTATAAATGCAGTAGGTGCTTATATTCATTTTATAGACTAGAGAAAATCTTCCCCATGATTTCTTTTCAGAGAAAAATCAATAGTGTATACAATAATGAGCTATTTCTACATAAATAAAAATAATGCACCTTATATGTAAGATGCACTATTTTTATGGATACCTATTGCTAGTTTAATAAATCGCTAACATGGGTCAAACGATTTAGACATGTGTCTTTGCCTAGTAATGTGATGATATTATTTAAATCAGGTCCATGCATTTGTCCAGTTAATGCGACGCGAATTGGCATAAATACAAATTTACCTTTTAGTTTTGTTTCTTTCATAACTGCTTTAATAGCTGCTTTAACTTCATCTGGTGATAGAATTTCCATGGCGGATAATTTATCATGAAAACTAGTTAATACTGTATTTGCACTTTCTTCTGCTAGTACAGCTAGTAACTCATCTTTGTGCTCTTTTTCAAGTGTTACTGTATTAGCAAAGAAAAGAGCGACGTGTTCGACAATTTGTGCACCAAAACTAATATGATCACGCACAGTAGCACATAACATTGTAAACCAATCTCGTTGCTCTTCTGTTAGTGTACTAGGCGCATAGCCAGCTTGTTGTAAATGTGGCAAGCACAACTCTAACAATTCGTTATTAGTAAGTTTTTTCATATAGTTAAAGTTAATCCAGTTTAATTTATCAATATCGAATACCGCAGGATTTTTGGCTACATGATCCATAGAAAAAGCCTGTATCAATTCATCTTTGGTGAATAATTCTTGTTCTCCTTCTGGTGACCATCCTAATAGTGCTAAAAAATTTATGAGTGCATCTGGTAAATATCCTAATTGACGATACTGATCTACTGAGGTTGCACCATGACGCTTAGACATTTTTTTATAATCTTTGCCTAAAATTAATGAAATATGTCCAAATTTAGGTATAGACCAGCCTAATGCTTTATAGATAGCAATTTGACGTGGTGTATTTGACAAGTGTTCTTCTGCACGAATAACATGTGTGATTCCCATTGTATGGTCATCTACTACAACGGCAAAATTATATACAGGCATGCCATCTGATTTTACAATGACAAAATCTCCAATGCCATTAGATTCAAAGGATACGTTACCACGTACCATATCCTCTACAACATAAGTTTCATTTAATGGTACTCGTAAGCGAATAGTAGGTTTACGGCCTTCTTTTTTATACGTTTCAATTTGTTCTTCTGTTAATTGATGACAATGACCATTATATTTAGGAGTTTCCCCCTTGTTCATTTGTTTAGTACGTTCTGCATCTAATTCTTCTTGTGTACAGTAACAATAATATGCTTTTCCTTCAGCTAGTAGACGGTCTACAACGTTTTTGTAGATATCTAATCGTTCTGTTTGACGATAAGGTCCAGCATCACCCCCTACGTCAATTCCTTCATTCCAATCCATTCCTAGCCAACGCAAAGCAGCTTTAATATTTTCTTCACTTTCTTTACTGGAACGTGCTAAATCTGTATCTTCGATGCGGACGAGGAAAGTACCTTGTTCTTTTCTAGCTAAAAGCCAGTTAAATAAGGCAGAACGAGCTCCTCCGATATGAAAAGGGCCTGTAGGGCTGGGAGCAAAACGAACTTTCATTGTACTCATTATAATAATCTCTCCTTGTTATTTTATTTCGTAAATAGAAACTACTGCTTGCGCAGCAATTCCTTCGTGACGACCAATAGCACCAAGTTGCTCATTGGTAGTTGCTTTGATACTGATTCGATCTACTGGAATATTCATTATAGTGTGTATATTCAGTTTCATGGCCTCAATATGTGGTTTCAACTTTGGCGCTTCTGCAATTACCATAATATCTATATTATAAGCTTGAAAGCTATGTTCTTTCAATAAAGAAATTACTTTTTTTAGTAGTTTCATACTAGAAATATCTTTAAAGGTTTCATCATTGGGTGGGAAATAATAACCAATATCACGTAAACCAGCAGCACCTAATAAAGCATCCATTAATGCATGGATAAGAACATCAGCATCAGAATGACCGTCTGGTCCTATTGGAGAATCAATCAAAACACCTCCCAATATACAGGGACGCCCTTTTTTAAAACGATGTATGTCATAGCCGAATCCAACTCGCATCATAGAGTTTTCCTCACTTTCAAAAATACCTAAATGACTTTTTATAACAGGGATATCATTGGGAGTCGTTAATTTAACATTACGGTAATCACCTGTAATGACTTTAACAGGTGCTCCCAATAATTCAATTAATGATACGTCATCTGTTCCTACATAGTTATGTATTTTGGCATTTTGATGAGCTTTTTTAAACAGATCTTTTTTAAATCCTTGTGGTGTTTGCATATGATATAATTCGTTTCGATTTAATGTTTCTTGTATAAATCCTTTTTCATCGACCCGTTTAATTGTATCAATAGCAGGAATAGCTGCTACAGCAGCACCATGTTGTTTGGCAGATATAGCAACATCATTAAATAATTTTGCCTTTGCAACTGGTCTTGCACCATCATGGACAAGAACGATATCAGTAGTATCCATTACTTTGGAAAGCCCTGCTCGTACTGAATCTTGACGTTCTGTTCCACCTGCAACATACTCTATTATGTAAGGAACTTTTCGATGTAATGTATGAGTTACATAATTTTGAAAATTATGTGACTCACGTTTTAACCGATCTAACTCATGAGTAGCCCCGACAATAATTACTTGTGCTATATCATCTACATCTAACAGATGAAATAAGTCCCATTGTAATACTGATAAAGGCCCCAAGGAAAGAAACACTTTATTCTCTTTTGCTTTCATACGGCGGGCTGACCCTGCCGCTAATAGAATACAACTTATCATAATTATCCTTCATATTTAATTATTACTATCTTTTTGTCCATCAACACGAGCAAATATCATTTTTCCCGCATTAGTTTGTAAGATAGAGGTTACCATTACATCGATGCTCTGATGAATATAGGGACCACCATCTTCAATGACAATCATAGTTCCGTCATCTAAATAAGCAATGCCTTGATTATCTTCTTTTCCAGCCTTAATAATATCAACGCGAATCCATTCACCAGATACTAAGCTTGATTTCATTGCATTAGCTAGTTCATTTAGGTTTAATACGTGTATTCCTTGTAGACTAGCCACTTTATTCAAGTTAAAATCCGTTGTCAATAATTTTAAGTGTTTATCTAAGGCAAGACGCATTAATTTGGTATCTACTTCCTGAATTTCTGGATAATCATCATTAATGATTATAATATCTATGATATTTAATTCCTGCATTTCTCGAAGCATATCTAACCCGCGACGTCCTCTTGTGCGCTTTAGAGAATCTGATGAATCAGCAATCAGTTGCAATTCTTCTAAAACAAATACAGGAATTACTAATGGACCTTCTATAAATCCAGTCTTACATAATTCTTTAATGCGTCCATCAATGATAACAGATGTATCTATTAGTTTTGCTACTGTTTGTGCAGTAAATCGTTTTTTTGCACTACCTTTCAGTAATTCATCTGTTACTGTAAGTTCTCTTGTTTTGTGGGCATTTTTGTTTTCAATCCATGTTGAATATAGAGTCGGCCCTTTTTGTACCATTAATTTTACACCTAAATATCCTAAAATAGCGCTTAGCACTATAGGTATATAAGGCCCTACAAATGGAACACGATAAAAAGCGACACCAATTAAGTTAGCAATAATAAGTCCAAATAATAATCCAATGGCGCCGGCAATAAGATCTTTACTAGGAATACGTGATAAGATTCGCTCTAATATTTTCGATATATGTAAACCTTGTAATAAAATAGAAGCTGAAACTATATAGCCGATAATACCTCCAATAACACCGCCTAATACGATAGCGATAATTTTAACGGCAGAAACGCCTAAAATGCCAAAATTTAGAAATTTCATAGCAATTATAGGTGATAACATAGGCATAACACTATCAACAACCATAAATCCCATAATTCCAATTAAAATGGCAATTACATATCGTAATAAGTTGAATAACATAAGCTCACCTCCTTTCATGGATACTATATTTATATTATATTCTATGAAGTAAATACTAAGTGCATTGCTTCTTGAATCGTTTTTACGCCACGAATGGCAATGCTAGAAGTATCTGTTACTTGTGCCATATTACCATTCGGTATAATGAATCGTTTAAATCCTAATTTTTTTGCTTCCCCTATGCGTTGTTCAATGCGAGGAATGCTTCTTACATTACCAGTTAGTCCAACTTCACCTAAAATAATCATATCTGATGGAACTGAACGATTTTTTAAATTGGATACGATAGCAACAGCAATTGATAAATCACAGGCAGGTTCATTTACTTTAAGACCGCCAATAACATTGACATATACGTCTTTATTACTGAGTGTACAGCCACACCGTTTTTCTAATACAGCTAGTAGTACAATGAGACGATTTAAATCATAGCCGATAGAAGTGCGACGAGGCATTCCAAATGCAGTAGCTACTACTAAACTTTGTACCTCTACTAATAAAGGCCTAAGACCCTCTAAATAGATCATAACTGCAGAGCCATTTTCTTCGTCAGATCGTTCGGCTAATAAAGAAATGGATGGATCTTTTAGTTCTTCAAGACCTGATTCTTTCATGGCAAAAATACCTGTTTCAGAGGTAGACCCAAAACGATTTTTTATAGACCGTAAAATTCTAAATTGATAAGAGCGCTCGCCTTCAAAATAAAGAACTACATCCACCATATGTTCTAACATGCGTGGCCCTGCAATATTACCATCTTTGGTTACATGACCAATGATGATAATAGGTATATTCTCTTCCTTAGCAAATCGTAGTAATCGTGCGGTGCATTCGCGCACTTGGCTAACGCTTCCAGGTGCTGCATCAATGGTATCGCAAAACATAGTTTGAATAGAGTCAATAATAATGCAGGCTGGGTGCACCACTAGTGCTTGTGATAAAATATAGTCTAAATTAATATCCGCTAATACATGTAACGTAGTATTATTAATTCCTAGCCGCTCAGCACGTACCTTTAATTGTAGCTGCGACTCCTCTCCAGAAGCATATAGAACAATACCTTTCGTGGAGGCTATATGTGCAGACACTTGTAATAATAAAGTAGATTTTCCAATACCTGGATCTCCTCCGAGTAATATAAGTGAGCCTGGTACAATGCCACCACCTAGTACGCGATCTACTTCTATGAGCGTTGTTGAAATACGTTTTATATCCGTTACTTCAATTGTATTGATCGGTGTAGGTTTATTATTAGATTCGCTTACAGTAGAATTTTTTTGACTTTTTAGTGGCGTATCATACATTACTTCTTCCACTAGTGTATTCCACTGTCCACATTGTGGGCATCGCCCCATCCATTTAGGACTTTCTGCACCACATTCATTACAAAAGAATACAGTCTTTTTCTTTCCTAATTTTGCCATATGGCCTTACACAACCTCCTGTAAAGTAGAAAGCATTGTTTTGTATAATGCACGTACTGCTTGATTTCTTCGATCAGAACGCGTTGTTTCAATAAGACTAGTAAATGCGTCATGCATAAGCATTGCTTCTCGATGCGTCATACCTTTTGATTGTATCAATGTATATAATTCTTTATCAATATCATCTATTTCAATAAGTCGTTCCTGGTATAATTGTGTTTGTAAATCTTGTTGATACACTTCCTGGTTATTCATAGGTGCAGGAAGGTTTTTGTCAAGTTCAATAGGAATACGAGTAATACGAATATACCCTCCTAAGCCACGTCTTGATTCTACAATAAATCCTTTTTCATTAGAAAATCGAGTGCTCAATACATAACTAATCTGTGAAGGAGCACATTCTAATTTATCAGCCAATTCATTGCGTCGTAATATATTTTGTTCAGGATCTTCTGTTATTTTATCGAGTATAAATTGTTCAATTTTATCTGCCAAAATACTCATATCTATCACCTAACCTTAGAAAAAACTATTTTTGACTTTTTGTCTTTTATATTTAAAGTATAGGTAACTTAGTAATAAATGTCAACTCTATACAATCTTAAGACTATATATTTTACTTTTACCCAATATATGGTATGATAATGAGTACCAATATACTATGTATATAGTTTATATAATTAAAGTATGTTACGATATGTCAATTATTATAATTATAAAATCTATTTGAAAGGATGATATATCCGTGTCAGAAGCATTAGGACAGCACTTATTGATTGATTTTTATGCCTGTTTAGGCGAATCCGTATCATCTCCTATTTTATTACAAGAGAGCTTAGCTACCGCTATGGAAGTTGCTAATCAACATATTGATGAAATAAGTTGTCAAGTAATGGATGATGAAATTGTATTGATTGCTATTGCACCTCATTTTCACGTTTGTCTTCATACCTATCCAGAATTAGGGTATGTAGCAGTAGATATTTATGAATTTAATAACACCGTACCTGCTACGCTATTAATGAAAGAATTAAAACGTGCATTTCATGCAGAAAAAGTAAAAGCTACTAGCATTCGTCGAGCTGATTTCGGTTCAGAACGAGATATGAAGCCTCGTCGTCGTACTACATTAACTGCATTAGGACGAGTTAATCGCACACGCATTCAAATTAAACAAACAGGGACAAAATTAAAGTCAACCGGTACGAAAGTATTTAAAGCCATTACAAAGCAAAATAAAAAAAGACAGTAGATTATTTCATCTACTGTCTTTTTTTATTTTAGGTGTAATCATTTTTCAAAATAACATCTAATACATCTAACGGTGTATCACATAGATATGTAGCATTTGCTTTTTTTAATTCTTCTAATGTACCATATCCATATAATACACCAATCCCTTTGCAGTCGTATTCTTTAGCTGCATGCATATCATACATACGATCACCAACCATATATTGAACGGTATAATTACAATTAGATGGTAATAACTGATATGAGGCCTCTAATGCTGCATGCAAAATTCCATCTTTTCGAATAATACCTGTGTTATAATTAGCACCTTTAATCACATGAAAATATGATGCTAATTGAAAATGTTCTAATATTTCTCTGGCTTGTTCTTCTGGCTTAGCCGTTGCAACAGCCAGTATATAATTTTTCTTTCGTAAGGTAGATAACACATAAGGAATATCTTGATACACTTTATTTTCAAATTTTCCAATTGATACATATCGTTTTCTAAATGCTTGATAATATATATGTGCTTCTGTATCATCCATATGACAATGCTCTTTAAATGAATCGACAATAGGAGGTCCAATAAATAAATTTAAAATGTCATTAGTAGGAATTGGTAAATCTCCACTTTCTAGAGCTGATTTTATAGAGTTCTTTATGCCCTCTGCGGAATCAGTTAATGTGCCATCTAAATCAAATACAACTAACTTCATGTCCTTACTCCTTACTAGTAAATAAAGGTAATAAATAACCATAGCCTTCTTCTTCTAACTTATCCAAAGGAATAAATCGTAAAGCAGCCCCATTAATACAATATCGTTTACCACCTAATTCAGAGGGACCATCATCAAATACATGACCTAAATGTGCATTACCTACTCTGCTTTTTACTTCTGTACGAACCATGTTATGTGATGTATCACGTGAATAAATAACTACATCATTACTAATGCTTTTAGAAAAACTAGGCCAGCCACAATGACTATCAAATTTATCATTTGAAGAAAATAGAGGTTCTCCTGTTGTAATATCTACATAGATGCCTGGTAACATATTTTGATAATATTCACTAGAAAATGGTGGTTCGGTTCCATTTTCTTGTGTTACATAATAGGACCAATTAGGTAAAGTGTCTTTCAGTGTAGTTATATCAGGACATGTATATTCATCTTTGATAATCAATGGTTCATTCATAATAGTTTGTGGAATATGGCAATAGCCATGAGGGTTTGCTGCCAAGTATGATTGATGATAGTCTTCTGCCTTATAAAAGTTTTCTAGGGGAGCCACTTCGACAACAATAGGATCTTTATATAGAGAACTTATATGTGAACACATGGCTGTAATTGTATCAACATCCTTTTGATCTATATAATAAATACCTGTTCTATATTGACTTCCTATATCATTACCTTGTCGATTTATACTAGTGGGATCAATAATTCGAAAGTAATAATGTAATAAACGATATAAACTAATATGGGATGGGTTATAGATTACCTTTACAGTTTCTGCAAATCCCGTTGTATCTGTGCAAACTTCCTCATACGTAGGATGATTAGTTATGCCATTTGCATAGCCAACCTCGGTTTCTATAACACCATATATACGTTGTATATATGCTTCTACACCCCAAAAGCATCCTCCAGCTAAATAGATGATACGATTATCATTTGCTGTATCTATTTTTTTCATTCTACTCATGGTATCCTCCTAATTTATATGATGTTACTATTATACTGGTTTTAATTGGGTTAGCATAGACTCTAAGTAATAACTATGATACACTATATATAGATAAATTTAGAAATAATAAAAAATATGAAAGAAATATTATGAAATCTACTACAACTATAAATTACTGTCTTAGAGATACTCATACTAAAATATGCACTTGTCGTGGCATCACTACGTATACGATAAAAAAAGCTATCAATCAAGGCGCATGTACAATGAAACAAATTCAATCACAAACTGGTGCTACGTTAGGAATGTGTAAAGGTAAATATTGTGCCGCTAAGATTGTAGCGTTACTAAAAGAAGCTAATGTACTTCCCTATCAAATAAAAGACAGTGAGGAATATGATTCAAATAATACACCATAGTGAGTTCTTAGATGTATATGAAAGCAGACTCTAATTATTTAATCTACAATCGTATATTTTTAGATTTTTTAGTTTTCGTATAGATTACTCTTTGTGAGGGGAAATTTCTTATACAAACATCACCCACCTTATCTATACTAGATGTACTTAATTGTATGATAGAAATAAGGAAGAAAATTAGAATAATAAGTATTTATTTAATGTAATATAGGAGACTATAATGGATTTTGAAACACAAACTATTCCAGACAGTATTTTAGACAAGTATACAAAAGTTTGTACTTGTCGGAGTATTAGTCGTAAAACATTAAAAGAAGCCATTCATAATGGCTGCACATCAATTCCACAAATTAAAGAACAAACACGTGCTATGACTGGTTCTTGTAAAGGTAAAAATTGTGCGAGTAAAATTGTTGCTTTGCTGAAAGAAATGGATGCATTATAACTATATTTTTATTTATTAAGCAATAAACCTGTAAAAATTTATTTTATCATATATGATATACTGCTCTAAAAATAGTACCTCTCTGTATCAATACAGAAAGGTACTATTTTTTATCCATATCATAATTTCATAGAAATCTATTACTATATTTCGCCAATTTGATTACATACATGGAGTGATATTCGTATTCTTAATGGTTATAAAATACCAATGAAAATAATCTTCTATCTCCCGTTTATTAGATAGTCAGCGAGAATGGTGCATATTATTTTGAATCTTTTTTATGTATATTATAAAAATAGAGAAAAGTCGAACGAATAGCCTTAACTTTTCTCTATTGTATGAAAGTCACATTTTTTGATAATGCTTTATCCCCTTATTATTTTATCAATGCTTCTTTTAATGTATGCCATGCAAGTACAGCACATTTAACCCTGGCAGGCATATTAGAAATATTTTTTAATGCAATTGCATCTTCTAATTCTTCTAATTTTTCATCATCAGTTACGTCTTTTTTTATCATTCCTAAGAATAACTCAACTAAACGCAATGCTTCTTCTACGGATTTACCTTTAATAATATCAATCATCATAGAGGCGGAAGCTTGGCTAATAGCACATCCAGAGCCTGTATAAGCGGCATCTTTTATCATGCCATCTTCTATTTTGACTTGTAATGTCAAATCATCACCACAACTTGGGTTATGACCATGTTCGGATACGGTAAATTCATTTAATGCGTGCTTATTACGTTTATCTTGATTATGTTCCAAAATTAATTCAGTATATAATTGATCCATTTCCATATGGCATAACTCCTAATCCTTAAATCCCATAGTAGATCTAACTTTAGTCAAGGCTAATAAAAAGGCATCTAAATCTTCTTTCCTAGTATAAATATACATACTAAGTCGACTAGAAGCAGGTATATGATAAAAGGCCCCTAATGGTTGTGCACAGTGATGACCAGAACGAATAGCAATGCCAAAACTATCCATAATAGTAGCTACATCATGAGGATGTACATCATCAACTGTAAAGGCAATAACGCCATGTTTTTCTTTAGGATTTTTTGAGCCTAATACATTAATATGCGGTATTTCTAACATTTTAGGTAATACATAGGCTACTAATGATTCTTCATACGCCTCGATTGTATCCATACCAAAACTTTCTAAGTAATCGATAGCCGCATGTAATGTTACTGCCCCATGGGCATTGGGCGTACCAGCTTCAAATTTATAGGGTAATTCATTGAATGTAGTCGATTGTTCTTTTACATATTCAATCATATCCCCACCTAACAAAAATGGTGGCATCGTTTCTAATAAATGGCGTTTTCCATATAAAACACCAATCCCTTGAGAGGCACACATTTTATGTCCAGAGAATACAAAAAAGTCACAATCTAAATTTTGTACATCAATTTTCATATGTGGCGTTGATTGAGCACCATCAAGAACAACAACAGCGCCTACTTCATGGGCACGTTTTATTAAATCTCTATAAGGAAATTCCATGCCTAATACATTACTTACGTGAGCAAAGGCAACAATTTTAGTGTGACTATCAATTTTATTAATTTCTCCATCAGCTAGATGACCAGATTCATCTAAATACATATATTCTAATGTTGCACCAGTCTGATGTGCTACGTATTGCCAAGTTACTAGATTCGCATGATGTTCTGCTATAGTGATGACGATTTTATCACCTTTTGTTAAATTATTTACGCCATAACTATGAGCAATAAGATTCATGCTTTCTGTGCTATTGCGAGTAAATATAATTTCTTCACGGTGTTTAGCATTAATAAATTGTTGTACGCGGTTTCGTGCATTCTCATAGGCTTCGGAAGCTTCCACTGCTAATATGTGAGAGCCACGATGAGGATTCCCGTTATGCATCGACATATGTTCGATTAAGGCATCCATCACAGGTTGTGGAATTTGTGCTGTTGCACCACTATCCAAATAAATTATGGGCTTTCCATTATGTTTTCTTTTTAAAATGGGAAAATCTTTATATGCGTCTGCAATCGAATTCATACTACCCCTTCTTATATCTTCTTATATCTTCTTACGTACAGCTTCTAATGCTGCTTCTTCAATTAGTTTATCTCCGATACGATCAATAACAGGTCGAATCATAGACTCAACAATAATATGTTTTGCTTCATTTTCACTAAAACCACGACTCATCAAATAAAATAATTTACTTTGATCAATTTGTCCGGCGCTAGCAGCATGGTTACCTACTACATTGTCTTCTTTACATAATAATAATGGTAAGGATACTGATTTTACCGTTGGATCTAATAGTAAGCATGTATCTTCTTCAGCACCTTCAGCAGCCACACTACCACGAAGAAAATCCAAGGTTCCACGGAATGATTTTTTTGATGTATCCCGCAAGGCACCTAATGTATGAATATCACTACAGGTAGCTTTACCAATATGAGTCATTAACATAGAAATATCAAACTTTTGAGATTCATTACCTATATAAGCAAGATCATGAATTAATGAAGCTTCCTTACCAGATAAATCATTATCAAATGAATAATAATTTTCTTGACCACCGACTTCAATGTTTATAAATTTTACATCGCATTGTTCGCCATAATTAGCATAGCGATGTTCAAAGTGTTGTACATTATCACCTAATAGTTGGACTTTTTTTATAGTTACTTTAGCTTGAGATCCTGCATATAACTCAGTAAATAACTGCAAATGTGATGGTTCTTCTGTGTTTCCGTGTAAATAGTATGTGACAGTTAATTCAGCACCTTCGTCCACATGTAATTGTATACGTGTACGAGACGCATTACCTTTGCCAGACACAGCAATATCAATTTGAATAGATTCTTTATGATTAGCTGGTACATGTACCGTATAGCCTTCAAAAAAGTGATTAGCTACAGCGTCTAATACATGTGCATTAACGCCTGTATAGGTATCCTTTAATAGTGATTGATCAGCTAATGGTGTGATTATATCCTTATTAGCACTTATAGTTACTACACCAGAATTAATATCATTACCCCATACACAACCTTCAGTATGATTAACTTGTAACCATCGGAAAGTTGGTCTAGGCACTTCATTAAACAATAATGTGTTGTTCATCATTACCTCCTAACCGATAGAGCCTTCAAGCTCTAAAGTAATCAAGTTATTCATTTCTACTGCATATTCTAATGGCAATTCTTTAGATATAGGTTCTACAAAGCCACGAACTAGCATAGCACGTGCTTCTTCTTCACTAATACCACGAGTCATTAAGTAGAAAATAGCTTCATCGGAAATACGGCCAATTTTAGCTTCATGTCCTAAATCCACATTATCATTTTCTACAATAATAGTTGGAATTGTATCGGATTGTGAAATTTCATCTAACATTAGTGATTCACAGGATACAGTAGATTTTGAATGTTCTGCATTGGCGGCTATTTTAGTTAAACCACGATAAATAGCTGCACCACCACTCTTAGAAATAGATTTAGAGTTTACATTACTTGTTGTGTAAGGAGCAGCGTGAACTACTTTACAACCGGTATCTAAGAATTGGCCTTCTCCGGCAAAGGTAACGCCAGTAAATTCACAATGGGCCCCTTCACCTTTTAGAATACTCATAGGATACAAACATGATACATGGGAACCGAAGGAACCAGATACCCATTCAATTGTACCATTTTTGCCAACGGAACAGCGTTTAGTGTTCAAATTGTACATATTTTTGGACCAGTTTTCAATAGTTGAATAGCGTAAGGATGCGTTATCTTTTACAAATAATTCAACCGCACCAGCATGTAAGTTGGCCACATTGTACTTAGGTGCAGAACAACCTTCGATAAAGTGAGCTTTAGCCCCTTCCTCAATAATAATCATTGTGTGCTCAAATTGACCAGCTCCAGGTGCATTTAAGCGGAAATATGATTGTAATGGAATTTCTACTTCTACACCAGCTGGCACATAGACAAAAGATCCACCAGACCAAACGGCGCCATGTAAAGCGGCAAATTTATGATCAGTTGGAGGGATTAAAGTCATCCAGTATTTTTTTACAATATCTTCATAGTCGTGTAATGCTGTTTCAATATCAGTATATACAACACCTTGCTTTACTAAATCTTCTTGAATACTGTGATAGACAACTTCCGAGTCATATTGAGCACCCACACCAGCTAATGATGTTTTTTCAGCTTCAGGTATACCTAATCGATCAAAGGTACTCTTTATATCTTCTGGTACATCATTCCAATTCCCTTTCATATCCACTTTAGGCTTTACATAGGTAATAATACTGTCCATGTTTAATCCACTTATATCTGGCATCCAATTAGGGATATCTAGGGAGTGATAAATTTTTAAAGATTCTAATCTTTTTTCTAACATCCACTCTGGTTCATTTTTATTGGACCAGATTTCGCGGATGATATCTTCAGTTAATCCTGCATCAGATTTAAAAGAATAATCGAAGTCATTTTTTATGTCGTAAACGCCACGATCCATTTCTTCAATCTGTGTTTTCTTTCTTATGTCTTCCATCAGTGATAGCCTCCTACACTAATGCTTTATAGGCATCATATCCTTTTTCTTCTATTTCACCTACTAATGAAGCATCACCAGTTTTAACGATTTTTCCATCAATTAAAATGTGAACAAAATCAGGTTGTAATTTTTGAAGAATTGAGTTGTGATGAGTAATAATTAACACTGCATTTTCTTCATTGTGAAAGCGTCGTACACCTTCGGATACTATACGAACTGCGTCAACGTCTAGACCGGAATCAGTTTCATCTAGAATTGCTAATTTAGGATTTAAAATCGACATTTGAAGAATTTCATTTTTCTTTCGTTCCCCACCACTAAATCCTTCATTCACATATCTAGCCGCATAGGAAGTATCAAACGATAATTCTTCCATTTTTTCTTTTAATTCTTTTTTAAATGCCAAAGCACGTACAGGTTGACCTGTTATAGTAGCCTTTGCTGTGCGAATAAAGTTTTCTACAGTGATACCTGGTACAGAAATAGGATTTTGAAAGGACATGAAAATACCTTTTTTGGCACGTTCATTAACAGGCTCATTTGTAATATCTTCGCCTTCAAATGTAATAGTTCCATTGGTTACCGTATATTTAGGATTTCCAAGAATTGCATTGGCTAAGGTAGATTTACCAGCACCATTAGTCCCCATGACAACATGAATTTCTCCCTTATTAATTGTTAAGTCTAAACCTTTTAGAATTGGTTTATCTTCAACTGCAACTTTCAAATTTTTTACTTGAAGCAATTCAGTCAAAATTTTCACTCCTTTAATATATTACGATGAGTAATCATTAATCATTCTCTATGTTGATTACTCTATATACTAGTAATCAGTTAAACCAATATCATAGTTTAACTAAAGTATTATGTACAAAAAAGCAGAAAAAGCGGCATACACTAAAGTGAATACCGCCCAGTATATAATTTAAGCCACTTCAGCACCATGTACATAATTCTCATATACTTATTATACATGGTAAATTACTGGCTTGCAACAAATTCCTAATAATTTACTATGAATTTGTGTAATTTCATATATATTCTTATTTAATATGGTTTACAGGTGGGAAAAGTCTAAGGTTGCAAATAAGTCATCATAGGTTTCAGCACGACGGATTTCAGTAACACTTTTATCGTCGTGTAATAACAATTCAGCAGACCTCAATTTCCCATTGTAATTAAAACCCATAGCATGCCCATGGGCACCAGTGTCATGAATAACAATACGATCGCCTATATCGATTTTAGGTAGTGTTCGTTGAATAGCAAATTTATCGTTATTTTCGCATAGTGAACCAGTTATATCATATATGTGATCTAATGGCGCATTCTCTTTACCGACTACAGTTATATGATGGTAAGAACCATATAAAGCAGGACGCATTAAATTTGCCATACACGCATCGAGACCGATGTAATGTCTATAAATATCTTTTTTGTGAATCGCTGTTGTTACAAGATATCCAAATGGTCCAGTAACCATGCGTCCACATTCAAAAGCTATTGTTGTATCGCTCATGCCATTGGATTTTAATGTAGATTCCCATTCATGTTGTATACCTTTGCTTAGTAAATTGAAATCCACTGGGGTTTCTTCGGGACGATATGCAACACCTATACCACCGCCTAAGTCGATAAATTCAATTATTACTCCCAATTTATTTTTTATTTCTACAGCTAAATCAAAACAAATTTTAGCTGTTCCTACTAAACCATTTACATCTAATTCATTAGAGCAAACCATGGTATGAATACCAAAGTGTAAAACACCGCGTTTTTGTGCAAACGCAATAGCTTTAAAAATTTGTTCTCTGGTCATACCGTATTTTGCTTCTTCCGGAACACCAATGATATCATTACCACCTTCTTTGAGGGAGCCAGGGTTATATCGGAAACACATTGTATCTGGAAATGTTTCGACTCCGTTGTCCACCAAATATTGTAACATGGTGATATCATCTAAATTTAACAGTGCACCTAATTCTAATGCTTTTTGATATTCGCAAAAAGGAGTGTCATTCGATGTGAATAAAATATCATGGCCAGTAAGCCCTATTTTTTCGCAAAGTAATAGTTCTGCTAAAGAAGAACAGTCAGCACCGACTCCCTCTTTCTGTAATAGTTTCATAATATATGGGTTAGGCGTAGCTTTCACTGCAAAATATTCTTTAAATTTTGGAGCCCAATCAAAGGCTTTAATAAACCGACGAATATTATCTATAATTCCTTTTTCATCATAAATATGAAATGGTGTTGGATGGGTGGCTATTATCGATTCCAATTCTTCTTCTGTAAAGGGTAATGATTTTGTATTCATAGATTTCTCCTCAAACTCTATATGATTAAATATGTATATATTTTTATCCTAATATTCGTTATTATAATATATTTTATAGCATATTACAATTATGATAGGCATATTTTCTGTATCAATATACAGATTATGCATTATGTATGTGTATATGTTTTATATGGAATATACGGACAATTAGAGGTATCGACTTTGATTACCTATTGACTTCTATCATAAAAAAGCAGGCTTACATACTAGTAAACCTGCTTTTGCATTCGCTCCTATGAGCGCGTGTATGAAATTATATGGATGTATGAATTACATCATGCCACCCATACCGCCCATGCCACCCATTGGAGGCATAGCTGGCATTGCTGGTGCATTTTCTTCTACTTTGTCTGCCACAATTGTTTCAGTAGTTAATACTAAAGAAGCAATTGATGCTGCATTTTGAAGAGCAGAACGTGTTACTTTAGCTGGATCAACAATACCAGCTTTTACCATATCTTCAAATTCTTCTGTTAATGCATTGAAACCGACACCTTTATCTGTATTTTTAACTTTTTCTACGATAACGGAACCTTCTACACCTGCATTATAAGCAATTTGACGAACAGGTTCTTCAATAGCACGTTTAACAAGGTTAATACCTGTTTGAACATCACCTTCAGCGTGTAAAGAATCTAAAGCATCCATAATATCAATGAAAGTAGTACCACCGCCAGCAACGATACCTTCTTCTACAGCTGCACGAGTGGCGTTTAATGCGTCTTCGATACGAAGCTTTTTATCTTTCATTTCTACTTCAGTAGCAGCACCTACTTCAATAACTGCTACACCACCAGATAATTTAGCCAATCGTTCTTGTAATTTTTCTTTATCAAATTCAGAAGTAGATTCTTCCACTTGCGCACGAATTTGGGCAACACGTTGCGCAATGGCAGTTTTATCACCTACACCATCAATAATAGTTGTTTCGTCTTTTGTGATGCGAACTTGACGAGCACTACCTAAATCATCTAATTCAACGCTATCTAATTTACGTCCCATGTCTTCAGTGATAACAGTGCCACCAGTTAAAATGGCGATATCTTCCAACATAGCTTTACGACGATCACCAAAGCCAGGTGCTTTTACTGCTACTGCTTTAAATGTACCACGTAATTTATTAACTACTAGTGTAGCCAATGCTTCGCCTTCTACATCTTCTGCAATAATTAATAATTCTTTACCTACTTTAACAACTTTTTCAAGAACTGGTAACATGTCGGCAATAGCACCAATTTTGCGGTCAGTAATCAAAATGTATGGCTCATTCATAACAGCTTCCATTTTATCTGGGTCAGTTACCATATAAGGAGATAAATAACCACGATCAAATTGCATACCTTCTACTACATTTAAACCAGTTTGTAAAGATTTAGATTCTTCAACAGTGATAACACCATCTTTACCAACTTTTTCCATTGCTTCCGCAATTAATTCACCGATTTCTGCGTCACCAGCAGATACAGAAGCAACCTGAGCAATTTCGTCTTTCCCAGAAACTGTTTTAGCACGTTTTTTAATTTCTTCGACTAACGTATTAACTGCAGTTTCGATACCGCGTTTTAATACCATTGGATTAGCGCCAGCAGCTACATTGCGCATACCTTCTTGAATCATAGCTTGTGCTAATAAAGTAGCAGTAGTTGTACCATCACCAGCTACATCATTAGTTTTTGTAGCTACTTCTTTAACTAATTGAGCCCCCATATTTTCAAATGGATCAGCTAATTCAATATCACGAGCAATGGTAACACCATCGTTAGTAATTAATGGAGCTCCAAATTTCTTATCTAATACTACATTACGACCCTTAGGTCCCATAGTTACTTTTACTGCATTTGCTAATTGATCAACGCCACGACCTAGTGCACGACGAGCATCTTCATTAAAAAGAATTTCCTTAGCCATTAAAAATTACCTCCTATAATATGTGAATATCACATCATGTGTTATATAACTATATGCGCTATATATGATTATTATGAGCAACAAAGAAAGTTATATTGATTAAAGAATTGCTAAAATATCACGTTCACTCAATACTAAATGATCAGCACCATCTAATTTGAATTCTGTGCCAGCATATTTAGAAAACATAACTTTATCGCCAACTTTTACTTCCAAAGGAACGCGTTGTCCATTATCATATACTTTACCATTTCCGATAGCAATAACTTCACCTTCAGAAGGTTTTTCTTTTGCTGTATCTGGTAAGAATATACCGCTTTGTGTTTTTTCTGCTTTTTCAACAATACGAATTATTACACGATCGCCTAATGGTTTCATCATAATAAATCTCTCCTTTGTATACGTTTATTTGAATGATTCTACTTGTTAGCACTCACTATTAATGAGTGCTAATTACAATTATTATTATAACTGATTATTCTACAAATGCAAGTACTTTTTTTGATTTTTTGACTTTTATTATTATAATTAGAGATTTTCTTATCAATTTAAAGAGTTTTCTACTATTTTCCTGTACTATGATTCGATTTGATTTTACATCATCACTAGGAGCATTCCTCTTCTAGTGGTGATAGATTATATATACCACTTATTATTTCTATCTATTAATTCTTTACACCGTATAGAACATAGTATACTAAACTTTATCGTTTAAAAGTCATATCTTTTATACCTACGATTCACTATGCGTGCGATTAAACATAGGCATCATTGTAGTTGACACACTATTAGTGCTTATCATGCTTAGAAGCATTAATAATTTTTAAAGCGACTTGAGTGATTGATAATTGCTTGTTCATACTATATTTTCTGATTCGTGAGAATGCTTCTTCTTCTGATATTTGATATAAATTCATGAGTATTCCGGTAGCTTTAGCAATATATTTTCTATCTTCTAAAGACTGTTCCAAGTGGCTAACATCATGTCGTAATCGTTGTTCGTCTTCATATCTACCAATAGCCATCAACAATGTAGGTATCAATTGTTCTTCCCGTAATGGTTTTATTAAATATCCATATATACCAGATTCTTTAGCTTTCTTTACTAAATCTTCTTGGCTATACGCAGTGAGTAGTACGACGGGGGCAATATGGGCGTGATGTATTTGTCGAGCTGCTTCAATGCCATCTAATTCTGGCATTTTTACATCCATCAAAATAATATCAGGAGTAAGTTCTCGTGCTAGTTGAATGCCATCTATTCCTGTCTTTCCTTCCCCTATAACTTCATGACCAGCTGACTCTAATATGTCTCTTAAATCCATTCGGATGAGAGACTCGTCATCTACAATTAACACACGCATGTTAGTCCCCCTTTTCCATGGTTATTATAACATTTGATCCTTCTTCGGTAGATTGCTCAATAGTTAAGGTTCCATGTAATTCATTTTCAACTAAATTTTGAATGATATGTAACCCTAATCGTTTAGATGTAGATACTGAGAAATTAGGAGGAAATGGTTTTCCTGTATTTTTTATAGAAAGAATGATTAGATGCTCGTGTTCTTCTACAGATAAGATAATTGTACCATATTCATTTTGAATGCCATGTTTAATACTATTCGATATAAGTTCGTTCAATATTAAGGATATATAACTGGCTTGATTGGAACGAATCATCACTTCATTACCTTCATAGATATAAGTGATGTGGTCTTTATGACTAACTAATGCATTCGTTAATAGTCTAGTTAATTCCTCGTATAT
Source organism: Veillonella montpellierensis (assembly GCF_947090115.1). Lineage (NCBI taxonomy): Bacteria > Bacillati > Bacillota > Negativicutes > Veillonellales > Veillonellaceae > Veillonella > Veillonella montpellierensis. The sequence continues at coordinate 68,299 of NZ_CAMUMS010000003.1, forward strand.
ACTGCGAATCGATACATAGTCAGCTTCATAGTGAGATACAATGTCATGAACAAGAGCCATACTTTCAATGCGAGAAATGCCCTCTTGTAAAGCAGCTTTTACTTCGAGTGACTGCGATCGACGTGCTTCCATGCGAAGTAATCCAGCTACAGTTTGTAAATTATTCTTCACACGATGATGAATCTCTTTAATGACGGAATTTTTTACTAGTAACTCTTTTTCTTTCTGACTTACTAAGGTTCTATCTTTTAATAATAATAAACTTCGATTTCCTCTAGTCCTAGAAAAAATTGGTATAACAGTTTGCCTAATCACTACATCGTCATAAATACTGTCATATGTATCACCAATATGCTTTTGTAATGCTTTTTTTACAAAAGATAACTTTAAAGAACTTCCATAAATAGATGTCCCTATGAGTCGTCGATTAAAGCCTAATACATCAATTAATTGATGGGCTTGTTCATTGCCATATAATATTGTGCCAGCTTCATCAAAAATAATGACTCCATCTTGATATGATAATGGTGTATATAAATCTACTTGATTATGTTGAGGAACCATCATAGCCATATAAATTGTTTCCGTTATAATTTGTTCTTGTTGGAGCAAAAACATATCATTCATAGAATCTATTCGCGGATTTACAAAAGAGATACCGGCAATAATACGTCCACCATTGTCAATGACTGGATATGCATGCATTAATTCCATCTTACCCTTACTTCGTTCCTGCAGCCCTCTAATTGAAATGCGCTTATGAAATAATTGCCACCATAAATTCATTTCATACCGTTCAATCATTTGTATGCTAAAAGGCTTATGTTGATCATCTTGTGGTTGAATCGCAATAAATTGGTTTTTACTAGTCAATAAAAATAATACAACCGTACTATGAGTGACAGATTCTGCAAATCGCAATAAATTTGCAAATTTAATAATTAGTGATATTTGCGTTGTATCTAGCGTAGTCATTTCATCAATAATATCAAATAATTTCATAGGCTGTTCTCACTGTCATTTATTTCCAAGACATATCTCCTATAGGGATACTTGGTTTCGCATTTAATGATAAAGTAGCAAATTTATTGGCTTTTGCCATATAATAAGCACGACAACCAATCATAGCTGCATTATCCGTAGATAAAATAGAATTAGGCTTATAAAATTTAAAGCCTTCTTCTTCACACATGTTTGTTAATGCTTGCTGTAATCCTCGATTAGCAGATACACCACCAGCAACTGTAATAGTAGTATATCCTGTTTGTTTAGCAGCATCTTTCGTTTTCTTTATTAATATATCAATAACAGATTTTTGAAAAGACGCAGCTACATCGCTATCATTAATCAATTCATTCTTTAATTTAGCACTATTTAAATAATTTAATACGGCCGATTTAAGTCCACTAAAACTAAATTCAAAATTCCCATCTTCTTGTAATGCTTTTGGGAACGTAATTGCATGTGGATTCCCTTTCATCGCTAATTTATCAATATGTGGTCCTCCCGGATAAGGATATCCCATAACGCGGGCAATTTTATCAAAAGCCTCGCCGGCTGCATCATCACGTGTTTGACCGAGTACTTCAAATTCTTCATAATCTTTTACCACTACTAACATTGTATGACCGCCAGATACGACAAGACTTAAGAATGGTGGCTTTAAATCAGGATTAGCTAAAAAATTGGCAAAAATATGCCCCTCCATATGATTGACGCCAATAAGCGGAATACCTGTAGCTAAGGATAACCCTTTAGCGGCGGCTACACCAACTAATAAGGCTCCCACTAAGCCGGGCCCATAAGTGACGCCGATATGATCTATAGTTTCTAGGTTAATCTTAGCATCTGCTAGGGCCTGATCAATTACAGGAATTACTTGCTCTATATGATGACGTGAAGCAATTTCTGGAACGACACCTCCAAATTTTCTATGGATAGGAACTTGACTGGAAATTACATTTGACAGAACAGTTCTACCATCTCGTAAAACAGCGGCCGATGTTTCATCGCAACTGCTTTCAATAGCTAACGTATATACACTCATAAAGTTTCCTCTTTTATTAATGACATGATATAAGCATCTTCAGTGGGTTCTGAATAATATGATTTTCTAACACCTTTTACTGTAAATCCTAATCGCCGATATAAGGAAATCGCAGGTATATTAGAAATGCGAACTTCTAAAAAAATCTCTTGCATCCCTAACGTAAATAATTCTTTGATTAACTTTCTAGTTAACATGGTGCCATACCCCTGACGACGGTAGGATGATTTGATAGCGATATTGGTAATTTGTCCTTCATCAAGCACAATCCATGCACCTGCATATCCTATAATCGTATTATCTTCTTCGGCCACAATATATAATTTGCGTTCCTTATCTTCTAATTCATGAATTACAGAAGGTAATGACCAAGGAATAGAAAAAGAGTCTGTTTCCACTTGATAAATACCATCAGCATCATCTATTTCAGCTAGTCGTAATATCATGATTTCTCTCCTAGTGAAACTGTTTCGGATACGATGACAGTTGGATTTTCTTCATTTTCTAAGATTGTCCCATGCTTTGCTTCCCACAATACTTCTGCCTCTGATCGTTTGATATAAAAAGGTAACATAGTCATTGGATCATCACTATCATGTGCATCTATGCGATTTTTAGCGGCTAAGAACAGTGAGCTCGCTCTTGGTATCTGTATCGAATTAGGCGCGATTGTTATCAAAGGTGTATCATCGCTTAAAAAAGGTTGAATTCTTCGTATACCATCACCAATGCAAATGACAGATATATTCTTATCCTTGTAGGCGTCTATTACATCAGATGCAACTTTTAGAATCGGCGATTGTATGCAATGTAGTGTTCCTTTTTCGTATCGATATAAACCTTCATAGACATGCTTCTTTTGTCCATCGATTACTACACTAATCAGTTGATTCGTGTACAGAAGATTATAAGCTAGGCCGTCCATTGTCATAACACCGTATAATGGTTTCTTTAAGGCATATGCCAATGATTTAGCTGTAGCCATACCGATTCGTAAACCTGTGAATGACCCAGGACCTATGGAGACAACAATACCATCTAACTGTCTTGGTATAATTCCCACTTGTTCACATAATAATTGAATATGTGGCACTAATTGTTCAGAATGGGTTAAGCCTGATTGAACAGTTAATTCTCCTAATAATATATGATCATGCTCAATGGCAATACTTGACACTAAGCTACTTGTTTCAATTGCTAAATACATATTCTTCCTCCTATAATAGATAATTGTTGACTATCTACTATATTTGATGCTAATGTAATGCGTCTTTCCGTTTCTGAAATGCGTTCTATTTGTACCCACAATGTGGTATCAGGTAATTCATCTTGAAACATATCCGCCCATTCAACAATAGATTTTTGTTCCTCTGTATATTCATAAAAGCCGATGGTATCTAACTCTTCTACGGTTGTTAATCGATACAAGTCAAAATGATATAATCTGTGATTGATTGCACCATAGGTATTCATAATAGAAAAGGTGGGGCTTGTGACTTCCTCTGTAATACCAAACCCTATAGCAATACCTTTTGATAAGTGTGTTTTACCAGTACCTAAATCACCAACAATAGCAATACATAGTGGAGTAGTTATTGATTGTAGAAAGAAACCTATTTTTTCTCCTAAGGCCTGTGTATCTTCAACAGATTGTGATTGACATTCTATTTTATTCTTTACATTAAACATAATTACTACCTTTCTAAATAGTATGGGCGTAACCCTTACTTGTACAAAAAATGATGAGTAATATAGATTATTATATATAAGAGATTTCAATAACTCAACTAATTAGAAAAATGAATATACTAGATCATATTATATATTATATATTTTATTTACACATAGTGGACATAGTATCACACTATAGTAGCTATACAATTAGAAATTCTAGGATTAATCATGAGAAAAATGATTATATCCCTTTTTTTCAATAACGCGTATAGACTGATCCTTTCCTTTCATTAGGACAGTTCCATCACCTTTAGAAATAATTTGTCCTATGATAGTGATGTCTTTTTGATTGTGAACGGCAGGAAGGGATTCACTCGGTATTGTGAATACAAGTTGAAAGTCTTCCCCGCCAAACAATGCGTAATCAAGAGGATTATTGCCTAATCGATTACTTATCAGCATGGTTTCTCTATGAATTGGTATTAATTCTTCTTCAATGAGCATGGTTATGTTTGATGTATCTGCTATTTCATGTAACTCACTAGCTAATCCATCGCTAATATCATTCATGGCAGTAGCACCTATATGGCGAAGATAAGTGCCTAATGCTACTTGTGGTTGTGGTTGTCTGTGGGATTGAATAATTACATTTGTATCTTGATAGGTATGATAAATTGCATCTAAGCCAGCTGCACTACTTCCCATATATCCAGTAACGCCTATACAATCACCAACTTGTGCACGTCGTCGTAATACAGCTTTCCCTTTAGGTACTTCTCCAACAATAGTCAGTGTTATAACTAAAGGACCTGACGTACTAACTGTATCTCCACCTATTAAATTAATTGTATATTGTTTACATTGGTATTTAATACCATCATAGATAGATTTAATAATGGCACTATCCATTGTAGGAGGAATGGCAATACTAATTACTATTTGACGTGGTATTCCACCCATAGCAGCAATATCACTAATATTAGCAGTTGATAAGCGGACACCTATATCATAGGGACTCATTGTATTAAAAGTAAAATGAATTCCTTCAACCATGGTATCAATACTAATTAATTGCTCATAATCTTCCGTAGATTTATATATAGCACAATCATCTCCAATGCCTTCGATAACAGTAGTAGGATCAAAAATGACATCATCACTTATTGCATTAATAAGTGTAAATTCGCCCATATCTTTAACTTTCATAATGAAATTCCTTTATTGAGTACGTGTATCATTATAATAAAATACGCTTTGTAGTTATCATACCATATCTACAAAGCGCATTAAAATATATTATATATTCTATTGTTGTATCATGTATTTCATCATAGATATAGGTTGTCGTGTATCAAAGGCGCCGATCGTATCAACAGGCTTACCGTTATTAGTAAAACGAACTGATTGAATGCCTTCCATAGACGTTAACGTATTGACAATCGTAGCCAATCGTAATTGAACAGATAGGTCACTACTCTTAGTTGTTATAAAAGCTTGATTCACATCTATCGTTGCTACCCCATTAGTAACGCTCACTTTTTGTACTTTCATATTTTTGGTAAATAGTGGATACTCATGCTGACGATCTGCATTGATTGCCTCTTGTACAGCACGCAATGGTGTTGCCTCTGATGCCAATAATTCAATGGATGATGCCTTAACACCTTGGGCATTTTCTAAAGGAACATAAATAGTAAGAACTACTGTAGATTGATGATCAACTTTTCCTGTTCGATTAGTTTCTTCTATAGTAGCTCCCGTGTGAATAGCTGCAGTAGATTGACCAGGATTAGCTAGTTGGCTAGTATCTGAGCAACCTGTAGCCAGTATAACCAACATTGATACTATGCTGACAGCTACCATGCGATTAAATAGTATCATAATAACTCCTCTTTTATTTAAAATATGCGGCTAGACCATCGGCAATGCGTTTAGCAAACTCACGGCGTGTTGTATCCTTGGTCAATAATGATTCTTCTGTAGGATTTGATATAAATCCTAATTCCACTAAAATAGCAGGCATCGTAGTATTTCGTAATACATATAAATTCCCTGGTTGAATGCCTCTATCACCATTGAAACCAGGTTCTCCAGCAATTTCATTTTGCACGTGACGTGCTAATTGTTCATCATGAGATGTTTTTCCATAATAATAGGTAGCGATGCCGCCTACAGACGGATTATCGAAAGAATTAATATGAACACTAATGAAAATGTCAGATCCAGCTTGATTTGCTACATCAGCACGAGCTTGTAATTCATCAATACCACTCGCATTAGGCGCATACACATCCTTATCAGTACTACGCGTTAAAATAACTTTAGCGCCCATAGCTTCTAAGTCAGATTTTAAATACATGGCGATAGGTAATGTTACTTGCTTTTCTTGTAATCCATTATGACCTATCGCACCAGGATCGCTCCCTCCGTGGCCAGGATCAATAGTAATTAATTTACCTTGAATCCCACCTGATACTGTATAGGGCCTAGAGGTAGGCGGTGTCCCTACTGGCTTAGCTACTTTAGGTTTTACTGATGGAATCGCAGCCTTTTCATAATAATTAGTCCGAGGTGAAACACCTTTTTTTTGAATGTCTACGACAATTCGATATGGTTTGTTATTAATGGTATCTTTTTTTAAAGAAAAAACTTTTATGTCAGATACATCTAATACGTTAGGTGTATCAATAGAAATCTCCACATTGCTATTTTTTTCATGCACTTTTGCGCTTGTAGCAATACTTTTATCCATTGTAATTGAAGATTTTACGTTACCTAGTTTTGCATCTTTTAACGTAATCGTTGTAGATTTTCCCTTATTATTAATAGAAGCACCTGCTTTCACAGGACTAGATACATCGACTACCATTCTAAGAAATGGTACAGGTGCATCATTCCTTGTGACCCAACGTACATTAGTTACTGTTGCAGCTTGTGTTGATTGACAAAAAAACGGAACTACCATTAATATGGCCAACCATAGTATATAAAGTTTTCGCAACTGTATCACTCCTAACACGTTTTTATATTCTCTATTCAATATTTCAATCTATTATATTATACCATGAAATGAATACTACTAGTATCATTTTAGAAAATAATTGATATTAGATACCATTTACTTCGTCTATAAGTAGTATTATTTTGATAAAGGCAATCTAGTAGCTACCTATCTAATTGTAATATGTTGTACACATATAGGAGTAGTTTATATAGTTTAGTCTTATTATAACATGCATATAGGCTTAAAATAGGATGCTTACTTAAACACTACTAGGCAGTTTTTTATAGATTACAATTACTTATAAAGTATAGTATGCGATTATCGCTCAGTAGTGATATGCCATTGTTTACCATCTGTGGCAACGTGAATCATGCCCATCGTATCTGTACGATACACTAATACATTATTCTTTTTAAATCGTTCTAATGTTTCATTACCAGGATGTCCATAATCATTATGTAGTCCTACTGAAATGAGTGCTGATTCCGGTTTTATGGACCTAATAAATTTTTCGATAGAACTATGATTACTCCCATGATGCGAAACTTTTAACATACGACTAAATAGCTTGCTATTATAATCTTTTACTAATTGTGATTCCTCTTCTTGCTCAGCATCACCGGTTAAGAACAATGAATAGTTACCAAATACAAGTTTTCCTGCAATAGAATGATTATTAAGATATTTTGACTGAGATCCTAATTTCTTTCCTCCTTGAGATTTCGCTTCTGCATACGATAATGAATCACTCGGCGCATAGACATCAAATCTCGCACCATTGCCTAAATCAACAGTATCTCCCTTTTGGAGTACTTTATGAGTAATATGCTTTTTTTCTATCATAGCACGATATGTTTTATATAAATTATTATCTACCGCAATGCCATCATCATAAATGGTATCAATTGGTATTTCTTTACTAATTCCATAGACACCGCCTATATGATCTTCATGAGGATGAGTGATAATTACATTTTTTATATGTGAAACACCTAATTTTTTTAACGTGGTCACGGTTGATCGACGATGAGCTACATCTCCAGTATCTACCATTGTATACTCATCACCTACTTTTATTAAAATAGAATCTCCTTGTCCTACATCAAGGATATATATATCCATCGTTCCAGTGCTATTGGTGGAAGATGTTTTTTCTGTAGAATTAGATTGATTCTCTGTTTGACTAGTTATTGACTGTGGTGTATGTGTCGTTGCTGTTGAATGATTTGTACACCCCGTAAGAGATAAAATAGTGAATACTATGCTACAAATAGTGGCAAGGTATTTTAATTTATATATCATAATAGGCTCCTATGAAATTAAACTTGTAATTGCTTTAATATATATCCAATTCCTTTGCCTACATCACTGGGAGTATATCCGATAGGCTTTGTGTGATGTAAGAAATCGGCACTAGCACTATGTAAATAAACGCCTAGTATAGCCGCCGTATCTTCATTCATACCTTGTGCTAATAAACTTACAATAATTCCTGTTAATGTATCTCCCATGCCGCCAGTACCCATACCAGAATTGCCAAGCGTATTTATATATATATTACCGGATGGTAGGGCAATTATAGAAGGAATACCTTTTAGTACTAATGTCACATTATAGGCCATGGAAAACTCACGCGCCATATCCACATAGTGTGATTGAATATATGGAATCGACTGTCCTGTTAATCGAGCAAATTCTCCTATATGTGGTGTCATGATAACTGAACGGTTACGATCTATAAAATATTGTTTAGTAGCTCTTAATTCATGCAATGCATATAATCCATCTGCATCAATCACTAAAGGACCCTCAAAAGAAGATACGAGTGATGTAAGCAGTGATTCAGCTTCTTTCGAACGTCCTAAGCCTGGGCCTATGGCCATCGCTGTACAATCAGTCAATGATAGAAGTAAATCGGCATTCGTTTCAAAAGATTGAACCATAGTTTCTGGCATAATTTTGCATTGTACTGGAAGTATACAATCAGTTGGTACATGTAATGTAGTTTTACCCGCACCAGTATAGACACAAGCTTCTGCCGCCATAATAGGTGCTCCAATCATAGACTTAGATCCACCTATTATATGGGCGTGTCCATTTACACCTTTATGTGCATTTGATGGACGTATTGGGGATAGTTTACAGACTAAGTCCTTATCCAGTGTATGCACGTGAGGCTCCAGCTTAATAGATTCCCATGGAACACCTAAGGGTTTAATAGAAATTTCTCCACAATAACTAGTCCCAGGATAGAGATGCATACCTAATTTACTAGCTCCAAAAGTAATCGTTTTAGTATATGTTAATGTGCCCTTTGATACTTGTCCCGAATTAGTTTGTACACCAGCTGGTATATCAATGGCCCATAAATTTTCAATGTGATATTCTGTTAGCCAATGATGTAACTCTTCAAGTAACTGTTGAGTCGGATCCCGTAAATCGCTAGTTAAACCTGTACCAATCAGACCTTCAAGAACAATACCAACAGAATGCCAAGGAATATCTTTCATAGAATTAACAAACTTGATGTCCAGTGACTGGCATGCAGTATACTGTGTGCGAAATAGGTCCGTACCTTTCAAAATATCGCCATGAATGAATACATAGCTAGGAATCTTATATTCTAATAATTGACGGGCCGCTACCAATCCATCAGCGCCGTTATTGCCAGTCCCACAAATAAATACAACATGTGATGCACTTTTATTGTTGGTGCTGTTTATGGAATTGATAATTTCTTCAGCAATACCTCTACCTACATTTTCCATCACTAACGCAAGAGGCAAACCAGTCCGTAATGGAATTTGTTCGTCTATATAATTAGTTTCTTCTTTTGAAAGTATGCGCATAGGGCACCTCCATTCATTATTCAATAATAATTTGAGCCATCGCTAATTCCCGAGTATGACTAATTGATACACATATGGGACCTAATTGTTGCTTCTCATATATTTTTTTGAATACTCCTGATAAAACAAGAAATGGGGCTCCTTTCGGAGTGTGATTGACCTCTATATCTAACCATGAACCTTCTCTAAATCCTGTTCCTAATGCTTTTACAAAGGCCTCTTTTACGGCATAGATGCCAGCCAATGATTCATAACAATGGCGTTTCTTACCCTGACTATATTCTATTTCATATGTCGTATACACTCGTTGTTGAAAGCGAGCATTACATTCTATAGCCTGCTTAATTCGCTCTACTTCTATTATATCAATTCCTAAACGCATACGTACCTCCATATAAAGAAAAGCACCAAATCTACAACGAGACTTGATGCTTAATTTGGTGCCGGAGGTGGGACTTGAACCCACACGGTGTTACCCGCTTGATTTTGAGTCAAGTGCGTCTGCCATTCCGCCACTCCGGCGTATTGGAACAATACCTATTATATAGATAGTCACTGACTCTGTCAACAGTTTTTTATGTAATATTTATATCAAATAACTAGATCATGTAAGAATATATTATTTAAAAATATTATTTAAAACTTTTATCGTTCATCGTATCATGAATGGCAAATAGAATCATTTCATTCGCATAGGAACGAAGCTCAGAATTATTAACACGACTCATATGCTCTTTTTCAATATCTAAAATGTGTGCAGGATTTACAGGTTCATCTACATTAGGTGTCGCTGGTTCTTGAATGGCGGCCCATAAATCTATATGATGTGGTTCTGTAGTCGCTATAAAACGTCCTGTAGTAGCAAATTCAATATCGTTAATCATAGCTTGTAATGTATCCATTGCATAGGTCGATTGTTCTTCTTTTTCTTTTATATCATAACGATGTGACCATTCATAAAAATGTTTACGATCTTTTAAGGCTTGAACAAATCGTTGATTTATTACTTCTGATACCGATAATTGAGTGCCATCTTCTAATATCTTCATAGGTACATGGCTGTCTGCTGTACGAGTTTGTTCATTATACCACGCTACATAGCGAGCCATTTCAGACTGTACATAAGTACTAGGCGCTGGCACTAATATATGTTTTTCCTCTATAGATATGCTAGGTGTAGCAGTAGGGGCTGGCATACTCAACGCATCATAATCGGCTTGTACAGAATAAGTGCCCCCTATACAAACACTTGTTACTAATGCTCCAATTATCATTATTTGTGTCATTTGTTTTTTCATATATGTCTCCTATTATAATACTAACCATAATCCTACTTGGATTGTAAGAAATTATAATATATAGATAATAATCAACAAACAATTATTATCTATATTAAATTAGCTCCATTCTATCACATACAATAGAAAAAGTCATTGGCATGCTAAAATTCATTATTACCACGTCTAATTGTATACTTCCTTTTACCTTAATGATACCATTCATGTAGTAAGAATCATTTCGTTACTAATTACTATACATTAAGGTATATCATTATAAGAAATCTTTAATTTTATCGCGTTTACCTCGATTGCGAAGTTTTGTTAGTGCTTTACCTTCAATTTGACGAATACGTTCACGAGTTACACTGAAATATTGCCCTACTTCTTCCAATGTGCGTGGCTTGCCATCTTTTAATCCAAATCGCAAGATTAACACTTGTTGTTCCCGTTCAGTTAAACAAGTAAACACTTCATCGATTTGTTCACGAAGTAAGATGTAACTTGCTGCATCATCTGGTGCAATCGCATCATGATCTTCAATAAAATCGCCTAGATGAGAATCTTCTTCTTCGCCAATTGGTGTTTCTAATGATACAGGTTCCTGTGCTATTTTTTGAATTTCCCGTACACGATCTGCGGAAATCCCCATACCTTCTGCTATTTCTTCAGGAGTAGGTTCTCGTCCTTTATCTTGTAGTAATTGTCTAGAAATACGGATTAATTTATTAATCGTTTCTACCATATGAACAGGAATACGAATGGTTCGTGCCTGATCGGCAATGGCGCGAGTGATAGCTTGTCGAATCCACCAAGTCGCATAGGTTGAAAATTTATAGCCTTTTGTATAGTCAAACTTATCAACGGCCTTGATAAGACCTAAATTACCTTCTTGGATTAAATCTAAAAATAACATACCGCGACCTACATAGCGTTTAGCAATACTGACTACTAACCGTAAATTAGCGTCCACTAATTTTTTCTTTGCCCGTTGCCCTTCTATCACTTCTTTGTAAGAAGCATCATTTTGCATACCTGCCTCAATTTGTTGTGCTAATATAATTTCTTCATCCCCTGAAAGTAATGGTACACGCCCTATTTCTTTTAAATACATCCGTACAGGATCATCAATGTTAACACCTTCTGGTACAGTTAAATCAATTTTAATTTTCTTTTCTGGTATGGCTTCATCATCTTCATCATCATCTTCCGCGCTTATAGAATCAGTGTCATCGTGAATTTCATCTTCGTCTAAATCAGTAATGATATCAACATTTAACTTATTAAAAATTTCATACATATCATCAAGTTGTTCTGTTGAAATATCTTCTTGATCTGCTAGCGCTTCTGTAATTTCTGATTGATGCAAGCTACCATTCTTTTTACCTTTTGCCAATAATTCTTTAATAATTTCTTCTATTTGATTTCTTGTTATATCTTTTGTTTTCTTAGCCACCGCACTCTTCCTTTCACGTACGTACTATTAAGACCATTCTTTTATAATGTCTTGCAATTTTTGACATTCTTTTAATTCATTAATGAAATTCATATCACCTGATCTACTTAATTGATCGGCCAGCATACTGTGTGATTTATATTGTTCTCGTAATGACCGTAAGCGCACAGCCCGTAACAATTGGTATAGTATATCTTTACTATATGTGTTATCACTGATTACCATAAGACGCATATATTCTTGTTTTGCTTCTCTTTCGAATACATTTTCTAATTCTCGAGACGTATAAGATCCTTTATCCTTTATATAGTCACCTATTTTTGTCAATATTTCTCGATGCAAAGGATTTGAGAAATCTTCTAAAGGAACATACTGCATAATATCCCGCCATGCTTGTATAGTATGAATTGCCATGGCTACTATTAGGTCTTCTTCTTGTATGGAGGACATAGTATACATAGATGTTGGCGGAGAATTAGATTGAGTTACGAGATTGCCTTTTTTTAGATAATTCTTAAAATATCGATATACAGTATTGGTGTCTAACCACAATGGCAATGCTAACGCATGTAATAAATTATCACGTTCTACACTACTTTCTAGATGAGAGATGTAGGCAAACATCTCTTCTAATATAGCTTGTTTTTCTAAAGGATCGGTACTATCATGGCGAATTAATGAGTCATTTAATAAAAATTCAAACGGCGTAACTGCTTGCTCTACTAACTTTTTAAAAGCCTCTTTTCCATGATGACGGCAATAATCATCAGGATCTTTACCGTCAGGCATGGCTAATACACGTACTTTAAAATCTGTATTCACTAATAATTCCATAGCTCGTTTAGCAGCTTTTTGCCCTGCTCCATCCATATCATAGGCTAATATGATTTCATCGGCTTGGCGCAGTAACAGTTTACCATGATCTTTTGTATAAGCAGTTCCTAATGAAGCAACAACATTAGTAATACCTACATTATGTGCAGATATAACATCCATATACCCTTCTACTAAAATTACTTGTTTAGTACTTCTGATTGTTGGATACGCTTTATCGAATGCAAATAATATATGGCCTTTACTAAATATAGATGTTTCTGGAGAATTTAAATACTTCGGTGTACTATCGTCTAAGACACGTCCTCCAAAAGCAACAACTCGACCACGACCATCCATAATAGGAAACATAACACGATTTCTAAAATAATCATAAACCTTGCCACCACTTCCTTTTCTGCATAATCCAAGTTCGAGTAAATAACTTTCTTGAATATGTCGTTCTATAAATGAACGATATAGTTTGTCCCAACTGTTAGGAGCAAAGCCAAGTTTAAATTTTTTGATTGTTTCCATAGTTAAACCACGATTCAATAAGTAGTCTAAACCTGGTTTTCCCAATGATGTTTGGGTTAAGCAATTATGAAAAAAATTCGATGCCAGTTCATTAATTTCATATAGCTTGTGACGATATTCATTGCGTTCGCGTTGTTCCTTAGACATATCAGCAACAGGCAACGGAATATTAGCACGATTTGCCAATTTTTCTAATGCTTCTGGGAATGTACAATGTTCATAATTCATCAAAAAATTGATAGCATTGCCTGCAGCGCCACAACCAAAGCAATAATAAAATCCTTTTTCAGGGGTAACACTGAAAGACGGTGTTTTTTCATTATGAAATGGACAGCACCCCCAATAGGTTTTTCCTTTTTTTCGTAATGGTACATGTTCAGATATAACTGAAACAATGTCATTAGCATCTTTAATTTTTTCAATTAATTCAGTATCGAAATATCGAGCCATAGTTCACCTATATCTACTATTACATATCCACTAATTATAATATTCTACAAAAGACGTAATAATTCCTCTTTCAAGACTAAGAATCTCTCTAATCTATTGTATAAAAAATAGTCCAACTTTATTAATATTCGACATATAATAAAAAAATCCTCTATTAAAGAAAAAATTTTTATTATTTTTCTTTAATACAGAATGAATCTATCTATACAATAGAAAGAATACTATATGTTCCTAAAAGCAGGGCCCCTATAAATTCATAGTAATTTATCAAGAGTTATATAAGAATATTGGGACAACACACTATATGTTGTCCCAATATATATAATAAAATGACAAAGTAATAAGTTCTAATTATTTAGCATAATCAATAACTCGTGTTTCACGAATAACTACTACTTTTATTTGTCCTGGATATTCAAGTTCAGATTCAATGCGTTTGATAATTTCTCGAACTAATAAAGTTGACTCAGCTTCATCTACTTTATCTGGTTTTACCATAACGCGGATTTCACGCCCTGCTTGAATAGCAAAGCATTTTTCAACGCCTTCAAAGGATTCGGCAATTTCTTCTAATTTTGTTAATCGTTTTAAATAGTTTTCTAATGTTTCTCGTCTAGCTCCTGGACGAGCGGCAGAAATGGCATCAGCAGCAGCTACTAATACAGCTTCTACTGATTTAAATTCTTCATCACCATGATGAGCACCAATACAATTAATAACTAATGGACTTTCTTTGTATTTTCTAGCAACATCTACACCGATTTCAACATGAGAACCTTCTAATTCATGATCCAATGCTTTGCCTAAATCATGGAGTAAACCGCCACGCTTAGCAAGTGCAATGTCACCTCCTAATTCAGCTGCCATAATACCAGCCAAATGAGAGACTTCAATGGAATGTTTTAATACATTTTGACCATAACTAGTTCGATATTTCAAACGCCCTAAGATCTTAATAATCTCTGGATGTAAACCATGTACGTCAGCTTCAAATGTGGCTTGTTCGCCTGCTTCTTTTATGGTTTGTTCTACTTCCTTGCGAGCTTTTGCTACCATTTCTTCAATACGTGCAGGATGGATACGTCCATCTACAATTAATTTTTCTAATGCAATTCGTGCAATTTCTCGACGAATTGGATCAAACCCAGACAAAATAACAGCTTCTGGCGTATCATCGATGATTAAATCAATCCCCGTCAAGGTTTCTAAAGCACGTATATTACGACCTTCACGACCAATAATACGACCTTTCATTTCATCGTTAGGTAAGGAAACGACAGACACTGTTGATTCCGCTACATGATCAGCTGCACAACGCTGAATTGCTGCTGCAATAATTTCTCGTGCATTCTTTTCAGCTTCATCTTTAGCTTGTTGTTCCAAGTCTTTTACTAATACTGCTGTTTCATGACGAATTTCTTCTTCTACATTAGTCAACAACGTAGTTTTGGCTTCATCAAATGTCATGCCTGAGATACGTTCTAGTTCTGTCATCTGTTTTTCATAAAGTGCATTCACTTGTTCACGATATTCTGTTACTTCATGCTCTTTACGTAATAACGTTTCTTCCTTACGTTCAATGTTGTCTAATTTCTTATCTAAGTGTTCTTCTTTTTGCAAAATTCGTCGTTCTAAGCGTTGTAATTCAGCACGACGGTCTTTATTTTCTTTATCAACGTCAGTACGAAGTTTATGAATTTCTTCTTTAGCTTCTAACAAAGCCTCTTTTTTCTTCGATTCCGCTAAACGCTTACCATCAGCTACGATACGTTCAGCTTCTATTTCAGCTTGTTTTAATTTCCCTTCGGCAATATTTTTTCTTAAGAAATAACCAACGCCTAAGCCAATCAGTACCATTACAACGGCAATTATACTGTATTCTAAAATTGGTCTCACCTCCATACATAAAATTAAGGAGCCGATACTCATCGGCTCCTTGTATTGCCGTGTCTAATTCAATTATCAAACCCTATTTATAAGGTTAATTTAATTTTAGTCTGTAAATGATATTATGTCAAGGAAATAAGAGTGATTACCAGCATAAACCTTATGTATTAAAGAATATATATACACTTATTACATTAGTAATCATCCTCAATAGATGCACTAATTTTATCACAGATGATGGCAATAGTATTACTAGAAAATCCGCGATTTGCCAATAGCCTACTTATTTTTTTCTTCATTGTCATCATATCACTGACAGTTTTTTTCGGCATTTTTTTCTCTATCATAGAAAATCCTGCTTCAATTTCATTATAGGTATTAAGTATTTCTGGTATATCTAATCCACGAAGTTTTAGTTTTTGTTCAATATAAAATCGCCCATATAATTGTTTATGCATTAATCTACGAGCCATGTCTTCAGATAATCGTTTATCATCTAAATATTGTAATTCTATCAATTTATCTTCTACGCGATTAATTACATCATCAGAATACTCTTTTCCCTGCATTTTTCTTCTAAGCTCATAGGAACTCAAAAAACGATAGTTTAAAAAACGTAATGCTTGTGCCATTGCATTAGCGTATTCATCTTGATTGTTAACGTTCATATCTGCTGAATATATGGCCATAGAAATTACGCTTCACTAGTATCTGGTGTTATTGATTCTGCATTCACACCGACATCAAATACTTCTGGCTCTGCCGATAAGGTATCACGAATAATTTTATCAATTTCAGCCGCTATAGCTGGATGTTCTTTTAAATAGGTTTTAGCAGCTTCTTTTCCTTGCCCCATACGTTCATTATTATAAGAATACCAGGCACCTGACTTATTAATTACTTCTAACGATACACCAACATCAATTAATGTACCTTCTTTAGAAATACCTATGCCATACATTAAATCAAATTCAGCTACTTTAAATGGTGGAGCTACCTTGTTTTTAACTACTTTTACTTTTGTTCTAGCGCCGACATTTTCATTATTCGCCTTAATCATTTCACCTTTACGTACATCTAAACGAACAGATGAATAAAATTTTAATGCTCGGCCCCCTGTAGTAGTTTCAGGATTACCAAACATAACACCTACTTTTTCACGCAATTGATTAATAAAAATAACAACTGCTTTTGATTTATTGATAATTCCTGTTAGTTTACGCATAGCTTTACTCATTAAACGAGCTTGTAAACCAACTTGTGCATCACCCATTTCACCTTCAATTTCAGCTTTAGGGACTAATGCCGCTACCGAGTCAACAACAATAATATCGACGGCTCCGGAACGAACTAAGGATTCAGTAATTTCTAGTGCTTGTTCACCACAGTCTGGTTGGGATATTAGTAAATTATTAATATCAACGCCAAGATTTCTAGCATAAATAGGGTCTAATGCATGTTCTGCATCAATAAAAGCAGCAATACCACCTTGTTTTTGGGCTTCTGCTACTGCATGTAAAGCAACTGTGGTTTTACCAGATGATTCTGGGCCATAGATTTCAATAATACGACCACGTGGAAACCCTCCTACGCCGATTGCTAAATCGATGGCCAATGATCCAGATGAAATCACTTCAATGTTCATCTTGTTGGCTACATCACCAAGACGCATAATCGCGCCTTTTCCAAAATCTTTTTCGATTTGCTTTAATGCATTATCTAATGCAGTTTGTCTACCATCTGACATATTAGTGTACCTCTTTCATATATTCATATAGATAATAAAGTGCGTATTCTGCTGCACTTTGACGAATATCATCACGATTACCAATTAATTCTAATTTATGAACAACCGTGCCATTAGGTCCTGCGACCCCTATATATACTAATCCAACTGGTTTATCTTTTGTACCACCACCTGGTCCAGCTAATCCTGTTGTCGAAATACCATACGTACTATTGGTTATGCGTCTTGTTCCTTCTGCCATAGCTTGTGCCACTTCACGACTTACAGCACCGACTGTATCCAATAATTCTTGTGGTACGTGTAATAAATTATGCTTAATAGTATTCGTATAGGAAATAATGCCTCCATTATAATAGGCACTACTACCAGCTAAATCAGTTAATCGTTTGCCTACTAATCCCGATGTACAGGATTCTGCAGTACTAACTGTAGCAGTTGCGGTTAATAATGAACTTGCTAATAATTCATCCATGGATGTATGTAATTCTCTACCTACATGATGACCTAATCGTTCTCTAATAATTGCATCCCACGGATCCAATAATTGTTTAGCTTCATCAACTGTTTTGCCATGAGCAGTAATTCTCAACTCAATATATCCTTTTTTTATGAGTAAAGCAATCGTTGGATTTGATTGTGAGGCGACTAAATCAGCAACAGTACGTTCTAATTCTAATTCTCTAAGCCCATAAATCGCATATCGATAGGAATGAACATTTCCTTGCACGCCAAATATATTTTCTAAATAAGGAATGACACTATCTACAAACATTCCTTTCATTTCTCCTGGCGGTCCTGGTAAGAGGATAAAGGTTGTTTGACTGTTCTTATCTTGTAAAGCTACTCCAGGAGCTACGCCTACAGGATTGTGCAATACGTTGCTACTGGATGGCAACATAGCTTCTCTACGGCTTGCTTCTGGCATATCACGATTAACGCGATAAAAAAAGGCTTTTATTTCATTCATTGCATCTTCATTACATTCAAGAGGAACATCTATTGCACTGGCCACTACCTCACGAGTAATATCTCCTTGTGTAGGCCCTAATCCACCAGTTGTAATAATAATATCAGCTCGTTTCATAGCAATCTGTAGCACTTCTTGCATACGAAGCCGATTGTCACCCACAACAGATTGATATGCAACTGTATATCCTAGCTTATTCAACTCTTGTGCTAACCAGGATACATTCGTATTGACAGTATCCCCTAATAATAATTCAGATCCTGTTGAAATTAGCTCAACAATCATACCATCACATCCTTTAGTATTTAGTCCATTAGATTACACACTACATCATAGGCAAAGCCTTGTTCAATTTTTACATTACATATTGTGCCTGGCGTTAAATTTTCACAATTTTCAATATACATGTTACCATCGACATCAGGTGCCTGTGTTTCTAATCGACCTTTCGCCAAGAAAGTACCATCATCTGATGGTTCGATGGTTTCTATCATCGCTTGACATACTACCCCTTCTAAAGCCTTATTATTTTCTTCAGAAATAGCCGCCTGTATTGCCATTAATGTATGATAACGGTCTTCTTTAATCGACTCAGGTACTTGGTCATGTCTAGCGCCTGCAATAGTTCCCTCCTCTTGTGAGTATGTAAAAACACCCATATTATCAAATTTAATACGTTTTACAAAATCACATAACTCATCGAATTGCTCATCCGTTTCACCAGGAAAACCTACTATAATAGATGTGCGCAATGTAATATGCTTAGGTTGGTTTCTAATTTTTTTTAGTAATGTTTCTATATCATGACGACTATCTTTCCTATTCATTTGTCGTAATATATCATCATTAATATGCTGCAATGGAATATCAATATAATTACAAATTTTAGGTTCAGAAACAATGAAATCCAGTAATTCATCTGTAAAAAACTGAGGATATAAATATAATAATCGATACCACTCAATACCATCAATTTTTACTAATTCTTTAAGTAATCTAGTTAGTAATGGTTTACCATCGTCACTTAAATCGATACCGTAATGTGTTGTATCTTGGGCAATTAAAACAATCTCTTTGACACCCATAGAGGCTAGTTTTTTGACTTCCCCAACAATGGAATCAATCGTACGACTTCGAAATGGACCACGAACTTTAGGAATGATACAAAATGTGCATCCATTATTACAACCTTCAGCAATCTTGACATAGGCGCTATAAGTCGGTGTTGTTTGCATACGTGGCATACGTTCATCATACATATTAGTAATGTTATCCATAATACAAATACGATTACCCGCTTCAATTGCCTCTACAGCTTGCATAATTCGATCCCATGCACCAGTACCAATAAGGGCATCAATCTCCGGTATTTCTGTAAAAAGTTCCTCTTGGTATTGTTGGCTCAAACAGCCTGCCACTATTAAACCTTTACAATGTCCCCTTTGCTTGTATTGAGCCGCTTCTAAGATCGTATTAATCGACTCTTCCTTTGCCTTTTCAATAAAAGTACAAGTATTAATAATAATAAGGTCTGCATTGCTTAGATCCTCAGTAATTATATATCCTGCATCATTTAATTTTCCCAACATAATTTCTGTATCGACTAAGTTTTTAGCACATCCAAGGCTAATATATCCTAATTGTTTTTCCATTCTAATCCTTTCTAAATCGCACTTGACTAATCCACGCATCTAATAATTCTTTTTTTCCTTCACTTGTATAATGACCACTTACAGGAAGCAGTACTAATTCATGTCCCAAAGAATCAACTGGCAATGGCATTTCTGGATTTGTAAAACAAAATTTAAAATTATTGTCATTTAAAAGTTGTGCTGTTTGTTTAGATAATAACCAATTAATACATTCCATAGCTAATTCTTTATTTTTAGTAGTATGTAATACACCGGCACCTGTTAATGTGTAAGGACTTCCATCTTTAGGAAAAATAATTTTTACCGGATAATTATGCATCATGTACTGATTCCCATCTGAATAATTTCCTATACCAATATCTGTTTCTCCTAATGAAGCCAATCGCACTGGTGTCGTCAAAAATTTAGAATGTTGAATTACATGTGTTTTTAGTCTTATAAAATAATCAATAGCTTCTTCTTTTCCATAAATTTCAACAAAATTATACAGAATAGTAGCGGCACTACGTGATGCTACAAAATCAGTTAGAATCACTTTCCAATCACCTGGTTTTGCTAATGTGGACCAAGTAGTTACATATTTACCTTCTCTTTGGTAGAAAGCGTTACTTTGTGCAAATATAACAGGATCATACCAAACTCCAACCCATTGACCATCTGTATTTTTAAATCTATCAGCTACTTCATCAATTCCTTCAGAAATAACTGGAGTAAATTGATGCGATTTAACACCTAATTCTAAATTGTCTTGACTGGTAATTACTATATCACCAGATTGATCAGCCATAGCAGACGATAGACGTTTACTCATTTGTTCTTCTGTTAAGGGTAAAATAGTTAACTTTATGTTTTTTTCCTTCATATATTCATCGGCCAAGACAGATGTAATTTGATTTGGTATATCAGTGTAAACTATTAATTCACCTTTTTGGGGCGATATAATATCTTCTTCTTGCCGCTGTTGAGCCATAATGATTCCGCCCACTAACACTCCTAATACAAATACTAGTAAGATACACGGCGCAAGCCATCGTTTCATAGATTTTTCTCCTTAATAATTGTATTCCACAGAACAACTGAGATTCCTACTTGTTACACTAGTAGGATATCGGTATCTGATACAACATAGTACCATAACATAGTATATACTACTAAAATAGATTCATAGATACACACCTATAGAAAAAAGCACAACTGATTGGCGAAA
Organism: Veillonella montpellierensis; assembly: GCF_947090115.1. Lineage (NCBI taxonomy): Bacteria > Bacillati > Bacillota > Negativicutes > Veillonellales > Veillonellaceae > Veillonella > Veillonella montpellierensis. Next base: position 89,866 of record NZ_CAMUMS010000003.1, read on the forward strand.
TTACACTGATTGCAAGTCGCTTTGCTAAAAGTACTTTTCTATTAAGTCATTTTAGGATATGTTGCAATTCGATTTACTATGCCTTGTAGCATATATAGCTCTATGTTTTTGTGATACAGATACATTATCATGAGATATATTTTTTTTATTAGGTCCTCGTCTAGTATGACCATATGTCTTCTTGTGAATAGTAGTTGACTTTCCTTTTATAGGGCGTGGTGGGATTAAACACTTTGCTCCAAAGCCAATTAAATCTTTTCTTCCTGCAATTAGCAATGCCTCTTTTACTAACTCATAGTTTTCAATATTCTTATATTGCATCAATGCTCGTTGCATTGCTTTATCTCGTGCTTTTTTAGCCACATATATTGATTCGCCTGTTAGGGGATTCATACCTGTATAATACATACAGGTAGATAAACTACCTGGTGTAGGAATAAAATCTTGTACCTGCTCAGGGTACATATGCTCATCACGTAAAAATTCTGCTAATTCAATAGCATCAACTAATTCACATCCAGGATGAGAACTCATAAAATAAGGTACTAAATATTGTTTTTTACCTAATTCACGATTCGCTCGTTCAAAATATGATTTAAACTGCAAAAATTCTTTTTTACCTGCTTTTCCCATAATCGTAGTGACACGATCAGAAATATGTTCTGGCGCCACCTTTAATTGTCCACTTACATGATATTGACATAACTCTTTAATAAAGGCCTTATTATTATCTGCCAGTACATAATCATATCTCAAACCAGATCGAACAAATACTTTTTTCACGCCTTTTAGTTTTCGAAGTTTGCGGAGTAACGCTATATAATCATCATGATTGGTATCTAACTTAGGACATGGTATAGGCGCTGCACAAGTTTTACCTTTACAGGCTCCTACTTTAGCTTGCTTTGGACATGCTATATGTCTAAAGTTTGCTGTAGGACCACCTACATCATGGATGTACCCTTTAAAGTCTTTCATAGCAATCATAACTTTAGCTTCTTCTAATAATGAAGCGTGACTTCGATTTTGGATAATTCTTCCTTGATGATTTGTAATAGCACAAAAAGAACAACTTCCAAAACAACCACGTTGGCTTACGAGACTGAATTGCACTTCTTTAAGTGCTGGCACATCCCCAAGTTTATCGTATTTAGGATGCCAAGTTCTAGTAAATGGCAATGCATATAATTGATCCATTTCCTGCTCTGATAATGGTAATGCTGGAGGATTTTGTATCACATAACGATCACCGTGTTTCTGTACAATTGTTGCTCCATAGTACGGATCTTGCTCGTCATATTGAACTTTAAAAGCTTTGCTAAAAGATTGTTTATCTTTCTTTACCATTTCAAATGAGGGGCACTCTACAACTCTTCCTGAAGGAATTGTTTTATCTATATAACAAATTCCACGAATAGACGGTAGTTGCCTTTCTAAAGAACCTTGATCTAAGGCTTTCGCCAATTCGCCAATTTGCTTTTCACCCATACCATATACTAATACATCGGCTTTAGCATCATGTAAAATAGAGCGACGCACTGTATCAGACCAATAATCATAATGCGCAAAACGTCGTAAACTAGCTTCAATACCTCCAATAATAATTGGTACATCACTATAAGCTTCTTTCATACGATTAGCATAGACTAATGTCGCTCTATCAGGCCGTTTGCCCGACTGTCCACCTGGAGAATAATCATCGTTACTGCGTTTTTTCTTAGCTGCTGTAAATTTGTTAAGCATAGAATCTAAATTACCTGCTGTAACTAATGAAGCCAAGCGCGGTTTACCTAATTTTTTAAAAGCATTTAAATCATTCCAATCAGGTTGTGCAATAATACCAATACGATATCCTTTAGCTTCTAAATAGCGTCCAATTAGAGCAGGTGCAAAGGAAGGATGGTCAACATACGCATCGCCACTAATCAATACAAAATCTAGCTCTGCCCAACCTAGCGCGTCCATTTCCCATCGTTCAGTAATTAAAAATTTTCCCATCCACCAATGACTCCTTAACTCTAATTAACTGTAGTATAAATTTATAATATGAGCAACCACACAAAGAATATTACAATAAGAATTACAATCATCGTTACCAATATTCGTTCTTGTATAATTGTTTTTTCTCGTTTTCGTTGACGTGTTTCTATAGATATTTTTTGTATCTTATCTGTATTCATTAATCTTTGAGAATTAGTAGTTTTTTTTAACTTACTTTTACTAGTTCGTACAACGAAAGCACGATCTTCTCCAATATGATCCTTATAGGTCAATACTAATCCTTGACCATCTAACCCAAGAAAGTTGCCATAGTTTCTAATGAATCCTTTTACATATACATGTCCAGGAATAACTTCATAATTATCTTCTTCCAGTGCTTCTAAATAGGCAGCTCGAATATGTAATGATTGTTCAATTTCTTGTAAGGTCAATCCTTTCCTAGCTCTTTCTCGGCGTAATGTCTCTCCAATCGTCGCCATATATTATCGTAAGATAGCTGATTTATAGCTACCATACGCTCCTTTCTGTATCTATTTATTCTTTAGTATGCTGCGAGAAATATGTGTCTATAACCTCCTCTTTAGACATCAAAATATCTCGTGCTTTACTTCCATTATTAGGACCTACAATTTTTAATTCTTCCATCGTATCAACTAAACGTGCTGCCCGACTATATCCAATTCTAAATCTCCGTTGCAACATAGATACTGATGCTTGCCCTGAATCAAGGACTAAATTAACTGCACGTTCAAATAGTTCATCTTGCATATCATCTTTTAGTTTAGAGTCTTCTTTACTATCATCCTCTTCATCTTCTACAATCGTTTCATCATAAGAAGGGGATCCCTGCTCTTTCACAAAATCTACTAGTTGTTCTACTTCATCATCGGAAATAAAACATCCCTGAATACGAACTGGCTTATTAGCTCCAATAGGTGCAAATAGCATGTCGCCTTTTCCCAATAGTTTTTCGGCACCAGCCATATCTAAAATTGTACGAGAATCAATTTGTGTAGCTACAGCAAAGGAAATCCTACTTGGTACATTTGCTTTAATTGTACCAGTAATAACATTTACTGATGGACGTTGTGTAGCTAATACCATATGTAGGCCTGCAGCACGAGCCATCTGTGCTAACCGACTAATAGACTCTTCAATATCTGCTGGAGCTGTCATCATCAAATCTGCTAATTCATCAATGATAATTACAATCAAAGGCATCGCAGTTTTAGGATGTAATTCATTATATCGTTTAATATCTCGTACACCGGTAGCCGCAAATGTACGATATCTTGCTTCCATTTCCCGAACAGCCCAACGTAAGGCCGTGGCGGCTTTTTTCATATCTGTAACAACAGGAAGCATCAAATGAGGTATTCCATTATAGGTGGACAATTCAACCATTTTAGGATCAATTAATATAAGTTTTACCTCTTCTGGTTTGCGGCTAAAAAGGATACTTGCAATTAAGGTATTAATACATACTGATTTTCCTGAACCCGTAGATCCAGCTACTAATAAATGTGGCATTTTAGCTAAATCAGTAATAATAGGTGTTCCTGCTATATCTTTACCTAATCCTACAGGAATTCCACCACTAGCATGTGAAAAGTCATCGCAGTCTAGTACATCACGCAAGTGGACAGCGGAAATTTTCCGATTAGGTACTTCAATACCTATAGCGGACTTACCTGGAATAGGGGCTTCCATACGAATATCAGCGGCGGCTAAACTCAACTTAATATCATCGGTTAAATTAACAATTTTACTTACTTTCGTCCCTGGTGCAGGTTCTAACTCATAACGAGTGACGGCAGGTCCTTTTGTTGCATTAGCTACACGTGCCGTAATACCAAAACTTTTTAATGTAGTTTCTAATACTTCTGCATTATGAGCTACTTCTTCATTATCGACTTCATTGAGAGTTCCTTTGGCTAACATATCTAATCGCGGAAAACGATATGGCTCTAAACTTCGAACGCGAGCAATACCATCTGTTTCTACAGCTACAGCCGCTGTGTCTTCTTTAGCACCTTCTGAAGATGGAACTGTTAGATGATTAGTATTTGCCGTATTACCACTAACATCATCAGTTATGCATGTACCTATAGAAGATGCTGTAACCATTTGTGCTACTCGCCTAGCCGCTTCATGCTTATTAGGAAGATGTTCTCCTATTGCCTTTCCTGTAGTAGCATCATTTTTATCGAACTCATCCAAAGAATTAGATATAATATTTTTTTTAGAATCACTTATCTCATCTTCTATTGTAGTGGGAGATAGCGATTTCTTTGCATCAAGATTAGTTATTTCTAATTCTGGTGCTACCTTTTTTGTTTCTTGCTCCTCTACTACAGATTCTGTTCCACCTATACTTATTTCTCCTGGTGGAATACTAGTAGAATCGACTTTATCACCAACTGTAGATGAAGAAGAATTTGTGCTGTCTAGCGCATTTACTTCTACTGCATTATGGATATGATTATCAGAATGCTCATCTTTAGAAATGCAATTTTCTGATGTAATATCTGTATTAGCATAATTACCAATTGCTGTAGCTGCTGTAGATAACGCATGAGCGGTTATTCCTGCTACTTTAGATACAAGAGTATGATTATTTGATAGCACGTCCTTACTATCTTCTACTGGTAAGGAACTTGTATCGGAATCACTGGCACTTGCACCATGTACGGATTGTTCATCTTTTGTTTGACCTATAGCCTCTGTAGTTTTTAAAAAACGCGTATCTTCTTCTCGATTATAGGCTTTTCGCGTTTCGTGCATAACCTTACGCTGTTCTTGCCAATCCGAAATTTGCATACGCACGGTTCCTGCTTTTTCCGTAGCTACTTCTCTAACGGTTTCAATGCCCACTTGTGTTTTATCTTTTGCATGATGTAGCCCTTTACTAAGTGACATGCGACTAATGACAAGCCCGCAGGAAAGTAATAAAGCGATTGTAACTATAATACTACCTATATCGCCTACTATACTATGAAGAAAAGCCGCTATGAGTCCGCCTATAAATCCGCCAGAATTGATAGCATGAGTGGCAATTAACTCTGATCCACTCGATACTTTAATCATAGTGATTAATGCTAAAATTAAGAAATAGGTAGCGCACCATACTATGCCTCGTTTTGTAATGGTGAACCATTTTCCTATATAAATTTGACGAATACCAATCCATAATAAGCTTAAACAAGGCACAATAGCACCATAACCAAACCCGTATTCAAATAGTTCTGTCAATATATTGCCGCCTAGGCCAACTGAACCACCAAACAGGCCCAATAAACCTATAAGAGCAATAACAACAACAATTAATCCTTTTATTTCTTTTTTTTGTGAAACAGACTCTTTTCTTTGCGATGAATTTCCTTTTGCCCGAGAATTTGATTTCACACGTTTTACTATTCTCTTTTTTCTAACTTTTCCTTGTTTAGACTCTGTCATAAATACTGCAACCCATTCTATATATTATAATTCATTATAAAACTTCATATCACTTAATTATATCATAAAAGTATAGTTTATATCACGACATATTCAACTATTTACACAGCATCGATAGTAGTCAACTAGTAGTTAACTAGCTTACTTAACTGCATACCATATAGTAATGATGTATCCACTCACTATACCAATAGATTGCTAATCTCTACAAACGAACTTTGAAAACTAATCATATATGCTAGGCTATCTCTTGCTGCATCTTAGCTATATAGTCTATCGATTTATATAATTATTACTGTACAGTACTATGTACCATTTCGTTTGTTAGCTCATAGTTTTACATACATGCTCATAGAGTTACATTCCCTATTACTGTATATAAATATGTATTATTAGTATATTAGAAGACTGTATTATGAATTACTTTCTTTTCGTCGTTTTTGTAAATCAGAAAGCAATTCTTTTTCTTGACCATGTTGACTTCCTTCATAATAAGTAGCACCTATAAGTTGAGTTGGCAAATATTGTTGCTTCACATAACCATCCACATAATCATGAGGGTATTTATAAGTAATACCATGTTCGAGTAATTTAGCTCCACCATAATGACTATCTTTTAAATGATTAGGTACAACACCGCAATTTTTATGTCGTACATCAGCGATAGCTTTATCGATTCCTTTATAAGCACTATTGCTTTTGGGAGCTAACGCTACATACAAAGCTGCTTCCGACAATATAATTCGAGCCTCTGGAAAACCTACTAAATGAGATGCCTGCGCTGCAGCATTAGCAATAACTAAGGCTTGTGGATCTGCTAACCCCACATCTTCTGCAGCACAAATTAGGATACGTCTAGCTATAAAATTGGGATCCTCACCAGCTTCAATCATTCGTGCCAAATAATGTAACGTAGCATGTGGATCCGATCCACGCATGCTTTTTATAAATGCTGAAATCGTGTCGTAATGATTATCCCCATGTTTGTCATATCTATAAATTCGTCGTCCCCATATTCTATCTAAGCTATCTAATGTTAATGAACTTCCATCCTCTAACATAGCTACTGCTTGTTCTAAAATATTTAATGCCATTCGTGCATCACCATTAACGAATTGTGCTAACGTTTGTAATGTATCATCATTAGCTGTGATATGTTTTTTCCCTAACCCTATTTCCGAATTAGATAATGCTCGTTTTAATATTTGTACTATGGCTATAGGCTCTAGTTCCTCTAACGTAATTAAGCGCAACCGAGATAATAATGGCCGATTGACTTCAAAAAATGGATTTTCTGTAGTTGCACCAATTAAGATAACTGTTCCATCTTCTACACAAGGTAATAAAACATCTTGCTGGCTTTTATTAAAACGATGAATTTCATCTAAAAATAAAATTGTTCTTTGTTGAAAGCTACGAATATATTTAGTAGCTTCTTCGATAGTATGTCTAATTTCTCCAATACCAGCATTTGTCGCATTTAATGCAACAAATCGACTATGTGTTAATTTTGCAATAATCGTCGCTAACGTTGTTTTACCAGTGCCACATGGTCCATATAACAATAATGAAGGTATTCTATCTTCTTCTATCATAGCACGTAAAAAAGAACCCTTCCCCACGGCTTTTTCTTGCCCATAAAATTGATCTAATGTAGTTGGTCTCATACGAACCGCTAGTGGTTTATATGCTGTTACCTCTAACTCGTCAAATAGGCTATCCATTAGTATCTCCTTTGTGAATATCTACTTTCTATTATCCTTTAAAAATTTAATGTGAAATTATACTCATTGATGTCACTGTAAAAGTACACTATAACATAAGCAATTACAAGGTATTTATTATATCTACTAGTAAATATCTAATCAATACATAGTTCATCATAAAAGTAAAATAATCTGTAGTAGTCAGACAGTTATCATACCGACTCCTAGAGATGTATGTAAAAAGAATATAAAAAAACCGCCTAAAGGCGGTTAACCCCACCATGCCGTAAAAATATCGCGTTTTGATCCTGCAATGGCAGGTGGGTGTCCTCCTCAAAACATTGCATACCTAATAAGGTTTCGCGCCGAGTTGAGAGTAAAAACTCCCAAAGTTTGAATGTTGGCTCAAAACTGCGATATCACACGCACACAGCAGGGATATCTTCTGTCATTATCTTATCAAAAATACAAATAATTTTCAAGTATACTCAAACTTTATTTATAAAGATAGCGATGGGGAAAATATAATTTTTAATTCACTTATTATATTCTGAATAGTATCTACTAGTATAGTAGTAATAATTTACAGTTATTTCCATTTTTTCCTCTATCAAAACTAACATTATATAATGTTCATCTAGCATAGTTTCTTTTACTTACAAAAAATGCATGTTCTTATCATATGTCGATTCTTATTTAATTATGTTCCTCTATAGGTGTTATAGTTCCTAATACATAGTATTGTTGCATAAAAAACTACTCCCTTGCAGTCTAATTAGTTTGCAAAGGAGTAGTTTCCAACTTTTACTTTTGTATAATAGTTATACTAATCGTTCTTTTTCTTCTGTCGCTGGTTTAATATGTAATTCCTTCAATTGTTTAGTATCGACAGTAGATGGTGCTTGGCACATAATATCAGAGGCACTTTGTGTTTTAGGGAATGCAATCACATCGCGAATGGATTGTCGATTAGCCATAAGCATAACGAGTCGATCAAGGCCAAACGCACAACCTGCATGAGGTGGTGCTCCATATTTAAAGGCATCTAACATAAATCCAAATTTAGCTTGACTTTCTTCATCAGTTAAACCGATGGCATTAAATACTTTTTCTTGCACGGTTGATTGATATATACGTTGCGATCCACCGCCAATTTCAACACCGTTTAATACCATATCATACGCAATGGCCTTAACAGATCCTGGATCAGTAGCAAGTAGTTCAAGATCTTCTTCACGCGGCATAGTAAATGGATGATGCATAGCTACATAGCGTTTTTCATCTTCGTTATATTCAAACATTGGGAAATCTGTAACCCAAGTAAAAGCAAGTTTATTGTCATCAATCATGCCTGTACGTCGAGCCATTTCTAAGCGTAATTCGCCTAATGCACGAGCTACTGTAGCTTTTTTATCAGCAATCATCATAACTAAATCGCCTAATTTAGCTCCAGCCTTATCAGCAATCGCACGAACTGTATCTTCTCCAATAAATTTCATAACTTGAGATTTGATAGTACCATCTTCATTCATACAAGCCCACGCTAATCCTTTAGCACCGTATCGACCTACATAATTGGTTAAATCATCAATTTCTCTTCTAGGAATAGTAGCTTGTCCAGGGACTACAATAGCTTTTACCTGTCCACCGTTATCTACTACGGAACGGAACACTTTAAATTCTGTGTCCTTTACTAAATCGGTTACATCCGTAAAGGCCATATCAAATCGTAAATCCGGTTTATCAGAACCATATTTATCCATAGCTTCATCCCATGTAATGCGTGGCATCGGCAATTGAATTTCTTTTCCTAATGTTGTACGGAATACATGTGCTACCATTTGTTCCATCATTTGCAATAGATCTTCTTGTTCCACAAAACTCATTTCAATATCAAGTTGTGTAAATTCTGGTTGGCGATCTGCACGTAAATCTTCATCACGGAAACAACGAACAATTTGAAAATATTTTTCATAGCCTGCTACCATCAATATTTGTTTAAAAATTTGTGGTGACTGTGGCAATGCATAGAATGTACCAGGATTAACACGAGATGGTACTAAATAATCACGTGCGCCTTCAGGTGTACTTTTTGTCAACATTGGTGTTTCGATTTCTAAGAAATCATGTTGATCAAAAAAGTCACGCATTGCTTTTGTTACTTTATGTCTTAGGATTAAATTTCGCTGCATTTCTGGTCGACGCAAATCAAGATAGCGATATTTTAAGCGAATATTTTCATCTACGTCGATATCATCTTGAATATAAAATGGTGGTGTTTTAGCTACATTCAATACACGCATTTCTTCTACATACATTTCGTATTTACCAGTCGGAATGTTAGGATTGATTGCTTCTTTATCACGTTCAGTTACTGTACCACGTACGCAAAGCACATATTCATTACGTACATCTTCTGCTTTATGAAATGATTCTATATTATGATCAGGAGAGGCTACAACTTGTACCATACCCGAGCGATCACGTAAATCTATAAAAATCAATCCACCGTGATCTCGACGGCGTTCAACCCAACCACAAAGGACGACTTCTTTTCCTTTATGCGCTTCACCAATTGTGCCACACCCATCTGTACGGTGTAAACCTTTCATTGTTTCCATTATATTAACATCCTTTCACCATTGAAATGACTCGCATAGCTACCTCTGTTAATGGCACTGTTTCTTGTTCTCCAGTTTCCATGTAACGAATAATTGCTTCTCGGCGAGCTAATTCATCATCACCCAATATAATAACATATTTTGCATGAATTTTGTTAGCATATTTTAATTGAGATTTCATACTTTTGTTTTGTCCATCCACTTCAGCACTACAATAGGCACTGCGAATCACTTGTAGTACTTTGAAGGCTTCAATTTGTGCTCTCTCACCTAATGCTACAATAAATACTGATGGATCTATAGTTGTTTCAGGCAATAGATTCTGTTTTTCTAGAGTTAATAGCACTCGTTCCATCCCCATGGCGAATCCTATAGCAGGAGTAGCTGGTCCGCCTAGTTCTTCAACTAGACCATCATAACGTCCACCACCTGCAATTGCACTTTGTGCACCTAATGGGGCGTATTGAACTTCAAAAGCAGTTTTCGTATAATAATCTAATCCTCGTACTAAGCGTGGGTTTACATGAAAATCTACATGAGCCGCTGTTAAATATGCTTTTACCTGTTCGAAATGATCCTTGCATTCATCACATAAATGTTCATGAATGGCAGGAGCACCTATTGACAATTCTTTGCAAGTTTCCTCTTTGCAGTCAAGAATTCGTAAAGGATTTTTATATAATCTAGATAAACAATCTGGACATAACTTATCTTTTTTTGATTCAAAAAAGGAGATTAATTTTTTGCGATATTCTGGACGACAGTTAGGACATCCTACTGAATTTAATTCTACCTGTAAATCTTCTAAGCCAAAATCCTTAAAGAGCTGTAATATCATACAAATAATTTCACTATCTGCTAATGGTGAAGGATTTCCCAGTAATTCTGCACCAAATTGATGAAATTGACGATATCGTCCAGCTTGTGGCTTATCATGGCGGAACATAGGTCCTATATAAAACCATTTCGTAATATTTTCTTTTCCATATATTTTATTTTCTAAGTAAGCCCGTACAGCTGATGCGGTATTTTCTGGGCGCAATGTATATGTCTGCTCTTTTTTATCGCCTGTAGGAAAACTATACATTTCTTTTGAAACTACATCTGTTGTTTCCCCGATACCTCTCAAAAAAAGAGACGTTTCTTCAAAAATTGGTGTTCGAATTTCATTAAATCCATAAGACTTACAAATATTTCTCATACGAGCTTCTATATAATTCCAATTGCCAATTTGTTCTGGCAAAAAATCTTGTGTTCCTCTAGGCTTTTGAATTGCCACTTTACACAACCTCCCAAAACTTTTTAGATAAAGATTCTCGTTTATTTAATAATGTACCTAGTGTGCTAATATATACATTCACATCTTTTGGCATATGTTGCTTTTGTTGACGATAATCTGGCCCACGCATCCATTTTGACGAACTACCTGGGCCTATCGATAAAACAGGTTGCCGTTCTTCCATTATGTGAATATTATAAATACATTCTTTATTAGGTAACGTATATCCTATATTTTCCATTTGCCCCGTCATATATTGTTGTCGGTATAAATAATATGGAATATAACCTTCTGTTTGAAGGCGCTCTTTCGTGTAAGCTACCATTTCCTTAACCAACATTTCACTAGGCATGTCCGTCCTTCCTATACCATTGTATAAAGGACTTCCTTTTTTTAATGCTAACGTATGAATTGTAACATTTTCAGGGTGTACCTTACAAATATAATCTATATTTTCTATCATATGTTGCATAGTTTGTGTGGGTAAACCGGCAATAAAGTCCATATTAATAGAAAATGTAGTATGATTGCGTATATATGTATATAAAGATGTAATCGATGAAACTGTATGTCCACGACCAATTATTTTTAAAATAGAATCTTGCAAACTCTGCGGATTAATACTCACACGATTTACACCACATCGTTGCATATCCATGATTTTCCTTTTAGTGATAGAATCCGGTCTTCCTGCTTCTATAGTATACTCACAATCATTAGTCGCTAGTGATGTAAAAGACTGCAAAATCTCACAAAATGTATCTTCGTCCAAGCTAGTAGGTGTACCACCGCCCATATAAAGGGCAGGAATGTCTAATTGATACCTTTCTATCAACGACTTCATATGTTCTATATCATCTATAAAAGATTTTTTAAAATTCTGTATATGCGGATAATCTTGAATGAGTCCATAAGGAAAGGAACAATATGTACATCGTGTTTGACAGAAAGGAATACCTCCATATATTGCTACTCGTTTATCATTAGAAGATTCTTGCTCAATATATGGCCTTTGATAATGTGCTATAGAAGCTAATAAATCTAACTTTTCATCACTAATGAAGAATTCCTCTTTTAACCGTTTATGTGTTTCTTCTATTGAACATGTATCTAAATATTTATGGTACAACTTAGTAGGTCTAACACCAACTAGAGTCCCCCACTCGCTATGGATATCTAGTCCCTGATATGCTCGTAAATACAATAATAATGCTTGACCCAATTTACGTCGACCTAATGCAGTGAACTCATCCACGAATACTTTTGTATGCGTAAGATACGTATGCGTATCATCTAGAATGTCTATTTTTAACGTATATTGATTATTTAGTTCTTCGCCAGTAATAATAACTTGTGGAGATTCTTTATTAGAAAATAGACCAGCAGCACCACAATTATGAGCCACTACCGAACCTAGCGGTAGTGGCCCCTCATAATGATATCCATTAAGCATGACGATGTGTTTGTCTTTCTAACGCTTCTCGCTCTTCTTCACTCATTTTTTCTTGGCATTCACTACAGTAGCCATAGACTTTTAACTGATGGTCAATGGTGCGGAAATTTAATTTTTTGGCAATAATAGACTCTAATGTTTCTAACATATCATCTTCAAATTCTTTTACACACCCACATTTCACACAAATTAAATGATGATGAAAATGTGCAAATTCTTCATCATTTAATTCATAGCGATTACGTCCATCTCCAAAATCAAGACGTTTCAATAGATCTAGCTCCGTAAACAAATCAAGAGTACGATAAATAGTAGCAAGTCCAATATCAGGAGCAACCGCTTTCACTAGTCCGTACACATCTTCTGCACTTAAATGATTTTCCTCTGCGTCAATAAATGCTTGTAAAATAGTTTGCCGTTGCGTAGTCAACTTATATTTTTTATCTTTAATACGTTCTTTCAATTTTTCTAATGTGGAATTCATATTAGTCACCATCCTTATAATAATTGTTAAAATACCATAATCTATCTAAAATAATTTGCAAAATAGCTGTAATTGGTACAGCAACCATCATCCCTATCATACCGTAAAAAGTGCCACCAATAAAAATAGCAGAAATGATAACCAATGGGTGCAACTTTATCACATGACCTAATACTTTAGGCATAGTAATTTGTCCATCAATTAGTTGAATCACTAAATATACAATAGCTACTTTCAATGCTAACGAACCACTTACTAAGGAAGCTAGTATAATTGCTGGCACGGCACTGATAAAAGGTCCGATAATAGGAAGCCACTCGGCTAAAGAAGCTAATAAAGCTAATACAAAAGGATATGGTAAATTAAATATATACGCCACTATTAGAACGATGACAAACATATTCGTTGCTAATAACAATTGTCCTCGTAAATAACCACCCACTGTACGATGGATTTGATTACTAATTTCTCGTATATACGTTGCATTTGGTTCTGGAAAAATACGAATGACTTTTTCTTGTAACTTACGACCATCCTTTAATAAATAAAATGTAATAATTGGCACTAATAATAACTCCAGTAATGTTCCTGCCAAAGAAAACACTGCTGACACACCTTGTTGAACTAATTCAACACCATAATTACTTACTTTTGCAATCGCCATTGACAGAAGTGTATTCATCTGGGATGGCATAATTTGGTATTCTTCATATAATGGAATCGATTGTATGACTAATACAAATTGTTGCAATAAAAATGGTAAATTATAAACTAATCTTGAAAATTCGGTTAAAAAAGGTGTTACTACTAAATTAATACTAATGACGATAAGTAACGCTACTAATAAAAAAGCTGGCAGAATAGCTAATGTACGAGGAAACGATGTCCACCCAACTTTTTTTCTCATAAAATATTGTAATCCATTCACAATTGGCAATAAAAGTAAAGCCAGCACGAATGATACAAGAAATGGTAACACAATAGGACCCAATAGAGCTAATATGCTTATAGCAATGACTAATAATATCAATCGCAACCAATATTGTAATGACTTATTATATAGCAATCTATCACCACCTAACCAATAAATGGATTTGATTTTTTCTCATATCCGATAGTGGTCTCTGGGCCATGTCCTGGATAGACAATCGTATCATCTGGCAGGTTCATTAATTTGGTCTGTATGGATACTATTAAATCATCAAACGATCCATATGGGAAATCAGTACGACCTACAGAATCTCTAAATAAAGTATCCCCTGCAAATAAAATACCATCCATATAAAAGGAAATGCCTCCAGGTGTATGCCCTGGCGTTTCAATAACCTTTATCGGCACTTGTTCATAAGAAATAGTATCTCCTTCTATAACTTCATGTATAGTTCCATGAACTTGTATGTCTAATCCCTGAAAAGCACTTAGATTCAATTCAGAATCTGTAAGAAAGGGTACTTCTTTTGGATGCATATAAATAGGTATGTTATAGGTATCAACTAACTCTTGAACTGCACCAATATGATCACTATGTCCATGAGTTAATAATATAGCTTGTGGTTCTAGTTGTCTATGGTTTAATTCAGCAAGTAGTTCTTTTCCCTGTGCACCTGGATCAACAAGGAAGATTTTTTTATTATCCGTATTACCGATGATGTAACAATTTGTTTGGTATGCACCTAAGGGAATCTTCAACAATGTAAGTTTCAAATTATCACCTCCTAGATAAAATATGATATTAGAATATTTTTTTACTATCAACTAAAATCGTCACAGGTCCATCATTAGTTAACTCTACCATCATATGAGATTGAAATGTACCTGTAGCAATAGTAATTCCTAATAATCTACATTGATTTACTACATATTCATACAGTAACTGCGCCTGTTCTGGACTGGCTGCTTCTGTAAAACTCGGTCGCCTTCCATGGCGTACATCACCATATAATGTAAATTGTGACACTAGTAAGATGTCCCCTTTTTTATCTATGATAGATTCATTCATTTTTCCCATCGCATCCTCAAAAATACGAAGGTGTGAAATTTTATCAACTATATAATTGGCGTCACTTTCAGTATCATCTTTACTAATGCCAAGAAATACAAGTAATCCTTCTTTTACCTTCCCTACTTCTATAGCATCTACCGAAACAGAAGCGCTCGTAACTCTTTGTACTACAGCTCTCATTAAGCACCTCCACTAGCTCTTCGCACTGCATATACGTCTCGAATGCGTCTCAGTTTAGTCATAACGAAATCTAATTGTAATAAATCCTTAATATCAATGACTAAACTAATATTTACGTTTTTAGTATCTTCTTCCACTTTTGCATTAATTGTTACTATATTAATTTTCAATTCTGATAAAACTGCCATGATTTCCATCAACATACCATTTCTATCGTAAGCTTGAATTTCAATGCTAACATGAAAGATTTCACTAGTATCTGTATCCCATGAGACTTCAATCATTCGATCTAGTTCTTCCTTACTATGTCCAATATTCGAGCAATCTGCACGATGAATAGAAATACCTCGACCACGTGTAATATAACCTATAATATCATCACCTGGTACTGGATTACAGCACTGAGCCATTCTCACCATTACATCTCGTTCACCTTTTACTAAAATTCCACTAGTATTCTTAGATTTTCTAGGTGCATGTGCCCGTAATTTTTCTATAATCGCTTCCGTAGAACGTTTTGATTCTTCTTTTTCGGTATCTCGTTTTAATAATTCCCCTAACTTAACGAGCACTGTACTCAGCGGTATACCACCATACCCACAAGCAGCTAGGAGTTCATCTTCTCCACCTACATTAAGCGCATTACAAACTGATTCTATATATTCTTGTTTGTACAAAGCTTTCCAATCATAATTAAGTCGCTTAGCCTCTTTTTCAAGAGCTTCTAACCCTTTTTCAATATTTTCTTCTTTGTTTTCTCGTTTAAACCAATTTTTAATTTTATTTTTACTTTCACTAGAGCCTACAATATTTAACCAATCCAAACTTGGCTTTCCGTTTTTAGAAGTAATAATCTCAACAATATCGCCATTCTTTAATGTGTAATCTAATGGTACGATTTTTCCGTTAATCTTAGCACCCACACATTGATGTCCAACATCGGTATGAACACGATAGGCAAAATCAAGTGGCACTGATCCAATTGGTAATTTTACCACATCTCCCTTAGGGGTAAAGACAAACACTTCTCCTGTAAAAGCATCTAGTTTTAATGCATTCACAAGTTCTTTAGGGTTAGTAGTATCTTGCCATTCTAGAATTTGTCGTAACCATGCTACTTTCTGATCAAAATCTTTATCTCCATTTTTATTGCCTTCTTTATATCGCCAATGGGCTGCTACCCCGTATTCAGATACGCGATGCATTTCCCACGTGCGGATTTGAATTTCTACAGGATGTCCTAATGAACCAATGACCGTTGTATGTAACGATTGATACATATTTGACTTTGGCATAGCAATATAATCTTTAAAACGATGAGGAAGCGGTTTCCACAAACTATGTGCAATGCCAAGCACTGCATAACACTGTGGAATCGTATCTACAATAACGCGAACTGCATATAAGTCATAAATTTGTGATAAATCACGATTATCTTTTTTCATTTTTTTATAGATACTATAAAAATGTTTTGGACGACCTTTTACATTAGCAGTAATGCCAGCATCACTTAAGGCTTTACTCAGTTGATTCATAGTATCATTCACAATATCTTCACGGGCTTGTCGTTTTTGTTGCATTTGTTCAACTAAATCATAGTATTTATCTGGTTCTAAATATCGGAATGATAAATCTTCTAGTTCCCATTTAATATTGAATATACCTAATCTATGAGCAAGAGGTGCAAAAATTTCCAGTGTTTCTTTAGCAATACGTTTTTGTTTATCACTACGCATGTGCTTTAATGTGCGCATATTATGCAATCTATCAGCTAGCTTAATGACTACTACACGTACATCTTTTGCCATAGCCAAAATCATCTTTCGATAATTTTCCATTTGTTGCTCTTCTTTAGTATGATACTGAAACTGATTTAATTTTGTAACACCATCAACTAAAAACGCCACTTCCTCACCAAATAAAGATTTAATATCCTCAGTTGTATAGGTTGTATCCTCAACCACATCATGTAACAAAGCTGCAATTAATGTGGTGTCATCAATTTGTAAATGAGCTAAAATAGTCGCTACTGCCAATGGATGCATAATATAGGGTTCCCCAGATACACGAAATTGTGTAGCATGTGCCTTGTCTGCCAACTCAAAAGCTCGTATAATTTCTTTACATTGATTCGCTGGTAAATATGATTTTACCAAGGTCATAAAATTATCTAATTCTTGTTCTTTATGAAAAGTTTCATTTTCTACTAAAACTTTGCCTTCTTCATTTTCTTTCATATACATCCTCCTGAGAGCTGTATTTCAAAAAGGTTAAAGATGTTACTAAGTCCAATTTTCCCTGTGCTTGATACCATTTATACAACAGTAGTCCATCTTCTGATGTTTCTTCCTTTAATATACCTAATTCTTTAAAAACTTCTAATGCTAATAAACTGGACTTTGCTCTCTGACAAGTACTATATTTATGAACTATTTCCGTTTCTAATACATATTTAGGTACTTCACCGTTTTTACAAATATGTCTAACAAATACATATATATCTCTCAGTCCTTCAACCGTCAATGTAATGGGTTCTGTATGTATCACTTCAATATCTTGTATCATTAATTGAGGTGTCACATATCCTTGCCATTCATTTTTTTGTAATGAAAACGCCACATTCACAGTATCACCTGGAACAATATGTGAGTGATAATAATCGGCATTCCATGCAATAGCATCTAACGTTCCATTAGTAGTTTCTAATACGATTTTACAATGATTTTTTTGTTTTCCCATTAGCAATACATCTTTTACAATGGCCTGACTAACAGAAAATATCGGTGTTCGATTGCCTATACCATATGGTTCTAATGTAGACACTTGGTCAATAATAGACACATCTATATCTTGAATGGGTAGCTCTAAGTCAATATCGAGCACTGGGATATAATCAGTTTTCTTTAATACTTTATGACAATACTCGGTTAGACGAGAACGTAATAGGGGAATATTTTCTTCTTTAATGCTAAATCCTGCCGCCATATTATGGCCACCAAATTGAATTAATAAATCATCTGCATATTGTAGCGCCTCATATATATTGAAACTATCAATACTACGACAAGATCCTTTTCCAATACCATCATGTACACTAATTACTAACGTTGGTTTATAATATTCTTCAACTAGCCTTGAAGCCACAATACCAATGACTCCTGGATGCCAGCCTTCTCCTGCTACTACAATCACATAATCTGCCAAAGGCCCTTGATTAACGACATCATCTCGAGCCATATCATGAATAGAGTGTTCTAATTCTTGTCGCTCTAAATTAGTAAGTTGCAACTCTTCTGCAATCATCAACGCTTTATCAGAATCAGTCTCTATCAACAACTCAACCGCTCTAGTAGCATGTGTAACACGTCCAGCTGCATTTAACCGTGGTGCTAAGGAAAACGCGATTTGGCCGGATGTAATTGATTTTCCCGTCAATCCAGCCACATCGATTAATGCTTTAAGTCCTTCATTAGGTAGCATAGCCATTTTTGTAAGTCCTCGTGCTACATATGCTCTATTTTCTCCAACAAGAGGTACCATGTCAGCAACGGTTCCTAATGCAACGATATCTAAATCATCAAAATACCATTCCCCTGTACGCTTTAACCAAATTGCTTGGCATACTTTAAAAGCTACTCCAACACCAGATAAATTTTTATCTGGATAGTCACAATCTAATTGCTTATGGTTAATAACAGCTGTTGCTCGTGGTACACATTCTGGCACTAAATGGTGATCTGTAATAATTATAGATATCTTATCTCGCACAGCTTCCACTATATCATAAGAACTAATACCACAATCAACAGTAATAATTAGCTTAGTCCCTTTGTCAATGATTGTCTCCAAGGCTTCTAAATTAAGTCCATATCCTTCACTTTGTCGCTCTGGTATATAATAAGTAACATTGGCGCCCAATTTTTTTAAGAAACGATATAACAGTGAAGTAGCTGTAATACCATCTACATCATAATCACCATAAATTACAATTGGTTCATGATTCGTTAACCTATATTCTATTTCTTCTACCGCGTTTATCATGTCCTTTAAAAGAAATGGATCATAGGGTTCAATGGAAGGTCCACTTAAAAATTTTTTTGCTTCCTCTAAGTCCGTAATGTTACGATTCATCATTAACCGAGCCACTACTGATGAAACGCCTAATTCATGTATTAAATTATATTCTTTATGGCTATCGACTTTATTAATACGCCATCGTTTAGTTCTTATATCTTTCATAGTGCCATCTCAACCATATAGTAATTTCATCAATGTATTATCATTATCATTTTTATTTATTATACACTATCTTTAGCTAGAATAAAATATATATCTATGATAAATTTCAAGAAACTACGGGAAAATATAGGAATTTAATAAATAATAACTATTAATAAACTATGATGGTTTGAAATCATTAAATCTAGATATGGAACTTCTATACATAAAAGTAAACTAAATCAAATTTATATGGCACTACATTATTATTTGTAATTTTCATTTTCAGTATTAGTATACATTCAATTTTTTATGATATACATTGCATATACGCTACACAAAAAATGGGATTTTCATAATAGTTCTATTTCATACATCTATAACATGGTTTATATAGTGTATACTGTAAAGAAAATCATCATACTATAATCTTACTTTACTTTTATATAATATAGCTTGAACATTTTACTATAGATGGGTTAGTTTTTTGTATAAGAAATTATTTTCCTATCCATATAGGGAGTAGTTTATTGAGTAAAGAACAATAAATCCACCCTCCTGTCTAAGGTAGATACTATAAAAATAGAGGAAAGTTGATATTTTACTAAATCAACCTTCCTCTATTTTATTAAGGGTACATTTTATTCTAGCCCTTCTAATTAAGTTTCTTTAAAAATTAAAATCTCGTTCACCAGATTCCATTTGTTTTATATATTGCTTTGCTTTATCCTTAATTACTTCATTAGGTATCGCACCTAATTGATTATCAATGACAGCTTGTCCAGTAGCTTTAGTTGTGTCACTAGCATAGTCAATTAAATATTCGTTAAGTGTCATTAATGCATTAGGTTGGCAACAGTTAGAAATCTGACCAGATTTAGCAAGTGCCATAAATCGATCGCCTGTTCGTCCCGAACGATAGCAAGCAGTACAAAAACTTGGTACATACCCTAATTCAAGAAGCCATTCTACAACTTCATCTAAGGTACGTCGATCGCTGGTGTCAAATTGTGCTGAATTATCTTCTGGTAACTCCTCTTCTTTATAACCACCCACACTCGTACGAGATCCACCACTAATTTGTGAAATTCCTAAGGCTAATCCTTTCGCACGCATCGTAGCACTTTCACGAGTACTCATTATCATACCTGTATATGGAGTTGATACACGAATCAATGCCACTATTTTTTCAAAAATATCATCTGGAACAGCATTACTGAAATCATTAACATCAATATCATCAGCTGGACAAATACGAGGAACAGAAATAGTATGAGGGCCTACTCCATAAACAGCTTCTAAATGTTCTGCATGCATCAATAAACCGACAAAATCATATCGATAGTGTTCTAATCCATATAATACGCCAATTCCTACATCATCAATTCCGCCTTGCATAGCTCGATCCATAGCTTCTGTATGATATGCATAATTACTTTTTGGACCATGTGGATGTAACGCTTCATAATTTTCTTTATTGTATGTTTCTTGGAATAATGTATACGTACCAATACCAGCTTCATGTAGCTTTTTATAGTCTTCTACTTCACAAGCTGCAATATTAACATTAACACGACGAATTTCACCATGCTTATTTTTGGTACTGTAAATTGTTTTTATACATTCTAAAATATACTCTAGTGGATTATTAATAGGATCTTCTCCTGCTTCAATAACCACACGTTTATGTCCCATAGCTGTTAATGCCATAATTTCGTCTCTTACTTGTTGTTGTGTTAATTTTTTTCGACTAATATCGCGATTTTTAGCATGATATGGACAATATACACATCCATTTACGCAATAATTTGATAAATACAATGGGGCAAATAAAACGATGCGATCACCATAAATAGTGTTCTTAATTTCTTTCGCTAATGTAAATAATTTATCTTTATATTCTGGTAAAGGACACTCTAATAATACAGCCGCCTCACGATGAGTTAACCCTTTATAAGTCGCTGCTTTTGCCAAAATTTGATCTAATAGTTCACGATTTTCACAGTTTGCTTTAGCATACGCTAAGGTATCCAGGATTTCTTCATGACTAATAAACTCTTCTGCCTTAGAAGATTTTACATTGTACATCATACTTACTCCTTTACTACTCTTATTGAGTCCGAAACCTCTTCGGTATATAATAATTCCTTACCTATACTATAATATCCAATATTATCTATATGGATATATTTAGTATAACACTTATTCCTAGTAAAACATACTGAATTTTGTCGACTTTCTATATTAGATCATATCAAATAGTCTATATTATTATTAATAAAATGCAAATAATAACATTTTTTCTATAAATTATAAGTATAATAACTCTCAACAATCTATATATTTTATATAAACTATTCTAAATGATAAAAAATCTTTCGTATCATTAAACCACCACTCAAAATCAAAAATAAGTGTAATCACGGTAAATATTATAATCAAGTTGCCCTGCAGAATAATAATTTAATTTTTATAACTGTATTTCTTACTAAATGGT
The DNA here is from genome assembly GCF_947090115.1 of Veillonella montpellierensis. NCBI lineage: Bacteria > Bacillati > Bacillota > Negativicutes > Veillonellales > Veillonellaceae > Veillonella > Veillonella montpellierensis. The sequence goes on from NZ_CAMUMS010000003.1 coordinate 111,763, forward strand.
AAACGATGTTAACTCTGCTATTATTACCTTCATTAGCTGAATTATATCGTATGACAACTACAATATTAGCTCTCATCATCTATATTATAAATAAATTATGCTCCAGATGATTATTTTACTCTTTCTTTACATATTATTTTCTGTACTACTTCTACAAAATGCCTATTCATTGATTGAAGAAATATCAAAACAAGTTACTTATACTATATAGTAAAAACTTTTGCTATCTTGGAGAAATGATCTCTCCTATATAAAAAAGATGACTTATCTATAAAATAGAAAATATTATTGAAATCTATAGTATCATCAAATAATAAAAATATGCTAGCCATATTCTATGCATCTAGTATGTAAACTTAAATATATTCATTCATATATAAAAAAGCTCTTAAAATCCTATCATATATCAACTAAGAGTTTAATATATGATTAAGAATTCTAAGAGCTTCTTACTATTGCTTACGCTTCTACTGGGTATACGCTAACCTTACGGTTATAACGACCAGCACGTTCAAATGCTACTTTACCTGGAACTAGAGCAAATAAAGTATCATCACTACCGATACCAACATTAGTACCAGGATGGAAATGGGTACCACGTTGACGAACGATAATATTACCGCTTTTAACAATAGAACCATCATGACATTTTACGCCAAGACGTTTAGATTCACTGTCACGGCCGTTACGTGTACTTGATACACCTTTTTTATGTGCAAATAATTGCAAATCAAAAGTAAACATTACGTTCACCTCCTACTTATCACTAATTGTTACAAAATCAGAATATTGATTACTGATCTCGGTAAGTCCAAGAATCATTGTTTCTAATATATCCTGACCACTCTGTGTAAGAACACCAGATAATATGATATCACATTGTCCTGACGTATTTGTATAGTGTCCTTCTTGATGTGCAATATCTTGTAACCCCAATATAGCAGTACAAGATAGCACGGATACGGCTGCACAAACAATATCATAACCAGGATCATCATATTCCGCATGTCCTTCAATCTGACATCTTCTAATAAGCTTATCAGAATTACGAGTAATTATAATAGAAATCATAATTATGCTTGAATAGATTCAATACGAACTTTAGTGAACGGTTGACGATGACCTTGACGTCGACGGTAATTAGATTTAGCTTTATATTTAAATACTAAAATCTTTTTAGCTTTACCTTGTTCAAGAACTGTACCTGTTACTTTTGCACCGTCCACAAGAGGAGCCCCAACTTTAACATCACCATCATTAACTACAGTCAATACATCTTCAAAAGTGACAGAATCATTAGCAGTTGCTTCCAATTTTTCAATAGTAATTATATCGCCTTCAGATACACGATATTGTTTACCACCAGTTTTAATAATTGCGTACACGATAAACACCTCCTTGTTTTCGAACTCGCTGAATACGGTAGCCTAACCCAAGAGTCAGTCATTTACAACCCCTTCATGCGGCTACAAAGTTCAGGTAGTACCCAAACTATGACTTATTAAGTATATATCAAAAAAACTGTCTTGTCAAAGCTTATATAAAATAAATATGCTATGTATATATTAATTTTAGTTAATAAACTAACTATAAAAATGACTACATCCATTATGTATAGTAGATGTAGTCAATCTATATGTAATATTTTTATATAATTATCGTATATGGATAGTATACTTCTATTCATATACATTGTCATAGTATTTACTATGGCACTAACCGTCTTCTTATTATCAACTTATATATCCTAAATGTTGAAATAAAATTTTTACCCCAATAAGGAGTAAGATGATACCACCAATCATTTCTGCACGACTTTTAAAGAAATTACCTAATAAACGTCCTGCATAAATTCCTACTAAAGAAATAAAAAATGTAATAATTCCTATAATGGATGAGGCATATACTACATTTACCGACAAAAAGGCGAAGGTAATACCCACTGCCATTGCATCAACGCTAGTCGCGATTGACAGCATTAGCATTTCGCCCCATCCAGTGGTTACCTCTTGATCTTCTGTGTCATCAAAGGAGTTGCGTATCATAGTAATACCTAGATAACTCAAGAGAACTAAAATAATCCAGTGATCATATGCTGCTATTGTATCTGCAAATTGTACACCTATTGCCCACCCAATAATAGGCATTAACATCTGAAAAATACCAAACAGTAAAGGTAATATTACCTTTTTATGTGTTTCTTTTTCAGTCAGCATTAAACCTTTACTAACTGATACACCAAACGCATCCATAGCCAAACCGATAGCAATTAATATAACTTCTACTAATGACACATTAAAACGCCTCACTTATATAGGAAGAATCAATATTTTATGAAAATTCTCTCTATTATACACTATTATTTTTATAATATCAATACTTTTCCTATATATCTACCAATATATACAATTAATGGCCAATCGATAGTAGCGAGTAGGCTTCACGATTCATTGTTTTACTCTTAGTAATAAAAATCGATTTTTGTAATTCTATGGAAAGTTTTTTACACACTTCTTTTGTAAAGTATATGGCTACATCAGGATGACATTCTATTTCTATATCGCTTTTTAGGCGTCCCAATTTATACATATCACGTAGTTTTCGTAGAATTTGTAAATATACTGTTTTTCCAGAAAAAATATAACCAGTGCCACCACACTGAGGGCATGTATCAAAGAGAATAGTTTGTAATCCTTGTCGTTTACGCTTACGTGTCATTTCAACAAGTCCTAGCGAGCTAATACCGCATACAACAGTTTTCGACTTATCTTCTTTTGCTAACCGTGTTAATACTCGCAAAATATCTTTCTTATGTTTCTCTTGTCTCATATCAATAAAATCGCAAACAATAATGCCACCAATATCACGCAATCGCAATTGTCGACAGATTTCTTTAGCAGCTTCCGTATTGACTGCAACTGCTAAATCTTCGGCACTTTTAGACTGTCCAACAAAACTACTAGAATTAACATCAATCACTGTTAACGCTTCTGTATGATCAATTCGTAAAGTTCCACCTGAAGGCAATGTAACTTCTGTATTCGTCAAACTTTCTATTTGTTCATCTACTTGATATGCTTTGTAAATAGGCTCTTTATCCGTATATAGTTGAAGGCTAATATAGTCATCTAATTTAGTTAACGCCAATAATTCTGAAATACGTTTAAAACCAACTGGATCATCTACAATAATAGTACTAACATCTGCTGTAACATGTTCACGAAAAATACGATACCAAAAATCAGCATCTGTATATAAACAAGTGCCACCTTTAGCAATAGAAAATCTATTATGTATGGATTGCCACGTATGCCATAAAAACTCCATATCAGCAGCCACCTCATCCGGAGTAGCTTTAGAGGCTGCAGTTCTAAGGATTAATCCACACCCTTTGTTCAAGTAAGGTTCTGCAATCACCGCTAATTGCTCACGCATAAGTGGATCTTTGATCTTTTTAGAAATATGAATACCTTTCGCATATGGTAATAAAACCATAAATCGACCTGCTAAGCTAATATCGCTAGTCACTCTAGCACCTTTGCCAAGCATTTCTTCTTTAACAACTTGTACTAATAAATGTTGCCCTACAAATAGTTTTTGTAACAGTTGACTTTGTTTACCAGATTGTAAATTTAAATACGCATTATCTGAACGACCTATATCAAGGAAAGCAGCCTGCATACCAGGTAAGACATTTTTTATAGTTCCTTTAAATATATGATTAGCAATATGTTCTTCATCAGGGCGTTCGACCATATAATCCACTAATCGATTTTCTTCATCTACGATTGCCATACAAAGTTCTTCTGGCATAGCTGAAATAACAATTTGTTTCATATGGGCCTCCACTTTTATACTTAGATATGATGAATACGCTTTCCTTCGCTATTTATAAACAATTACGATATCAATCTCTCTATATAAAACAAGTTACAATGAAAATAAAACTCTATGGCTTAAATTTCTTACTACTGATGTCATATTCTAAAATGCCTACTACTAATTATATTAGATCTATAAACACAACTATATTTCTAAAGGTGTATATAAACCATTTTCATTAGCTATTAAAATATCTTTTCGATGTACCTCATATGCATCAGTAACTGGCCATCCAAATTGCCTCTTCCCGAGCTTCCAAACTTCACTGGGTTTGACTGTCCCTTCAGGATAAATTCCTATCCCCATAACAAGTGTAACTGTATGATTATCATGCACCACTGCCGTAATAGGGTCTTTTATAAAATGCTTAATATCAATAGTCCGTATCTTTTTAGGTGTTATCTTTTCATAAGCTATTTCATGAGCATCATTAAAGGACTTCAACAATTCCTTCCAATCAATCTCGGACGTAATTGGTCCTGTAACTTCATAAATGGCATAGTTACAAATAGCCATCATCTTTTTTACGCGCTCATCAGTCATAATTTTTCCTTCTATGACTTCTAGTCCTTTAGGGGCATGGGTATTAAAACGAGTGATAATATTCTCTAATGAGTCCTCATCAACTGTATCCATATCAACATATTCTCTAGACGCAGTGATTCCCAATGCTAGCGCTGACGAAAAACTAATTTTCATATGAGGGTTAAAACCTTCAGAGTAGGCCATACGTATGCCTGCTCGACGTATAGTTCGTTCAACCGCTTGAGAAAAATCTAAATGAGATAAAAAACGTAATTCTTCACCTTTACTTAATGCCAAACGTAACTTTCTCAACACGTCCACCCTCCTTATAATCGATAATAGCTGTATCTAATTCAGCACAAACATTACACCCTTTACAAGATGCACGTCGACAATCGGGTGTTAGTGCCGCTTCTATTGCCTGATTCCATTCTCGTTTTAAAAAGCCTTTACTTACAACGGAATCCAAATGATCCCATGGTAATGGTTCATCAAAAGTGCGTTCTCGTCGTGCATAATAGGCAGGATCTATCCCACACTTCTCAAATGCAGCTAACCAAGTATCGTACTTAAAATATTCTGTCCAGCCATCAAATTTACAGCCCATTTTCCACGCTTCCATTAATACAGCTGATAGCCTTCTATCGCCCCTAGCAAACACGGCCTCCATGTAACCAGTATAGCCGTCATGATAGTGATAAGAAATATTACGATTATTAATGAGAGATTTTAAATATTGCTGCTTTCTATGAATTTCTTCTACTTCCTGCTGACCATACCATTGATAAGGAGAATGTGTTTTAGGTACAAAAAAAGATACACTAACCGTTACTTTTCCATTTCGCTTACCTGTTATCTCCCGGTGCAAATCAAGTACTTTATACGCCAAATCTGCAATGCCTGCTACATCTTCATCAGTTTCTGTCGGTAATCCCATCATAAAATAAAGTTTAACTGTATTCCAACCTGACTGAAATGCATTCGTACAAGCTGCTAGTAAATTTTCTTCTGTTACACCTTTATTAATAACATCACGCATACGTTGTGTACCAGCTTCTGGAGCAAAAGTAAGCCCTGATTTTCTAACTTGCTGGACTTTTTTAGCAATATCAATAGAGAAACTGTCAATTCGTAATGATGGTAAGCTAACGCTCACCTGCTTATCCTTAAACTCTTCCATGAGCATATCAACTAATTCTGGTAATTTTGAATAATCGGCAGAACTTAATGACATTAAAGAAATTTCATTATAACCTGTATTAGCAATGATTTCTTTAGCAATTTCCACTAATCGTTCTGGTGTTTTTTCACGAACAGGCCGATAAATCATGCCCGCTTGGCAAAACCGACATCCCCTTGAACATCCACGAAATAATTCTAGAACGGCTCGATCGTGAACAATATCTAAATAGGGTACAACAGGTTTAGTGGCCACATGTACATGTTCCATATCTTCAATAATTCTTTTTTCAATATGATTAGGTGCTTCTGGTGCTAGTATATGTAGACCCGTAAAATCTCCTTGTTCATTATATTGAGGCTCATATAAGGATGGCACATAAGAACCAGGAATTAATGCAACTTTACGTAAGAAAGCTTCCTTTCCTCCTGGAAAGCCTAATTCTTTTTCTTGTTTATATAAATCAATAAACTCATTCGTCCATTCTTCTGACTCGCCAATAGACGCAATATCAAAGAATTCAGCCAAAGGTTCCAAATTATAAGAACAAGGACCACCAGCAATGATTAAAGGAAAAGACATATCTCTATCTTTTGCCAATAAAGGTATATTCGCTAAATCCAGCATATTAAGGATATTAGTAAAACTCATTTCATATTGTAATGTAAATCCTACTATATCAAATTCCTTAATAGCTGTTCTTGTTTCCAGCGAAAATAAAGGAATACTTCTATTACGCATTTCTGCTTCCATATCATGCCAAGGTGCAAATACACGTTCTGCACAAGCATCGGTTCGTTCATTAATTAAAGAGTATAAAATTTTAATCCCCAAATGACTCATGGCGACTTCGTATACATCTGGAAAGGCTAATGCCATGGTTACATCGACTTGGCGATGGTCTTTAACAATACTATTCCATTCACCACCAGTATATCGTGCTGGTTTTTCTACATGTTGTAACCAAGATGTATCTAATTCAATCATAATACCTCCATATATTCAAAGTTTTATAGTAACAAAATGAGTATAATACCATGTGATATGTAGTAACCCAATTTTAATCTATGTATAAAACAGAAAAACTACTCCCCATATATTTATAGATGCTAATTATACTAAGGAGTAGTACTATTTCTAACGCATATCTATCAATCGAGTATAACTTAACACTTATAAAGTATATTTTATTTATTTCATCCATTAACCTACTGGAACATAAGTTTTTTACGTTGCATAGCAATATTTAATAAAATGCCTACACTAAACATATTAGTTGTTAATGCACTGACACCATAACTGATGAATGGCAAAGGAATCCCTGTTACAGGCATTATCCCAGTAGTCATGCCTACATTAACTAGTACTTCAAAGGTAAACATGGAACCTATACCCGTAGCCAATAACATGCCAAAATTATCATTGGCACTATAAGCAATACGAATTGCTCGATAAATTAATGTAAACAATAACAACAAAACTATTACACATCCAATAAAACCTAATTCTTCACCAATTACGGAAAAAATGAAATCTGTATGATTTTCTGGCAAGAAATTCAATTGACTTTGGGTTCCTTCAAATAACCCTTTCCCCATAATTAATCCTGAACCAATAGCAATTTTTGATTGAATAATATGATAGCCAGATCCAAATGGATCAATATCTGGATTTAAAAAGACCAATATACGCTGTTTTTGATAAGGATGTAATAAAAACCAACCAAACGGTGCTGCAATAACAGCAATACCTGCCATAATTTGCACTAAACGCATTCTAACACCAGCAATAAATAACATACCTATCATAATCGCCATATATACTAAGGAAGTTCCTAAATCTGGTTGTTTGAATACTAGTAACATAGGTATACCAATATACACAACTACAGGTAACAAGCTTTTAAATGTCGTAAATGTGCCCACCCTATTTTCTAATAATCGAGCCATACAAATAATCATTAATAGTTTAGAAAATTCAGAAGGTTGAATGGTAATACTTCCTATTTGAATCCATCTTTGAGCGCCTAGAGCAGATGTTCCGACAAACATAACAGCTAATAACATCAGCAAAGTAATTATGTAGATTGGCTTAGATAATGCTCGAAATCGATGATAATCAAACCATTGCAAGGCAATAACTAATATTACATTAATGAAAAAAAAGACAAGTTGTTTGGTAACTAGACCTGTAATAGCCAGTCCTTCTTTATTAACATGCGTAGCACTCCCAATGACTGTAACACCAATTCCAACTAATAAAACCGTACAAATAACAATTGTCCAGTCCCATTCTCTCCATATTCGTTGCCACATATAATCTCCTATCTTCTACGTACTAAATGAGACCACTTCATAGATTTTTGCTTATGTAATAATTGACTAATCGGTGAAAGCATACGATGCATCCATGTACTAGATGTCGCTGGATTATCATTCGATTCTTTTTCATCATAATTTTTTCTATAACTATCATCATGAGTATGATGATTAGATGCAGTATTTTCACAATTAATCTGTATGATTGTATCTTCTTCAGAATTTTCTTCTATCATTGTATCTGTTTTTACAGCATCTACCTTTTGTGAATCTATGACACTAGTAAATAAATTATCATATGTATGCGTTAAACGATTCTCATCGATGGCCATACCAGTTTGTGTAAATGTAACAAGGGGCTCTAACATTGTGAGAAGCCACTCAGGTGCTAATTCATGTAATCGTCCCTCTTGAGTATAAGAGATGATATCCTGATGATAAGGAATAATAGTAGCTAATTTTTCAGCCCCCACAGTTGACATAATTGTATTAATATCTAATTCGCTACACACACTTTGCGACATACCATTAATGACTAAAGCATAATCAAATTTTCGCTTTTCATGACATACTTGCATAATGCGTCCTACATTACGCAACGATACCCAAAATGGTTGAGATACAATAATAACTCGATCCGCAATATCGATAATGGTATCACTACCCCTACCAATGCCTGCCGGCGCATCAATTAATATATAATCATATTGTTTTGATAAGCGACGCATCATCTTTCGATAATTTTTTCTCTTTATATCTTCCCAACGTTTACTTTGACACGCTGGCAAGAAATCTAATCGGTCATGTATTGAAATAACTGCCGCATCCATATATTCTGGATCTGCACAAACATCTGTAAGATCAAATACAACTTCATTTTCTTTGCCCAAGACTAGATCTAAATCACGTAATCCCAAATCACCATCTGTTATTAGCACGTGATGCCCATTTTGACTTAAAGCTGTCCCTAAACAAGTAGTAAGTGTTGTTTTACCAACACCACCTTTTCCAGATACGAGTGCAATTATCATTCCCATATGACTATCCTTTCTTAAAAATAATTGATTTATATCGTAGAAGGACCTACCATCACTTTCTGACTATCACTAGTAGTGCCAACTGATTGCTTCACAGCTTCTTTATCATCTTTGCTGCGTACATTGAAAAAAGCGTCTAGAATTGCTCGGACAATAGGACCTGCTGAGCCAGCACCAAAGCTTCCTTGTTCTACCAGTGCAACTACTACAATTTGAGGTTTATCATAAGGTGCATATGCAACAAACCACCCATGATCTTTACCTGCTGCATTTTCAGCTGTGCCCGTCTTACCAGCTACAGAAATAGGAAATCCTTTAAATATTTCCCCTGCCGTTCCCCCTTCTGCAGTAACATCTCGTAATCCATTACGGACTAAATCCATAACACTTTTAGAAATAGGTAAGGTGCCAATTTTTTTTGGTCCATAAATTTCTGCTGGTGTTCCATCTGCATTATCTATACGACTCACAACATATGGTTGGTATCGTATTCCACCATTAGCTACTTCCGACATTAATACTGCCATTTGAATTGGCGTAACTAATGTAAAAGATTGTCCTATAGCAGCATCAAATGTTTCTCCTAAATACCAATCTTGATCAAATACTTTGCGTTTATATTCTGGACTTGCCAAATTACCTGTAGCTTCTCCGTATAATTTTATGCCAGTCTTTTCTCCAAGGCCATAATATTTAGCATATTTATTAAGGTTATCTATACCAACTCGATTGCCCATTTCATAAAAGTATACATTGTCAGATTTAGCTAAAGCCGTATTAAAATCAAGCCATCCTAATGCTTCTCCTTCTGCATTTCTTTTATCAATGAGCCAATGACGACCACTATCAAAAATTTGCTCGTCCGGTGTTACTTTTTTTAAGTCTAGGGCAGCTGATCCTGTTACTATTTTAAATGGTGAACCTGGTGGATATTCTCCAGAAATAACCTTATTGTCAAATGGATGCCCTGCATCTGTATTTAACTGTGTCCATTGTTGTGTTGTAATCCCCTGTGCAAACCAATTTGGATTGAATTCTGGAGAGCTCACCATCGCCAATACGGCACCTGTATTAGGATCGAGAGCCACTACAGCAGCCCCTTTAGCGGGAATATGCTGTTGTCGTAATAAGGAAATTTGTTTATGAACTGCTTCTTCTGCGACTTTTTGCAATTTTAAATCAATCGTCAAATGAATATCGTCGCCAGGGATTGTATGCTTGCGTCCCACCTCAGCAACAACACGGCCACTGGCATCAACTTCTAGTTGTTTTCCTCCATCAGTACCACGTAGAACAGAGTCATACATTTTTTCTAATCCAGATCGGCCCAAAATAGTTCCTTGATTAACTAAAGAATCAGGATTATTTTTCTTTATCTCTCCAAGTTCTTCTTCACTAATTTCGCCTACATATCCAAATAATTGAGAAGCTAATGAATCATAAGGATAATAGCGCAGCGGTTCTACATCAATAGTAACGCCAGGGAATTCATCATGATGTTCTTCAATTTTAGTAACTACATCCATAGTAATGTCAGTTGCTAAACGAATTGGTTCATATCCGCCTTTATGAGAACTAATTTTTTCCTTTAATATATCTGGTGTAGTTTTTAATAGACTTGCTAAAGAGATAAGTGTTTTTTCATCGATTTCTTTTCCTGTAGGCATAATGGAGACCGTATACGCAGGACGCGATCCCACAAGAATTTGTCCATTTCTATCATACATAATTCCTCGAGCCGCTGTCATAGAAACCATGCGAAGTCGATTGCCTTCAGCTTTAGATTGGTAATATTCACCCTCAATAATTTGCAAATATACGAGGCGCGCAATTAATACTAAAAATACGACAATTACTACATATACAAAGACATCAAAACGGCCTGTCTTATTCTTTTTATATAAACTTTCGAGCACGCAGATGCCTCCAATCATTTACCAAATATACTTTTCTTTTTCCTGCATACGCCACAATAAATAATGTATAAAAACTGCAAGAATTCCATTAACCCATATAGTAGGGAATACAAGATGCCACATGTATGTTCCTATTTCAATATCTGCATGAATAGCGTATAATATAGCAATTCGAATCACAGAATCTAGCAATGTTGCAATAGCTACAGTGATACATGAAATGTACCATTGTTCTTCATAAATATGAACACGAAATACAGTTACTACGTACACAACTAGTAAATATGGAAATATGTGTAATCCGAAAAAATTAGAAATAATCGTATCATGAATCACACCTGCTATCGTTGCCATGATTAATCCTGTTTTACGACCATGCATAGCTGCAATAAGGACTATCCAAACCAAGAATAAGTTTGGTATCCACACTTGATGGATAAGAAACGGAAATAGTTGTGTCTGTATAAGTAAGGTCAACAGTCCTAATAAAATATACGCAATGAGTCTCATTGTTTCACAGCTCCTTTAACACCTTCTAATTGATCACGTTGAGTCTGTGGTACAAGTTTAAGCGGTTCTTTAGGACTATTCGGAGCCGTTACAGAGGAGCGTATAATAACAAATACTTCCTCTATATTTCTAACATTTACATTCGCATCAACAATCGCATTCTTTACGAATCCTTCACTATCTATTTCTAATTTTTTAATATGTCCTACAGGAAATCCTTTCGGATAGATACCACCATATCCAGATGTAATAAGTGTATCGCCTTCTAATATATCTCCATCTTTAGCAATATTAACCATAATAGGTTCTGTCGGATTATTACCATTACCTTTCATTACAGAAGCAATCCTTGATTCTGGCCGTTGCACAATGACACCAATTGATGTACGTGGATCGAAAATAGTTTGTACTCTAGATGAATGAGGAAATACATCTGTTACAAATCCTACTACACCACTAGGTACAAACACAGGCATATTGATCGCTATTCCCTCTTCTGCTCCACGGTCAATAGTAAATGTATTAGTCCAATTGCCATAATCTTTAGTCACCACTGTAGCAACTACCATATCAAATTCAGGATGAGCTACTTCAAAATTTAATAATTGCCTCAATCTAATATTTTCTGCCACTACTTCATTATAATCTACTACCTTTTGCGCCATTGTATCGCGTTCTTGTTCTATATCACTGAGCGCGGTCGTATTACCGATAGCATTATCAATAACTTCAATCCCTGTATGTAAATTACGTAAAATCGTAGAGGCTCCATAGGAAAATGGAGTAGTTATTTGCTCTAAGGTTACTGTTACAAATGGAACATGAGTTCGTTGTTTCCACGCATATCCCAACAGTCCTAAAAGGATGCAAGCAATCGCTATAAAAGTAATCAATTTACGTTCAGATGAAAACATTATATTCGCCCCTTTCTATTTTTAGATGCAACAATATAACGTGTCATCATAGAAAATTGTTTAGCCGCAACGCCAAGCCCCCTTGCAACTGTCAAGGATGGATTATCTGGCACATGTACAGGAATACCAATCTCTTTAGCAATACATTCTGCTAATCCCGTTAATTGTGCACTTCCGCCTGTTAAAACCATCCCATTTTCCATAATATCTGCTACTAATTCTGGTGATGTTTGACGAATCACATTTTTTATTTCATTAATAATACGACAAATAGGCTCTTGCAGTACTTCGTAAATTTCATAACTATGGATTACACTACGTTTCATCAATCCATTTGATGTATCTCTACCTAAAAATGTATATTCTAAATCTTCTTCTGGCATAAGTGCTGTCGCTAATGTACATTTAATTTCTTCTACCGTATCATCGGCTACCATAACAGAAAAACACTGCTTTATATATTGCAAAATTACCGCATTAAAATCACCGCCACCACATCGAACAGATCGACTGATGACAGTCCCACCTAATGCTAATATTCCAATATCAACAGTACCTCCGCCAATATCTACAGCCATACTCCCGTAGGAGTCGAAAATAGGAAGCCCACTACCTAACGCAGCCAATACAGGAGTTTCAAGCAAATATACTTCCCTAGCTCCCGCTTGTATAACAGCATCTGTCATAGCTCGTTGCTCCACATCTGTCATTCCACAAGGAATTGACATAAAAACTCTAGAACGTCTCACAGACTTAGAAGCTTTATGGATGAAATAATTTAACATAGTATGGGTTACACGATAATCAACAATAAAACCATCTTTTAACGGACGCAACGCATCCAACATATCTGGTGTTCTAAGCAATAAACGCTCTGCTTCACTTCCTACTGCAATGATTCCTTCTTGTTTTGTATCCGTTGCAACCAATGAGGGCTCTGACACTACTATGCCACGTCCCTCCACATATACATGGGTATTAATACTTCCCATATCTATACTTAAATTTCTACCTAATGAAGAAAATACTTTACTCATATGATGTATGTCTCCTTTGTACTATCATCATATCATTTTATCATATTTTCTAGAAATTTTATAAAAAATTTTCAATTTTGCCTAAACATATCCTTTCTCACATAAACTAGTATAGTTTTTATCACCTATAACAATATGATCAATAATAGGTATCCCCATGAGTTGTCCTGCATCTCTAAATACTTTTGTCACTCGTATATCGTTCTGACTTGGTGTACTATCGCCCGAGGGATGATTATGAAACAATATAATAGAGGCCGCATTATGGGCAATGGCATAGCGAAATACTACTCTCTGTTCTGCTAAACTAGATGTTAGCCCCCCTTTTGATATTTCTTCAATCGAAATCAATGTATTTTTTGCTGTTAAATACATGGCCATAAAATGTTCTTCACGCCAATGTCTCACTCGTTCCATAACATATAAAGCAACTGTCTCAGGTGATGTAAAATCCTTGTGTTCTTCTAGCACCTTTGTTTCTACTAGTCGTCTTCCTAATTCAATAGCAGCTCCAATGGTTACTGCTTTGTCTTCCCCAATCCCCTTTACTTGCATACAATCATCAATCGTAGCACTATTTAACTGTAATCCTCTCATTGAAAGATTTTGTAATAATTCTTTTGCTAAAGAAATCGATGATTGTCCTTTACAACCAGTCCGCAATAAAATAGCTAAAATTTCAGCTATATCTAACTTATCACCGCCTAAAGCAATAAATTTTTCTCGTGGTCTTTGAAATGTATCCATATGCTTTACACATATATGTTCTCTCGTACTTTCAAATTTAGTCGCATTGCCTATTTGTTTATCCCATAATCCTTGATTAACTATACTCATATACCCTCCATTATATTCTCAATACATATATTCCTACACAGATACTATAAATTTATTGCCACTATACTATTCCCATCACAAGTGCACGCTTCTATAATGATTTATCATAATTTACACGTCCTCCTTTCCATGTATTTGCAGTTTTATTTTTACTTATTTTCCTTATAAAACGCAGAAAAGCTATGAGCCGTAGCTCATAGCTTTTGATAAGCATCATCTTATCGTAATAATTTTTGTAATTCATCATACACGACTTCAACAGGCAGACCCACTATATTAGTATAGGAGCCATGAATTTCACGTACCCACAAAGCACCAATTCCCTGAATACCATAACTTCCCGCTTTATCAAATGGTTCTCCTGTTTTTATATATGCATTAATTTCATCATCAGATAACTCTTTAAATAATACCCCTGTAATTACATGAAATACACGTTCTACACCATCACATAATAATGCTACCCCAGTAATCACTAGGTGCTCTTTTCCCGATAATTGTGCAAGCATCTTCCTAGCGTCTTCAATCGATATAGGTTTCCCTAATACTTGTTCATCAGAAACTACGATTGTATCTGCTCCTAAAACTAATTGTCGTCCTGATGGTATACCGATAGCCTCCCTCGCCTTTCCTAAGGCTTGACGTTCCACTAATTCCACAGGTGATGTTAGTAATGTATTATCTTCTTTATAATTACTCTTCACCACAGTATGCTTAATCCCTACTTGAGATAGTAATTCACTACGCCGTGGTGATGTAGAAGCCAAATATAAAGTATTCATCTATTTTCCTCATAGTTAATTATATATTAGTATCACAACGCATGGAAGATAAGTACTCCTCCACTGTCTCTCCATGTTTTATAGCATCTTTATGGGCAATAGCATAAAAAACAACCTCTTCTTGTGATACACGGATACGATTAGGTACAAATGTGGACAGCAAATCAAAGAATGCATCTTCTGCTTTAATCAATACTCTTGCATGTCGTACATGACGTCCGTCTACTACCTCATAAGCCATAGCATACACAGGACGAGAATCAGCTGTCGAACACTTTCTATATTTATAACGAAACCTCAATTGTCCCATAATTTCTTGTCTAAACGCATATACACCATCAATTAATGTATATGGTACTTCAAAATGTTTTTTTCGAAATAATGATTGTTCTTCAATGATAAATTGATCCTCTGTTAAAATATATCGATAACGGCCCACTGCATTTTTCAACAACACAAATCCAGTAACAATTTCAATAAAATATTCTGCCACCAATATAATATGTGAAGTAATACTTCTATACGTCGTATATATAATAAATGCAATAACACCTAATATTAAAATTCCTATTAACAATTCTGCACTTTTTGATCGTTGCGAATCTTCCTGATATATAATCTTCATATCATGCTCCTTCATCTCTATAGTATATATTATATGCGAAACCTAATGGGTGTACAATAGAATATGTAGAAAATACAAAGAATATAAAGAGTATAATAAATTCTTATATTCTAACTAATTCCAGTACGAGAATATATCTGTTAGATACAAAAGGTTCATGATTGATGAATAAATATGCTATTACTCATATCTTACTAATTCTATATTCTTATAGGATATAGAAAATCGTTTCAATCTAATATAACAAGATCAATAAACTTTATAAAAAACTACCACCAAAATTTTCCCAATTTCGGTGGTAGCTCATCATATATTTTTTAACTATTTTATTTTTTTACTAAATCTCCTGTAATACGTTGTGTATCACGGGCAATCATAATTTCTTCATTAGTAGGGATAACAAAGATTTTTACCTTAGAACCTTCTACGCTTACTTCACGTTCTTCTCCGCGAATATTATTAAGCTCTTTATCTAAACGAGTTCCTAAATATTCTAAGCCATTACAGATTGCATCACGATTACCAATACCATTTTCGCCAATACCAGCTGTAAATACAATGGCATCTACACCGCCCATAACAGCAACATACGCACCGATAACACGACGAACTTTATAATGGAACATATCAAGTGCTAATTGAGCTCTTTTATTTCCTTCTTTAGCTGCATCTTCTAGTACACGGAAATCATTAGATACGCCAGAAATTCCCAATACACCAGATTTCTTATTCATCAAAGAGTCGACTTCACTATAAGTCATATCCCATTTATTCATTAAATAAGGTACAATGGCAGGATCAATATCACCACAACGAGTTCCCATTACTAGGCCAGATAATGGTGTGAAGCCCATAGAAGTATCGATAGAGCGTCCGCCTTTAATTGCTGTTACTGATGAACCGTTACCTAAATGACAAGAAATGATGCGCAAATCGCTCATATGTTTTCCCATTAATTCTGCACAACGTTGTGCTACATATTTATGAGATGTACCATGGAAGCCATAACGACGAACACCTAATTCAGAGTAGGCTTCATAAGGAAGAGCATATAAAAATGCTTCTTTTGGCATAGTTTGATGGAATGCAGTATCAAATACAGCTACTTGAGGAACTTTCGGCATAATAGCTTGACAAGCTTCAATACCTTGAATATTTGGTGGATTATGAAGTGGTGCAATTTTAGCACATTCGTTTAAAGCTTCCATAACAGCTGGCGTAATCAATACGGAATCAGCAAATTTTTCGGCCCCATGTACAACACGATGACCAACTGCATCAATTTCATCCATAGATTTAATAACACCATATTGATCATCTACCAAAATATTTAATAGAATGGTTAACGCTTCTTTGTGATTCAAGATAGATTCAACACGTTCTACTTTATCAGCATTAGGTCGTTTATGTGTAAAAATTGCATCTTTTGCGCCAATTTTTTCAAACTGTCCTTTTGCTAACACACTTTCATTTGTCATATCAAGCAATTGATATTTCAAGGAAGAACTACCGCAATTAACTACTAATACGTTCATCAACATATCCCTCTTTCTTTAATGAGTAACCTTAATTTTGTCTGCAATTTCTTTGCTGATACCAGCTCCTACCTCATCATCAGTCTGATATTGGTAGACTATATTCCACAATACCCCTTTATCTAAAAAGACATATTGTAAAAAACTATACTTAATATTATTCTGTATAAAAGTGGCTGTAACTTTATGAGCTTGTACACCACCTAAATCAATAGTATCTTGAGATACATCACCTTGATTACTTTGAAATACACTTACACTTTTATCGGTAATTGTTGATGGATCTGGTAATATTTTAGTAGCAGTAGGATGTTTTGCTTCTATATATACTGCTATATGTTCACCTAATCCAGCATAGGAGTCTAGCGGATATCCATCTGGTGACTCTGTTGTATTTTTATTCTTACCTAACTCATAGGGTAATTCCACGGTAATTTCAGATTGCCCTGCATGGAACACTTGCTCCCCAAAGCTATAGGAATCCAATATATTATCACTACTACATCCAGCTGATAAGAGGAAAAAAACACTTAGAATGCCAATTAATAATAAATTTTTCAAATAATCACTCCTCTAAGCACATTAGCTTACGTTTCACATTATATCATAGACACATAAAAATATTCTACAAGGAATATGGTATTTAATAAATTTATTGTGTATGCAACGAATATTATACCATATCTTTATCTATTTAGTAGCCACCTAGTCAACTATATTTTAATATATTAAAATAATAGTAATCTTTGTTATAGTTTAAGGAGATATTATGGAGACGATTGCTATTATTGCAGAATATAATCCCTTTCATAGAGGTCATGCTTACCAAATTCAACAATTAAAAAAGAACTACAAAGACGCTACTATTCTTATCATTATGAGTGGTTCCTTTGTACAACGCGGCCAACCTGCTTTATTTAATAAATTCCATAGAACTCGTTGGGCCCTATGTAATGGTGCTGATCTAATATTTGAGTTTCCAACAATTTACACACTTTCCAGTGCTGAGTATTTTGCTACTGGTGCACTCCGATTAGCCAATGCGTTGGGCGCTCATTATCTTGCTTTTGGTGCCGAAACCAATGAATTAACACGATTAAAAGAATTATCTAGCCTAATGAACAACGTGGATATTCAAAGAAATTGTAGAAATTTATTAACTACAGGAGCCTTTTATGGTCATGCATTGCGAAAAAGTATTATAGATTATAACTATGATCTAGGTATACTGATGAATGAACCAAATAATCTATTAGCTATTGAGTATTTACGTGCCATAGAAAATAACAATCTAGCATTAAAGCCAATTCTCATTCAACGTCAAGGACACCATCATTCTTTAAGTTTATCATCTTCATACCCATCTGGTACAGCTCTACGAAAAGCACTTGTTCGTAACCTTGCAGCCAAAACTATTGAGTCCTTAGAAAAGTATTTTCCTACATCTATATCTAGTGACGTGTCTTCTACCATGAGTAAAGGCCAATACACATCTTTTCAACGCTACGAAGATATGTTATTAACCATGTTACGAACTCATACCATTAACGATTTAAAAACAATACAGGATATGACAGAGGGTTTAGAGAATAAATTTATAAAAGCCGGCCAAGCATCCTCATGGGATTCTGCTCTGAGGCTCATAAAATCCAAGCGTTATTCCTATGCACGTATTAACAGAATCGCCGCTAATCTTCTGCTCCATATTACATGTTCCCTTGCTAGCAAAAGCAATACAATAGTTCCACCTTATGCACGTTTATTAGGACTTTCTAAAAAAGGAAAAATTTGGTTACGCCATTATAATGGAGAAACACCGATTATAAAGAAATGGGCGCCTTTTTTTAAACAACTATCTGGTCTGCCCTATGAACTTGCACAATTAGATACACGAGCCACTGATATACAGCAACTTTCAATGAAAAATTCCCAGTATAGGCAAGGTGGATTAGATTATATAATGTCTCCTATCGTTATAGAACATTAACTACAAACATATACTTTCTTAAAATGATGATTGCAAGTGGCTATTTTAATCATAAAGTATATTATTTCATTGTCTTTTAAACTATCATGTAAATTGTATCTACATGATAGTTTTTCTATCTATTATTGATTTCCATATCTATTTCTACTATGGTAAAAATCATGAACTACGCCATATTATTCTAAATACAAATTGTATGTACTGGTAAAAATAAGACTATATTATATTTTACTTATGTATATAAAATTCAACTATGTAGTTAATATGACTGCGTCAGTCCCATCAAATTCTTTAACTTGCACATTAACATTTTCCAAATGAGATGTAGGAATGTTTTTTCCCACAAAATCGGCTCGAATAGGTAATTCACGATGGCCACGATCTACTAATACAGCTAACTGAATCGCCCTAGGCCTTCCTGCATCCATAAGTGCATTTAAAGCCGAACGAATGGTTCGTCCCGTATATAATACATCATCTACTAAAATAACCAATTTACCAGTTGTATCTAGTGCAAATGATACTCCCTCTTTAGGTCTCATATCACGATCATCTCGATACATAGCAACATTCATTGATGTACAGTCTAAATGAACACCTTCAATTGATTCAATTTCTTTGCGCAATCGCTCAGCAAGAAAAATACCTCGTCGCTCAATACCTATCAAAATAGCATTTTCCAGTCCTCGATTGCGTTCTAAAATCTCATGAGCAATGCGTCGAATCGCTCGCGTAATATTTTGCTCATCCATTAATACACGTTCTTCTTCCATTAGCTCCCCTTTTTTAATCGATACTGTTTAGCAAACTCAATACAATTTAAAAAATCTTCAGGAATATCAGCCTCAAAATGCATTTTTTTATTACTAATAGGATGTATGATATCTAGCGTATGAGAATGTAAGGCTTGTCCTTGAATAGGAAAATCCATTTTTCGATATCCATAAAATGGATCATTCACTACGGGATGACCGATATAGGCAAAGTGTACTCGAATTTGATGAGTTCGCCCAGTCTCTAAGACACATTCTACTAAAGTATGATGTCCGAACCTCTCTAATACAGTGAAATGAGTAATTGCTTCTTTACTATTTTCAAATACAACCGCCATTTTCATACGATCTTTAGGATGCCGTCCGATAGGGGCTTTAATAGTTCCTTTTTCTTCCACAATATTACCTTGCACCAACGCTAAGTATGTTCTCTTAGCGCTGTGTTCTTTCACTTGTTCTGCTAAGCCCATATGTGCCATATCATTTTTAGCCGCCATCATAACACCTGATGTATCTTTATCTAGACGATGAACAATTCCCGGACGAATAGCACCATTGATACCAGATAAATCTTTACAATGAAAAAGCAATGCGTTAACTAAGGTACCAGAGTAATTAGATAATGCAGGATGTACAACCATTCCTCGAGGTTTATTAACAATAACTATATCATGATCTTCATAAATATAATCTAAAGGAATATCTTCTGGTATAATTTCTACACTTTCTGCCTCTGGTATTGAAACAGCAACCACATCGCCTTCTGTAAGTCGATAATTAGGTTTACGTACTTTTTGATTTACACTAACATGATCTGCTTTAATTAAGTTTTGGATAAAACTACGCGAACCTTCTATGCGACCTATTAAAAAAATATCTAGCCGAGCCTCTGCTTCCTGAGCATTAACAAGGAATTCTTTACTTTCCATTTTCAATAACTCCTTAATAATTTATTATTTATACTATATAAGACCTATCATCATTCAATCATATTATCCATACCTCATAAAATAGGCTATATTGATATAGATATAACATACTTAGTGATTGTCAGCCTCCTAGAATATTTATCTATGCATATTATTAATTATACATGTATTATTCACGTCTTATGGTAACTCTATTGATACTAAGAAATTTTCAATTCATTCATACTATAATACTATATAACAACTGATATATAAACATATATATAAGAATATATAGTAATCGTTTCTATTTACTCCGTATCATATAATATGCTACTAAAGAGACCCCAATACAAATAGTAATATCTGCCACATTAAAGATAGGCCAAATCCTAAAATCAAAAAAATCAATCACTGCATTATAATGAAATCGATCCCAACCGTTACCAATAGCACCACTCATTAACAATGCTGCACCTATCTTTAAATATCTTGGCCCTCTGTGAATAGTATGTCGAAATATGATATATATAACTAATAAAATAAGTACAATGCCTAAAAAAAATAGTCTTTGATTCTCTAGGATTCCAAAAGCTGCACCCCGATTTAAAATATATGTAATATGGAATACATTTGATAGAAGAGGAATTGAGTCGCCTACCATCATATGCGTTCTAACAACATATTTTGTTATTTGATCTATTACTAAACAAACTAATAAAAGTCCATAAAACAATATAACACCTCACTTCTAATATGCTACTAATCATATTTATTATACATGACATGTTCTTATAATGTAAAATAATGTATTATCTAAAATCTAATAATACTCTATAATAGTCAACATGTGTGACATAGACTTCTAACGATGTAGGTAAAACGTACTTTGTTATATATGCCTGAGGTATGTAAAATTCAATATTTTCTGCTATGTTATTATATCTATTGGCATACTGCTGATGCGCCTTTAAGAAAGCGTCAAAACTTATAACCTTTCTTCTGTAAAACCAATCTCTATCAACTTTATGATTTTACGTTCCCCCTGTTACCATGGTGAAAATTGACGTATCAGCTTATGTTTTATGCCTAAGTTCCATAATACTCTACAAAATAATCAATTTCGTTTCATCACCCTAATTAGTGAATTCTCATCCATGACCTACCTGTACCGGCTCTATTTTAAAATCCATTCGACTTTCTAACTTGATTAAAATTTTCCTTGTATTAATTATATTTTCCCTGTATACAATAGCTAATACACGTTAGTTAAGTACTTATCGATAACCATATATGGTACTAGTTAACACTATTTGTTGTTATAATGAGCGAAAATTAAAAGGAATGAGTTCAGTAAATACTGAACTCATTCCTAAAATAGCCTAGTAATATCTATCCAATAAAATGAATAGAGATCAACACGTCTCAATCAACTTTTCTTATTTTATTAATAAAATATTACATCGTTGCATCGTAACATATCTATACTATTCAGCAGAGATAACAGAGCAAGGACAAACAGATTCGCAAGAACCGCAGTCGATGCAAGTGTCATTAATTTCATATTTTGTTTCGCCTTCATTAATAGCACCTACTGGGCATACAGAAGCACAAGAACCACATTTAATACAACCGTCAGCAATAACTCTCATGATAATACCTCCAAATATAGAATATAACTTTTTTTATCATTTAAAAAGGCACCTGCCTTAACTTATGTTCTCATTATTACATGTTTCTATTGGATTGTCAAACAAAAGGATAATAATTATTTATTAAATTTTAGCAATTATAAATCTATAAAAAATCATATATTATAAAGACATTTTACCAAATGATAATATAATTCATTTATAATTTTTTGCTAATTTAATAACAATATGTCTTTTCTAGATATTCTCAATTTAATATTTTTTCATCCCTAATATTAATGATTTTATTATCAATTATATCTGTGCAATCCTATCTATATATACTATGTATCCCCCATATAACTATTACTCTTTCATGAGTAAATTCATTACATAACAAACATAATAGATGTTTATACCTCTATTCATTTTAGAATTAAATCATAAATGTTCCATCCGATGTAATGGTATTTTGCTCACCCTTTAAAGTTCACTAAAAGAATAAAATACCGATAGAGCTAGTGATTTCCTAGTTCCATCGGCATTTAAAACAACACGTTTTGTCCTATAACCATTATTCAAAATATGTTAATACTAAGAAGTATAGAGTCCTACGTGATAGAAACTTCTTGTTCTAAAAAAATAGTATCTACTATATTTATGATATTTTACTCATATAAGTGTGTTTCAACAAATTAAATAGCTATGTAGATGACTAGAATATGGAATGTAGTAACCTAAATAAAAGAAATGAGCTCGGTTACATACCGAACTCATTTCTAAATAGTAAATGATACTATCTGTTCGAGAAAATCGATACAGAGCACTATAATTATAGTTCATATCATTAAGCAACATATATTATGATACGTATAATCTAATATATTATAACCACTTCTATTATATACTTTTAAAAGAAAGGCCATACTATTGGAATAACGATTAAACTTACTACGAAACAAACAAGTATAAGTGGAACACCCGCTTTTACATAGTCCATAAAAGAATATTGACCTGGTCCTAATACAATAGTATTTGGAGGTGTACCAACTGGTGTACCAAACGCACAAGATGCAGCAACAGCGATTGCCATTAATACTGCATGAGGATCAGCGCCCATACCTTTTGCAATAGAAATACCAATTGGTGCTAATAAAGCACAAGATGCTGTATTAGACATAAATTGAGTTAATAAACAAGACAAAATAAACAATACAGCTGTTGCAAATACAGGATTAGGATCACTACCCATAACACTTAGTACAACATCAGCAATCATTTTCCCTGCTCCTGATTTATCCATTGCAGAGGCAACTGGCATCATACCAGCAAATAAGAAAATAGTAACCCAATCAATCGATGCATAAGCTTGCTTTTCTTTCATACATCCAACTAGTACACAGAGAATCGCCCCTATAACAGCGGCAATATATAATGGCAATAATTCTGCAGCCATACATATAACTACAGCTAATAAAATAATACCAGATAACCACATTTTTTTAGGATCATTGGATACACATTCAGGATCTACTTCTTGCTCAACTTCTACATCACCAGAAATAATTTTATTAGGTAAAAACCGTTTACCAATTGTCATCATAAATAAAATGGTAGCAACAGTTAACGGAATACCAATCCATGCGAATTCAAAGAACCCAAATTTTGTTAAACCTGCTTCACCTAATGCACCGTTTGCAATAATATTTGGTGGTGTACCAACTAAAGTGATGATACCACCAATACTAGCAGCAAAAGCCATTGGCATTAATTGACGACTTGCAGAAATATTAGCAGCTGAACAAATACCGACTACTACTGGCAATAGAGCAGCTGCAGTACCTGTATTTGATAAAACAGAGGACATGAGTGCAGTAACAACCATAACTGCAAACATTAATCTGTTTTCACCAGAACCGGCCTTTGAAACAACAAGTGTACCTATTTTTTGTGCTAATCCAGTATAAAACATAGCACCGCCAATAACAAACATTCCCGCAAATAATACTACAGTACTATTTGATAATCCCGAAAAAACTTGTTTTGCTGGTATAATACCTAATAAGCCAAGTGCTATAGCTCCGCCTAATGAAGTAATTGCTAATGGAATAATTTCTGTAACAAATAAAACCGCCATGACAGCTAATACAATTAAAGTCTGTTCTGCCGAACCCATACATCATCATCTCCTAACCGAGAATAAAGATAGTTTATATGATCCAAACATATAACAA
This sequence comes from Veillonella montpellierensis, assembly GCF_947090115.1. NCBI lineage: Bacteria > Bacillati > Bacillota > Negativicutes > Veillonellales > Veillonellaceae > Veillonella > Veillonella montpellierensis. The sequence goes on from NZ_CAMUMS010000003.1 coordinate 136,394, forward strand.
GAGATGGCAAAAAAACTATACGTTACAAATAATAGCATACTACACTGCAACCTATTAGTATTGCAATGCACATACATAACGTGACTAAGAGTCCTTCTTTTGTCTTAGGATATCCAAAGAATAAATGTTCACTAATGATACCTCTCCGGTTAAAAAAAGAATACTTAGTTCGTCGTTGAAACCATTGGAGCTTACGGGACGATCCAATCGTATAGCCCGCCACAAAAAATATAAGTAGTGAATATAAAGTGCATATTAGAATTTTAATTTCTACTGATAACAATTCAAGCACCTCTTTATATCTCACATCATGCATCCTCTCATATATGATTGGACTTTAGATTTCTTTATACTATGTACTCTCTATCAATGAAGGATAGAGAATACATAGTATTAACACGAATTAATTAGGCATTATCATAGCAAGCATTGTACCTGCAGCTACTGCAGTCCCAATTACGCCTGCCACATTAGGTCCCATAGCATGCATCAATAAAAAGTTACTAGGATCAGCTTTAGAACCTACAACCTGTGATACACGTGCTGCCATCGGAACAGCAGATACACCTGCTGAACCAATAAGTGGATTTGTTTTACCACCATCAAATTTGCACATAATCTTACCAAATATTACACCTGCTGCTGTACCGCCGATAAATGCAACTAAGCCTAATACAATAATTTCTAATGTTTTTAAATCAATAAAATGTTCAGCATCCATTGTTAAACCAGTACCTGTTGCCAAGAATATGGTAACAATGTTGATTAATGCATTTTCAGATGTATCTGCTAAACGTTGTGTAACTCCAGATTCACGAAGTAAATTGCCTAACATCAAACATCCTAATAAAGAAGTAATTGGTGGTAATAATAAGGAAATAAATATTGTTGATACAATTGGGAATACAATTTTTTCAAAACGAGTTACTTCACGTAATTGTTCCATTTTAATTTTACGTTCTGATTCAGTAGTAAGCAGCTTCATAACTGGTGGCTGAATCAATGGAACAAGAGACATATAAGAGTACGCAGCTACAGCAATTGCGCCCAACAATTCTGGTGCCATTTTAGAGGCTAAATAAATGGATGTAGGTCCATCTGCGCCGCCAATAATACCAATAGCACCTGCTTGTTGTTCAGTAAATCCTACCAACATAGCGCCAGCTAAAGCTATAAAAACACCAAATTGTGCTGCTGCACCTAACAATAATGTCTTAGGATTAGCAATTAATGGACCAAAATCTGTCATTGCTCCTACACCTAAGAAAATCAAAGGAGGGAATATTTCATATTTAATCCCTTGGCTAATTAAGGCCATAACACCTTCTTCAAAGCCATTACGTGGTAAGTTAGCTAGTATACAACCAAACGCAATAGGACCTAATAATAGTGGTTCAAATTCTTTAGCAAATGCTAAATAAAGTAAAAGTAAACCAACAACGATCATTGCGAGGTTACCCCATGTGAATGCGATAAAACCACTGTCATTCCACACAGCGTTTAATGCGACCATAAAAGCATCCATGTACGTTCCCCCTATTCCGTTATGAGCAAGCTAATAGAACTATCAGCTTGCTATAACATAACTAATAACTACTTTGAAATTAACCTAAAACGATTAAATCTTCTCCTGTAGATACAGTCTGATTAGCAGCTACGCGAACATCAGTTACAGTTGCATCATGAGGAGCATAAATTTCATTTTGCATTTTCATAGCTTCTAATACGCAAAGCACTTCGCCTTTTTTAACTGCTTGACCAGCAGTTACTGCTACGGAAAGAATTTTACCTGGCATTGGGCATTTAACAGTTTCAGCACCTGCTGCTACTGGTGCTGCAGGTTTAGCTGCTGGAGCTGGTGCAGCTTTTGGAGCTGGTGCAGCTGCTGCTTTTGGGGCTGCAGCTGGAGCTGGTGCAGCTGCTGCTTTTACTTCATCTACTACTACATCATAAGTTGTACCATTCACAGTTACATTAAATTGTTTCATTTCAAATTCCTCCTACTATAGTAAAACATTAGCATATTTATTTTTAATAGAGTTATCTATTGCTAACATTATAATATGTAAATTAATTAACATCCTCTACCCTTTAATCGACCTTCAAAACGCCAGTTTTGGCTAATGATAGGACGAACACAGGCAATTTGATCAGCTGTGTATCCCATTGCTGAAATAGCACCTACGATAACAGCCATTACTTCTTCAGTTGGTTGTTTCGTATTAGCTGAAGTTGTTGAAGCATTACTCATACAAATTCTCCTCCTAGAATGTTTAATCAGTTTCTACCACTGAGTCGACCATCCATACGCCATGTTTTACTAATGATGGGGCGAATAGATGCGATTTGATGTGAAGAATATCCCATCGCAACAACTGCACCTACAATAGCTGCTATTACCTCTTCATCATTGGTCGTAACGGTTGGAGTCGCTACACTTGATTCAGAAGATGGAGTGGGAGTTGCCACACTAGTTTTTTTTAATTTTTTTTTTGTTGGATCAATCCAATAAACAATTTGCATCAAAATCCCTAAAGCAATAAGAACAGCAAATACGACTGTCATGTTAATTGCCATGATCAACCAAGGATTTGTAGTCATACTAATCTCCCCTTTCTACGTTCACCTACGAAGTTCTTCCAAGAATCAGATGATAATATAGTTTAACTAATATGATTTATCATTATAAAGGAATATTACCATGTTTTTTAGGTGCCCGAAGCTCGCGTTTGCTTGCTAACATTGCTAAAGCATTAATAACTGCTGGGCGTGTTTGTTTAGGTTCGATAACTACATCAACAAACCCACGTTCTGCCGCTTTATAAGGAGTTGCAAATTCTTCAACGTATTTTGCTGTTTTAGCTTCTTTATCTTCATCACGTTTAAAGATAATATTAGCTGCACCAGCTGGTCCCATTACAGCAATCTCAGATGTTGGCCATGCAAATACTTGATCTGCCCCTAAATCTTGAGAACACATTGCTAAGTAAGAACCACCATATGCTTTACGAGTAATAACTGTAACTTTAGGTACAGTTGCTTCAGAATAAGCATATAACATTTTAGCACCATGACGAATAATTCCGCCCCATTCTTGATTAGTACCTGGCAAAAATCCTGGTACATCAACAAAGTTTACAATTGGAATATTAAAGGCATCACAGAAACGAATGAATCGAGAAGATTTACAAGATGCATTAATGTCAAGGCAACCTGCCATTACACGTGGTTGGTTTGCAATAATACCTACAGTTTGTCCATCAAAACGAGCAAAGCAAGTGATGATATTTTTTGCAAAATGAGGTTGTACATCATAGTATTCGCCATTATCAACTGTTTTTTCAATAACTTCATACATATCATATGGCATGTTAGAGTTATCAGGCAACAATGTATTTAACGATTCTTCTTCACGAGATGGATCATCACCAGTATCAACAATAGGAGCATCTTCCATATTATTGCTTGGTAAAAATGCTAATAAATAACGAATTTGGTTAATGCAATCGTCTTCATCTTCAGCTGCAAAATGGGCTACACCAGACACGCTATTATGTGCCATTGCACCACCTAATGCTTCAGCTGTTACTTCTTCTGCTGTTACTGATTTAATAACAGCTGGTCCTGTAATAAACATTTGAGAAGTATTTTTTACCATGTAGATAAAATCAGTTAATGCTGGAGAGTATACGGCGCCGCCTGCACAAGGCCCCATAATAACTGAAATTTGAGGAATAACGCCAGAAGCATTCGTATTTTCAAAGAAGATTTTACCATACCCAGCTAGAGCATCTACAGCTTCTTGAATACGTGCTCCACCAGAATCATTAATGCCAACTAATGGTGCACCCATTTTCATTGCTAAGCGTTGTACTTTAACGATTTTAGCAGCATGCATTTCACCAAGAGAACCACCTTCAACAGTGAAATCTTGTGCAAATGCATATACTAGACGGCCATTCACTGTACCATAACCAGTGATAACCCCTTCACCAGGAAGTTCTTTCTTTTCTTGACCAAAATTTACGCAACGATGTTTAACAAATTGATCTAATTCCACGAATGAATTATCATCAAAAAGTTTAGCTAAACGTTCACGAGCAGTCATTTTACCTTGGGAATGCTGCTTTGCAATACGTTTTTCACCGCCACCAGCTTTAACAGCAGTAAGTTTTTCATGCAATAAATCAATTTTTTCTTGAACAGTTGGCATGATTACACCTCCATATAAATATGATATATTTCTATTTTATTTCATACGTTGGCAAAGTTCAAGTAATACACCGCCAGTTGCTTTTGGATGAACGAATGCGATAGAAGATCCACCAGCACCATAGCGAGGTTTTTGATCAATCATACGAATTCCTTTTGCTGTTAAATCAGCAATAGCTGCTTCAATATTATCTACACGAAGCGCAACATGTTGGATGCCATCACGACCGCCATTTTTTTCAATGAATTTTCCAATAGGGCCATCTGGAGTAGTTGTTTCCAAAAACTCTAATTCAGCATCACCACATGGGAAAAAACTAACTTTTACTTTTTGTTCTTCAACAATTTCATCTTCTGGTAAATGTTGAATTCCCAATGCATTTTTATAAAATTCTTTTGTTGCTGCTAAATCATTAACGCCAATACCAATGTGGTCTACTTGTAATACTTTAAAAGCCATGTCAATTCTCTCCTTTATAACTTTTATAAGTGGCTATAATATAAATGTTAATGTAGTCGCCGTCTACTTTAACACTTTAACCATAACATCGTTGACAACTGTATATGGATCGTTTTTACGATTATGTACATCATCAACTTGGCTATTAAATTCATCGCTATTAACAATTTTTTCTGCTACATAGCGACCAATTTGCTCATTAATCATTGCAACGATTTCGTTTCTAGTTCGCTCAGCTCGACGCTCTATTAGCTCACCAGAATCTTCTAAAAATTCAAAATGCTCATCTAATGATTCACAAAGTTCATCAACGCCGATATCTTTACTTGCAATAGTTCGCTTAATTGGTGGACGCCATTTTACATCGCGTTCATCTAAATCAAGCATCATCTCAATTTCTACGTTCAAGCGGTCACAGCCATCTCTATCAGCTTTATTAATTGCAAATACATCGCCTATTTCAAGAATACCTGCTTTAATCGCTTGAATGTCATCACCAAGACCAGGAACCAATACAACCAAAGTGGTATCTGCATTCTTGACAATGTCTACTTCTGATTGTCCAACGCCAACAGTTTCTATAATAATTAGGTCCATTCCAAATGCATCCATAAGTTTTACAACATCAGATGTTTTTTTGGATAAACCACCTAGACTACCACGAGTCCCCATACTACGAATAAACACATTTTCATTAAGTGTTAAATCATTCATACGTATGCGATCCCCTAGAATAGCCCCTCCAGAAAATGGACTAGTTGGATCCACAGCGACAATACCTATACGCTTGCCTTGTGCTAAATATTGTTTAACGACTTTGTCTGTCAAAGTGGACTTTCCTGCACCAGGAGCACCTGTAATTCCTAAAATACGTGCATTACCAGTCTTAGGATAAATAGCTTGCATGATTTCTACTGCGTTATCATACTCGCTTTCCACAGCTGTAATTGCTCGAGCTAGGGCTAATCTAGAACCACTTAATAGTCCTTTCACCAGATCCATGGTAACACCACCTTACTGTTATTTAGGTAAAGGCCCAAGGAAATCTGTCACTTGAGCCTTTATTCTACTAATTATTTTACATTTTCGTTAATAAATTTAACGATGTCACCAGTTGGTGTGCCTGGTGTAAAGATTGCTGCTACCCCAGCTTTTTTTAATCCTGGTATATCACTATCAGGAATAACGCCACCACCAATTACTAAAACATCATCCATGCCTTTTTCTTTTAACATTTCAACAATTTTAGGGAACAATGTGTTGTGTGCTCCAGAAAGAAGACTTAATGCTACTACATTAACATCTTCAGATAAAGCGGCTTCAACAATTTGTTCTGGTGTTTGACGAAGACCTGTATAAATTACTTCAAAACCAGCATCGCGAAGTGCGCGTGCTACTACTTTTGCACCACGGTCATGACCATCAAGACCTGGTTTTGCTACTATTACTCTGATACGTTTTTCTGCCATGATAAATTACCTCCAAACTAAGCTTTTAAATTATAATGTGGAATGAGCTTGGTATTCACCGAATACGCCACGCAATACATTACAAATTTCACCCAATGTAGCGTAAGTACGAACTGCATCAAGGATTAACGGCATCAAGTTAACATTTTCATCTTCAGCGCCGACTTTTAACGCTGCCAATGCTTTGTCAACTGCCGCCTGATCACGACGAGCGCGAACTTCTTGAGTTTTCTTAGCTTGTTTTACGCCAACAGATGCATCAATTTTCAACAAACCTTCAACTGGTGGTTCTTCAACTTGGAATTTGTTGACACCAACAATTGTGCGTAATCCAGATTCAACTTCCATTTGCCATTTATAGGCGGATTCTTGAATTTCTTTTTGGATATAGCCTTTTTCAATTGCTACAACAGCGCCACCCATTTCATCGATTTTCTTAATATAATCCATAGCTTCATCATAGATAGCATTAGTCATAGCTTCTACATAGTAGGAACCACCTAATGGGTCAACTACATCAGCCAAACCAGATTCATAAGCAACAATTTGTTGTGTTCTAAGTGCAACTTGTACAGATGCTTCAGTTGGCAAAGCCAAAGCTTCATCACGGGAGTTAGTATGTAAGGACTGTGTTCCACCCATAACAGCTGCAGCAGTTTGAAGTGCTACACGAACAATATTATTATCAACTTGTTGTGCAGTTAACATAGAACCAGCTGTTTGAGTATGTACACGTAACATCATGGATTTTGGTTTTTTAGCACCAAAACGTTCTTTCATGATAGTTGCCCATAAACGACGAGATGCACGGAATTTTGCAACTTCTTCAAGTACATTATTATGTGCATTCCAGAAGAAGGATAAACGACCTGCAAACGCATCTACATCTAAGCCAGCTTTTAATGCAGCTTCTACATATGCAATACCATCAGCGATGGTAAATGCAATTTCTTGTGCTGCTGTAGAACCAGCTTCACGAATATGGTAACCAGAAATTGAAATTGTATTCCATTTTGGTACATACTGAGAACAATATTCGAAGATGTTAGTAATTAAACGCATGGAAGGTTTTGGTGGGAAAATATAGGTACCACGAGCTGCATATTCTTTCAAAATATCATTTTGAATAGTACCACGTAACTCTGTGGAAGGAACACCTTGTTTTTCACCAACAGCAATGTACATTGCCAATAATACAGATGCAGGTGCATTAATTGTCATAGATGTAGAAACTTTACCAAGATCAATACCGTCAAACAATATTTCCATATCTGCTAAAGAGTCAATAGCTACACCAACTTTACCAACTTCGCCTTCTGCCATAGCATCATCAGAGTCATAACCGATTTGTGTAGGCAAGTCAAACGCACAAGATAGGCCTGTTGCACCTGATTCAATCAAATAGCGATAACGTTTGTTGGATTCTTCTGCAGTAGAGAACCCTGCATACATACGCATTGTCCATAAACGGCCACGATACATAGTAGGTTGAACACCACGAGTATAAGGAAATTCACCTGGTACGTTCAAGTCTCTTTCGTAATCGAAACCTTCAATATCTAAAGGAGTATATAGTTTATTGTGTTTTAAATTCTTTCTTTCAGGTGTTTTTTCATACGATTTTGCACATGCTGCTTCATATGCTTCCAAGCGGGCTTTTAAATTTTCATTAGCCATAATTCTCATCATCCTCCTAAAGTAAAACTACTTTTTAATTTTCATTGTTCCAGTTTCAGTGAAACGTTTATGCCAAGAAAGAGCTTCATCTAGCAACATAGGTGTGTGGGCGTGTTTAGTTGCAACGATAGCTCGTTCTAGGTAATCTTCTAACATTGGCTTGTAATCAGGATGTGCACAATTTTTAATAATTGTACGTGCACGTTCAATTGGACTCATGCCACGAACGTCTGCAATCCCTTGTTCTGTACAAAATACTAATACATCATGTTCAGTATGATCAATATGAGAACACATTGGAACAATTGAACTAATGTCACCGTTTTTAGCGACAGAATTAGTACAGAAAATAGAGATATATGCATTTCTTGCGAAATCTCCAGATCCGCCAATACCATTCATCATTTTACTACCCATGATATGTGTGGAGTTTACATTACCAGTAATATCAAATTCAATAGCCGTATTCATGGCAATAACGCCTAACCGTCTTGCAAGGCCAGGATTGTTAGAAATTTCTTGTGGGCGTAAAATGATTTTTTTACGATATTCATCGATATTTGCATAAAAACGTTTTAATCCATCTGGAGATGGACTCAATGCAGTACCGGAACAAACATTAACCTTTCCTGCATCAATAAGATCAAACATACCGTCTTGAATTACTTCAGTATAAATGGAAAGATCTTTAAATGGTCCTTGTGCTAAACCACTAATAACAGCATTAGCAACTGAACCTACACCAGATTGTAATGGAAGAAGATTTTCTGGTAAGCGACCTTGTTTAATTTCATTCTTGAAGAACTCAATTAAATGTCCACTCATTTTTTTCGCATCATCATCAATTGGTGCCAATGGGCGAGTTGTATCTGGAATATCACAAGGTACAATCGCTACAATCTTACTAGGATCACAAGGAATTGCATCTGTACCAATGCGATCTCCAGCAGTTACCAATGGGATTGGTTGACGATGAGGTGGATCAAGTGGTTCATAAATGTCGTGCATACCAACTAAAGTAAGTGGTTGGCTTACATTAACTTCTACGATTACCTTTTTAGCTTGACTCACAAATGTAGGTGAGTTACCTACTGAAGTCGTAGGAACAATGCTTCCATCTTCATTAATACAAGCTGCTTCAACAATAGCTACATCACAGTCGCCATAAAATCCATAACGAATTTGTTGGGCTACATGACTTAAATGCATATCACTATAACGAACTTGCTCGTTATTCAATGCATTGCGCATATCCTTATTCGTTTGATATGGAAAACGACGATGAATGCCATTTACACGTGCTAATGCACCATCAGCTTCATCACCAACAGAAGCACCAGTCCATAAATCAATTTGAAATGGATCTGATTCCATACGTTTTGCCAATGCTAAAGGAACTGCTTTTGCATATCCAGATGGAGTAAAGCCAGAAATGCCTACTTTATCACCTGGATTAATCAGCTTAGCTGCTTCTTCAGCAGTGACAATTTTTCCTTGAAGAGAACTCCCCTTCACACGGTCTAGGATGTTAATCATCACTATCATCTCCTTTAGTTATGAATAGTTTGAACAACCGTCAATCCTTATTCTTTGTTCATCCCTACCAGTATATAATTTGAGAATGCCTCTTAGTTATAGCTGTTTGATTATCAATAATAGATTTTCATTACAGCTATAATCTTTCTCAATGAATATTACTAGCATTTCGAATTGAATTCTGATGAATTAATTCTTTGAACGATTACATCTTATGCTTTTCAAAAAGTATTGTCAACCAATATGCATAATATGTATTTAACTAGAAATAGAAATAGACCATTATGCTTTTTTTGCATAATGGTCATGACTAATATATAACTATTTGTTAATTTGATATAACTGTTGGTTATTTTTCAATATACCATTCTCTAGTATCTTAGCATTTATATGGAGATTTATTATCATTTTTGTTTTTATACTCTATCACACAGGCACAAAGTCCTAATGTTTGCCAAAATACAATAGAAATCTGATGACTATACAATTCATAATCAGATAACCCACTGATTAGAACACCAACTATTATAGCTCCTAGCATCCATTTAACACTATCATATATAATACTATAACTATCACTACTAATGCATTCGCTTCTATAAGATGAAGTATGGTATTTCTCTTTTTTTCGGTACATCGACCAAAGATGTGTGCCTAGGATTAACATAAAGAATACCATCCCCAATATACCTGCTTCCGCAGATATATTAAGAATCATATTATGTGCATGATACATTAGAACTTCAGAATCCTGTATAAAATAATTGTACGATGGATATTCTAGCTGGAATGTATTCCATCCCACTCCCCAAAGAGGATGGTCTGCAATCATATATGTTGTACTATCCCACAAGGCCCAACGCAGTGCAACAGATGTATCATTACCTGAAAATAATGACCATAAACGGATCCCTACTTCACCATGATAAAAATACAACACAATAGGTATAAGCAATAATGTCCATAATAGTTTGCGATTCACTATTATTCCCCAAAAAAGTATAATACAAGCAAAACTAATCCAAATACCTCGAGAGTAAGTTAGTATCATAGAAATCAGAAGAACAACACCTAGTATTCCTATATAGATGAGCTTTTTCCATTTTTTAAGTTGGATAAATTTTAATACGAAGCTACCAATAGCACTTAAGATTATTAATAAATAGGCGCCATATAGATTAGGATTCATTAATGTTGAATACATTCTTCTCATTAAATTTGGAAATTTATCAGCATCAACCCATGTATGCATCTGAATTTCTGTAATAAAAATATATTGATATATACCTATTAAAGCAACAATCAAAGAACTGACTAACATCGCATATATATAATATTTCCACTGTGTAGGTGTTTTTAAGTAGAAACGCATCAAGAAGTACACAATTGCACATTCACCAATCTGATACAAACAACTAGCTACAGAAAATAACCTATTAGAAGATAAAAGAGATGATAAGAAAGTCCAACATACAAAAAGTAGTACAGATAGAAATAAACTATCAAAATGAATATCATATATTTTATGAAATCTAAAGTGATTATACAAAGCCATGCAAGTTGTAATAAAAATAGCTACATCGCCTAATATAGGATGCAATGGAACAGCAATAGCTATAATATAAAGCATATTACGAATATATACGTCAAAACGTGATGTAAAAGATCCCTGTTGTATCATATTCATCATAAAATACTCCTCAGCCAATAGCTTTCTGTCTAAGCCATCGCCGCACTTCCCCTAAAATATACAAAGATCCACATATAGCAACAATATCACCTGTATTAGTTTCTCTTATCGCTTCTTCTAGTGCACTAGATACTGAACTAATAGGGGTGGCATTATTACCAATTCGATTGGCTAAATCTTTTGGGTTTTCACTGCGTTCTAATTGTGATTGTGCTGCAACAGTAAATACACGGTCACCCTCTTTAACTACTTGACTAATAATTTGCGGGATTTCTTTGTCTTTCATAATTGCCATAATTAATGTTTTAGGTTTATTTTGAAACAGTTCTTTATATGTCATTTCAAATGCTTCTGAGCCTGCTGCATTATGTGCACCATCTAAAATAAATGTTCTACCATCTACTAAAAGTATTTCAAATCTACCAGGCCATTCAGTTCTTGCAAAACCTTCACGCATTGTTTCCTCACTAATTTTGCTCTCTTTAGTCATAAGCAAGCGCACTGCCATCAACGCACATGACAAATTCACTGCTTGATGAATGCCGCATAATTTAGTAAACAACATTGCTGGATTGCCGCCTTCATCAGAAATAGTAACCATTTGCCCCTTAGTGTCTCCCACAGTAATCGCGCTGCGACTATCAATGGTAAATGCCTTATTATATACATACAAAGGTGCATGTTTCTCTTGAGCAGTCTTTTCAATGATATCTAATGCTGGTGATTGTGCCGCTGTTACAACTGGCACTCCAGCTTTAATAATGCCAGCCTTATGCTCAGCAATTTCTTCTACAGTTGTTCCACAATATGCAGTATGATCAATCGTCACATTAGTAATGACCGACACTTCTGGGAGTACTACATTAGTTGAATCTAATAATCCACCAAGACCTACTTCGATAACAGCATATTCTACTGTTTGCATTTTAAAATATAAAAATGCTGTGGCTGTCAATAATTCAAATTGTGTAGGATATTCCATGCCTTTCTTCGTTAGCGTATCCACCACATCACGTACATTATCCAATGCATCAGCAAATGCCTCTTCGCTAATCATAGTATCATTAATCATAATACGTTCTGTATAGGACTCTAAATGAGGGGATGTAAATCTACCAACTTTTAAACCACTCATAAACAAAGCATAAGAAATGTAGGCAGCTGTAGATCCCTTTCCATTAGTTCCTGTGACATGAATAATTTTATATGCTCTTTCTGGATTGTCTAATGCATCTAATATAGATTGAATACGTGTTAAACCTGGCTTTATACCAAAGGTTGACGTACTTTCTAAATAGGATATCGCTTCTTCATATGTCATAATCATCTACCTCTATAAAGTTTCTAGAAATGCTTCACGTTCTAACAAAGCTTGTTCTTTTTGCTTGTATTCATCTAGTTTCAAGCGTTCTCCTTCAATAACAGTTTTTGGTGCCTTAGATAAAAAGCCTTCATTATTAAGTTTTTTCTCTAACCTCATAATTTCTTTTTTCACAGATTCTTTATCTTTCACAATGCGAGATTTTTCTTTATCTGCATCAATTAAATCTTTTAACAATAAATATGCTTCTAATCCATTTACAACTGTTACAGTCGCATTTTCAGGTTTTACTGCATCTTTATCTAATATAGTGACTTTTTCTGCCCATGCTAATGTAATAAAATAATCATCATGCTCTGTAATGGTTTTACGCAAGCTTTCATCAGTAATAGATATAATTACTTCACTTCGTTTTCCCATTGGTACATTCATTTCAGCACGCATATTTCGTATGCCTTTGATAGCATCCATAACTATTTCCATCGTTTTGGCTGCCTCTATATTTTCATTAAAGTGTAGTGCCGTAGGCCATTTTGCAATAACAATACTTTCACCTTCATGTGGCAAATGTTGCCAAATATGTTCTGTTACAAATGGCATAAATGGATGTAATAGTTCCAACATATGACGTAAAATAGTTACAAGCAAATATTGAACTGTTTGACGATCTCTACCTCCTTGTTTGTTATATAAACGTGGTTTAGCTAACTCGATATACCAATCACAATACGTATTCCATATAAAGTCATATACTGTGCTAGCCGCCTCACCTAACTCGAACTTATCCAAATTAGATGTAATATTAGTAACAGCTTCATTATACTTTTCAATTATCCACTTATCAGCTAATGTTAAATCTTCATCATTAGGAGTAAACTGTTCATCAAAGTCATCTAGATTCATCAAAACAAACTTAGAAGCGTTCCATATTTTATTTGCAAAATTTCTATTTGCTTCCACACGTTCCATATAAAATCTCATGTCATTTCCTGGTGTATTTCCAGTAACGAGTGTGAAACGTAATGCATCTGCACCATATTCAGAAATAACATCAAGTGGATTAATCCCATTACCCAAGGATTTACTCATTTTACGGCCTTGACTATCGCGTACTAACCCATGAATAAATACATGTTTAAATGGAATATCTTTTTTAAATTCCAATCCTTGAAAAATCATGCGTGCGACCCAGAAGAAAATTATGTCATATCCAGTAACAAGCACGCTTGTTGGATACCATTGTTTTAATTCAGCAGTTTCTTCAGGCCACCCCATAGTAGCAAATGGCCATAAAGCAGAACTAAACCATGTATCTAATACATCTGGATCTTGATGAATATGAATACTACCACATTTTGGACAAACATCAATATCATCTCTAGAAACAATAGTTTCACCACAGTCATCACAATACCATGCAGGAATACGATGTCCCCACCATAATTGGCGCGAAATACACCAATCTCGAATCGATTCTAGCCAATTTGTGTATGTTTTAGTAAATCGTTCAGGAACAAACTCAATATGTTTGTCTGTCACAACCTTAAGAGCTGGCTCGGCTAATGATTTCATGGCCACAAACCATTGTTTTGTTGTTAATGGTTCTACCGTTGTATGACAGCGAGAACAATGTCCGACACTATGATTATGATCTTCAATAGTGGCTAATAGTCCCATATTAGTTAATTCGTCTACAACTGCTATACGGGCTTTCTCACGAGATAAGCCACTAAATTGACCTGCCTTATCATTCATAGAACCATCTAAGTTCATAACAATGATTGATTCTAAAGAATGACGTTGTCCCATTTCAAAATCGTTAGGATCATGAGCTGGTGTGATTTTTACACACCCTGTACCAAATGAAGAATCTACATAATCATCTGCAATAACAGGTATTTCACGATTAACAAATGGCAATAATAATTTTTTACCAATCAAATCTTTATATCTATCATCTTCTGGATTAACTGCGACAGCCACATCACCGAACATAGTTTCTGGTCGTGTTGTAGCTACTGTTACAAAGCGATTGCTTTCTCCAATAACTGGATATTTTATATACCATAGATGCCCTGATTCATCTTCATGTTCTACCTCTACATCAGATAGTGCAGTATGACAACGAGGGCACCAATTCGTAATACGTTCGCCTTGATAAATTAACCCTTTTTCATAAAGTTGACAAAATACTTCGCGAACAGCTTTTGAACAATGCTCATCCATTGTAAATCTCTCACGACTCCAGTCACAAGATGCACCTAATGATCGTATCTGTTTAACAATAGTATCTCCATATTCTTCTTTCCACTGCCATACACGTTCAATAAATTTTTCTCGGCCTAAATCATAACGTGTTTTTCCTTCTTCTTTTGCCAGCATTTCTTCAACTTTAATTTGCGTCGCAATACCAGCATGATCTGTACCTGGCATCCATAAAACATTATAGCCTTGCATACGTTTAAATCGAATTAAAATATCTTGCAATGTATTATCTAACGCATGCCCCATATGCAACATGCCTGTAACATTAGGAGGGGGCAAAACAATACTAAATGGTTTTTTTTCTGTATCTACTTCCTCATGAAAATATCCTTTTCTTTCCCATTCTTCATATAGTTTACTTTCAATTTCTTCAGGGTTATAGGTTGTTAAATTTTGATACATGGTTATACTACTCCTATCATCACTACATATATAATTACGAGTACACCTTTTACGATGCTAGTTAAAATCATTCACAGACAATCATTGCTCTTTTGTGGCTATCATGGTTAGCACTAATCTATCATACTATTTTTATAAAAAAAGCCCTCTCGCCCATTAGGACGAAAGAGCTCTACTTCCGCGATACCACCTATATTATTATAAATAACACCATAAACAATAGTAGATATGTTAACACATACTAATACTCGTCATACAATATCAATACTATTCAGCGTATAGTTATAATCACTTTATACTCTATAACGGAGAGTTCCGAAAATAATTACGCATTATCATCAGTACACATCTATACATATTTCATAGGTATAAATGACAATACAATAACTTCACTATTTTAACTCCAAGGCTACCCTAATCATTCTATTTATCACATTTCAGCACATTGTGACTCTCTGTAAAATATTCTGATTATTTTTCCTTATCAAAGTCTTTACTATCTGCATATTAACCATATTAATAATAACAAAGAAATAAATTTATTGTCAATAAATCTCTATTTTTTCATTATTTTACCTACAATGAATACACTAACCTCATATAACAAAATCATAGGAATTGCAATCATGGTTTGAGAAAACATATCCGGTGTTGGTGATATAACTGCACCAATAATAAAAGCCATAAGAATAAATAGTTTTCGTTTACTTTTTAAGAAACGAGAACTAACTAAGCCTAAATGTGCTAGTAGCATGACAATTAAGGGAAGCTCAAAGATGACACCAAAGGGCAATATAAAAGCAATAACAAAATCAATATATTGTCCAATAGAAAAAAGAGGTAACAACTCATCAGTAGAAAATCCAATAAAAAATTTAACTGCCGCTGGCAATACTAAAAAATAAGAAAATATAATTCCTAAACAAAATAAAATAAGTGCAATGGGAATATATAAATTAGTAATTTTCTTTTCGCCCTTTGTCAGTGCTGGGACGATAAACGCCCAAATTTCATACAGTAAAACAGGCATCGCAATAAGTATACCTCCAACCAATGAAACCTTTAAATATGTAAAAAAAGCTTCAGTAGGTTTCATATAATACAACTTACCTGCAGGTGCTGTTAAAATAGCGATCAAAGTATCCACATAGTAATATGATATGGCCGCACCAATAATAATAGCAATGACCATAACAATTAAACGTCGTCGTAATTCGGTTAAATGTCCTACTAATGACATATCTCCAGCTTCATTCATAATTTTTTCTTCAATATCAGTATATATTGGCTCTGATGAAGAATTAGTAGTTTTATTTTTCAACTGTTCTTCTTTAATGGTTGCTAATCTTTTTTTATAGTCTAATACGCTATTAATGGAAGGCTTTTTTGGGGGATACTCAAATTGGTGTATATCAAATGATTTCATCATTACACCTTTCTTGTAGCTAAGGCATCAACGGCTTGATACAAAAAAGTTTTACCAGAAAAATCAGGCAATTCCTTTAATGCATGAACAGCCATATTGGTATACTGTTTTTCTACAACTAACGTATTATCAATTCCTCCATGATTAATGACGTATTGGATTAAATCACGTTCATTTCCATCGTGAATATTACAGATAGTTTTATGTAAAAAATCGTAAGTATCCTCATTAACAATACTTAATAATGGATACGTTAACAATCCTTCTCGTAAATCTTTACCCACTGGTTTTCCTGTGGTAGCTTCTGTTTCTCTATAATCCATAATATCATCAGTAATTTGAAACGCCATTCCTAATGCATGACCATATTTCTTCAATACTGCTGTATCCTTAGCACTCCACTTGCCAAGAATGGCCCCCAATTCCATACAGCCCTCTATAAAATCAGCGGTCTTCTTTTGAGTTTTTGCCATATATCTATCAATACCTTGATCTAGACGATACACATCCTCCATTTGCATAAACTCACCTTCCACCAAGCAAGTTATAATGTGTGCAAATATCTTTAAGTATTCCATATTAGACATACGAGATACAATTTCAAATGCTTTAGCAAACAAATAATCTCCACTTAAAATAGCAACCTTATTTCCTTTTTTGCAATGAATTGTAGTTTCTCCACGACGTATGTCTGCTTGGTCTAGCACATCATCATGAATTAATGTGGCCAAATGCAACATTTCAACAGCTGCGGCAATCTGAATTCGTTCTGTTTCATCAGACTGTCCTGCACAAGCAATTAGCAAACACAATTGTGCTCGTAATCGTTTGCCTCCTGCACTAGATAATGGCGCAATTAATCGATTAAAGTCTTCAGAGCCAGTTGTCAATTCCTTTTCTAAAAATGATTCAACACGAATCAAATCAAACGCAACCGACTCTAGCAATTCCTCTTGTTGTGATTCACTCATTCTTTATCTCCTAAAAGTACTGTATTAATTCGTTGTTGCAATAGTTCGCGCCCACTATGTTTCAATGAACTATATAGAATCGGTGGATTTGTTGTTGGAAAACATTCCTTAATAATTGATATATTTTTTGAACGTTCTTTGTTGTTAAGTTTATCTGACTTAGTAACTACAATTTGTAACGGAACATTCATATCTTGTAACCACTGAAATGCCTCTTGATCAATCGGCAAATTAGGATGTCTTCCATCGATTAACAAACATAATAACATTAATCGTTCAGAATGTAGTATGTAATCCGCTATAAAAGAGCTCCACATATTTCGATTCGTCTTATCAGTTTTTGCATATCCATAGCCAGGTAAATCTACTAAAAACCAATGATATCTACGCTCTTCCTCTTCAGAAATAATTTCTTTGGACTCTACGTCAAAAAAATTAATAGTTCTCGTCTTACCTGGCGATCCACTAACAAGAGCTAATCCTCGATGATTACACAAAGAATTAATCAATGAAGACTTACCTACATTCGACCTTCCTAAAAAGGCGATTTCTATAGTATCACCTTCAGGATATTGGTTTTCTCTTACCGCAGATGCAATATACTTAGCAGCAATAATCCTTGGCCCGTTTTCATATGTTTTCCTTACATAATTAGTTTTTTTTTGCCATATTTTAGTGTTCTTTTTTCTTTTCATCACTTTAACAATGCCTTTGCCAATACATCTTCCATTGTTTTAACAGGGGTAATCGTCAAACCATTCTTTACAGAATCTGGTAGTTCATCTATATCTTTTGTATTATTATAAGGAATTAAAACTTCTTTTACGCCATATGCCAATGCAGCCAATAGTTTTTCTTTTAATCCACCAATAGGTAATACACGTCCACGTAATGTGATTTCACCAGTCATCGCAATATCAGATCGTACTTTTCTTCCTGTCAAAGCTGATATCATCGCTAATGTCATCGTAATACCTGCTGAAGGTCCATCTTTAGGTGTAGCCCCTTCTGGTAAATGAACGTGAATATCTGTAGTTTTATAAAAATTTTCTTTAATTCCCAAATTTTTAGCATTATGACGAATATAACTCATAGCAGCTTGACCTGATTCTTGCATAACTTTTCCCAAGCTACCTGTCAAACTTAACTTACCATTACCAGCCATAGTAGAGGCTTCACAAGGTAGTACAACACCACCTACTGATGTCCAGGCTAGCCCGCATACTAATCCTACTTGTGCTTCCTTTTCACGTTTTTCTTCTAAATAAATAGGTGCTCCTAAATATGTGTGTAAGTTTTTAACTGTTACTTTTGGTGTAACTGACTCATCGGCTTCAACCAATTTGTAGGCTATTTTGCGACATACTTTTGCGATTGCTTTTTCTAATCGCCGTACACCAGCTTCACGAATATAGTCACTAATAATTTTCTTCAATACTGCATCCGAAATTTTAACTTTATACGATTCTAATCCATTTGCTTTAATTTGTTTTGGTACTAAATACCGCTTAGCAATTTGCAACTTTTCTTCATCTGTATAACTGGATAATTGGATTACTTCCATGCGGTCCATTAAAGGTTGTGGAATATTGGTTCCAACATTAGCCGTAGTAATCCAAAATACATCAGAAAAATCAAAAGGAATTTCAATAAAATGATCACTAAATGTTTTATTTTGCTCTGGATCTAACACTTCTAATAAAGCAGATGAAGGATCTCCCTTATAATCAGATGCTAATTTATCAATCTCATCAAGTAAAAACACTGGATTTTTAGTACCAGCGTGTTTAATTCCTTGAATCATGCGCCCTGGTAAAGCGCCGATATATGTGCGTCGATGTCCACGAATTTCAGCTTCATCTCTAACGCCGCCTAATGAGGCTCTAACAAATTTGCGATTTAAAGCTTCCGCAATAGAGGCTGCTAATGATGTTTTGCCGACACCTGGTGGACCTACTAAGCAGAGAATAGATCCGCCTTGTCCACCATTTAATTTACGGACCGCTAAAAATTCTAGAATTCGTTTTTTAATACGCTCCAATCCAAAATGATTTTCATTTAATATCTGTTCTGCTTTTTTAATATCTAACGAATCTTTCGAGTAATTTTTCCACGGTAATGAAAGAACCCAGTCAAGATAATTTTTTAAAATATTAGCTTCCGGCATCATAGATGGCATACGACTGTAACGAGAGATTTCTTTATCAATTCGATCATGAATATCTGTATCTAAATTTAATTTATTTAATTCTTGTCGTAACTCTTCTGCTTCTGCGTCAGGATCCCCTTTGTCACCTAACTCATCATGAATAACACGAATTTTTTCACGTAGGAAATATTCTTTTTGTGCTTTTTCCATTTGTTGACGCACACGATTATTAATAGAATTTTCTAAATCATTAATTTGCAATTCTATATTTAAAATACCAACGACTTTATTTAACCGACTGCTTACAGATAGTTCATCTAATAATTCTTGATGTTGTTTCTTACCTATTGGCAATAAAAAAGAAACTTGATCTGCCAAATTAGATGGATCTGTTAAATTCAAAATATTAGTAGCCACATCCTCTGCAATCGTTTTAGAGTCATCGGCCCAGAGAGCAAATTTTGATTGCACCAATCGTCGATATGCTTCCAATTCAATATCATCGCCCATAAGAGAATCAACTTGATGGTATGCAACCTCATAATAGGGGTCCATGGAAGTAATATTATCAACATGAATACGTGAAAGACCTTCTACGAGAATACGAAGTACTCCACCTGGTAATCTAAGCATTTGTTTGATTTTTACTATAACACCCATAGATGCTAAATCAGATAATACAGGATTCTCAATCGAATCATCTTTTTGTGATGTTACCGCTAATATGCGATCATTCGCCATAGCTTGTTCTACGGCTCTTATTGATTTATCTCTTCCAATATCAAGATGGATCACTAAACTTGGATACACTACCAAACCTCTTAGTGGAACTAATGGTATCACAGTATCAATAGAATTCATAAACCCTCCTTTTCCTACCTATTAATAAAAGAAACCCATTCCAATAATCGAAATGAGTTTCTTTACCTATTCTTTCAAGTTATATACTTGGTCCGACTCATTTTTTGAGTATTGGTTCACTTAGACCTTTTACAGAATCTCTAGTAATGATACACTCCTTAATAGTGTTATCAGATGGAGCTTCATACATAACATGTTTCATTACTTTTTCAATAATTGCACGTAAACCACGGGCACCTGTATTACGTTTTAATGCTTCGTCCGCAATTTCTTCTAATGCCTCTCGTTCGAAGGTAAGTTTAACACCATCTAACGATAACATTTTTTCATATTGCTTAGTCAAGGCATTCTTTGGTTCTGTTAAAATACTTATCAAAGCATCTCTATCCAATGAATCAAGCGTTACCATAACAGGCAAACGACCAATAAACTCTGGTATTAAGCCAAATTTCTGTAAATCTTCTGGCACAACTTGTTTCAAAATTTCAGAAATATTTTTTTCTTCTTTCTTTTTCACATCAGCACCAAAGCCTAATGTTTTAACGGCTGTCCGTTTCGATATTACTTTATCCATACCATCAAACGCACCACCACAAATGAATAAAATATTAGTTGTGTCAATCTGTATTAATTCCTGATTAGGATGCTTTCGTCCACCTTGCGGTGGTACAGATGCTACAGAGCCTTCTAAAATCTTTAATAATGCTTGTTGCACACCCTCACCAGAAACATCACGCGTAATCGATGGATTTTCAGATTTACGAGCAATTTTATCAATTTCATCGATATAAATAATGCCACGCTCTGCCCGATCAATATCATAATCTGCTGCTTGTATTAGTTTTAACAAGATATTTTCTACATCTTCACCTACATAGCCAGCTTCTGTTAAACTCGTTGCATCGGCAATAGCAAAGGGAACTTCTAACATCTTAGCAATCGTTTGTGCTAATAATGTTTTACCACTCCCAGTGGGGCCAATAAATAAAACATTCGATTTTTGTAGTTCTACATCATCTACCATATTATCAGTTTGCAACCGTTTATAGTGATTATAAATAGCCACTGACAAAGAAATTTTTGCCTCATCTTGACCAATTACATATTGATCAAGATATTCTTTTATATCTTTTGGTTTAGGTAACTTTTTTAGATCCAATTCGTTATGTTCTTGTTCTTCTAATTCCACATCAACGATATGTTGGCATACTTCTATACATTCATCACAAATAAATACGTTCGGTCCTGTTACTAATTTGCGAACTTCCTCGCTAGTACGTCCACAAAAACTGCAACGTCTAACTTCTTTCTCGTCTTTTTTCAAGAGCTCCTCCGTTATTCTTTAGCTACACCAGGACGCGTTAGTACATTATCAACCAATCCATAAGAAACAGCCGTTGCCGCATCCATAAAATTATCTCGTTCTGTATCATGTTTAATAACATCCATTGGCTGTCCTGTGTGTAATACTAATATCCCATTCAACTCTTCTTTCATGCGAAGAATTTCACGAGCATGAATTTCAATATCTGTCGCCTGACCTTGAACACCACCTAATGGTTGATGAATCATGATACGGGCATGGGGAAGTGCATAACGTTTTCCTTTAGCACCAGCCGTTAACAAAATGGCTGCCATGCTAGCTGCGGAACCAACACAAGTAGTAGATACGTCAGGCTTAATATACTGCATCGTATCATAAATAGCCATTCCAGCTGTAACTACACCGCCAGGGCTATTAATATACAAATGTATATCTTTATCAGGATCTTCTGCTTCTAAAAACAACAATTGAGCAATAATACTGTTTGCCATTGTATCATTAACTTCACCACTTAAAAAGATGATTCTATCCTTTAATAGACGGGAATAAATATCATAGGACCGTTCTCCACGTCCACTTTGTTCTACTACAATAGGCACATACATAACTACACCTCAATCAATATCTATCAGATTATTATTTAGTCGCACCTTCAGCATTATCTACAATAAACCGTGCTGCTTTTTTGCGCGCTACTGAACCAACTAACATAGATACACGGCCTTCTTTAGTAATAATGTCCCACACTTCTTTTGGATCTGCGCCGAAATTCTGTGCCATAGTAAAAATTTCACGATTCATATCATCAGGAGTCACTTCAATATTTTCAGTTTTCGCAACTGCATCTAATACTAAATCTGTACGAACATTTTTTGCTGCAGTGTCAGCATATTCTTTTCTTAATTCATCAACGGTCTTGTTAGAGAATTTCAAATAATCATCGAGTTTTAATCCTCGACCTTCCATGTTCATGGCTAATTCTTGAATCATTTGATCGATTCGTTGTTCTATCATAACTTCTGGAATTTCCACAGTTGCATTTTCAACAGCTTGTTTAATTAATTCAGCATTATATGCGTCAATAGCACGGTGTTCTGCATCTTCTTCCATTTTTTTACGAAGATCCGCTTTTAAATCAGCTATAGTTTCATACGAGGAAGCTTCTTTAGCAAATTCATCATTTAATTCTGGTAACTCTTTACGTTTAATATCATGTACATGACATTCAAATTGAGCTTCTTTGCCAGCTAATTCTTTAACAAAATATTCTTCTGGGAAAGTCACTTTAACAGTTACATCATCACCAGCTTTAGCTCCAATCAATTGTTCTTCAAAGCCAGGGATGAAGTTGCCAGATCCAATTTGTAATGGATATGATTTTCCTTCACCACCATCAAATGGTTTGCCATCAACAGTACCAGCAAAATCAATGACTGCAAAGTCACCTTGTTCAAGTGTTGCACCCGCTTCTGCCACTACCATTTTAGCCTGTTGTTCTGCAATATTTTTCAACTGTTCTTGAATTTGTTCGTCCGTAACAGTAGCATCTTGTTTAGTCGCTTTTAATGCTTTATAATCACCTAATATTACTTCTGGTTGTTTTGTCAAAGTAGCTTTAAAAACTAAATCTTTACCTTCTTCAAATGTGATTCTTTCAATTTCTGGATCTGTAACAGGAATGATATCATTTTCTTTAAGAGCCTGGTTATAACTTGTTCCCGCTAATAATTCAAATGCTTCTTCCATGATAGCTTCTTTACCGAAGTTCATTTCCAAAATACGGCGAGGTGCTTTACCTTTACGGAAACCAGGAATATTAGCTTGAGATGCAATACGTTGACATGCTTGTTTAATACCTTTTGCCACTTCTGTAGCAGGCACTTCAATTGTTATTTCTACCTTATGTTGGTCAACAGAATTTACAGTTGCTTTCATTTAAAATATGTCCTCCTTGAAGGGCGTAGTGCCCAAATCTCTCTAGTATATTATGCATTACTCATCATATCATAAAAGGAATATGATTGCAAATTTTCAAACCTATAATCATAACCACCCGTAGAACGGGTGGTTTGCTCTGACCCTATAAGGGTCTTTCT